>JAFTUP010000081.1 GCA_017466205.1 Clostridia bacterium
AGAATCACATATGGAAGAAAAGTTATATATGAGAAGGAGTGAACGCAATGAAAAAGAAAACAAAAATCGCTTTAATAACAGTGGTTACATTGGCGGTCTTAACCGCAGTCGGAGTGATGATATATCAGGGGAATCCCCCTGATATGTCAAAGCTCGTGGCAATCGAAAACAAAGAAGAATCAAAAGAGCCGGAGGTTGTGATTGATATCAGGACCGAAAGGGAAAAAGCACCTGAGTATAAGGAGATTGTTGATGAGGAAACAGGCGATAAGGTGATGGCAGAAGTGCAAATAAACGAACCAATCGAGCAAAAACCAACTACACCGCCGGAGAAACCAAAATCAGAGGGCAGCTACACCAATCCCGAACAACCTCCTACATACACAAAGGAGCAAACCGTAATAGAAGAAAAACCTAACAATAACGTAACACCACATTCAAACAAGAACCCATCATCAAGCGGAAAGGTCTACATTGAAGGCTTCGGATATGTAGAAAAAGCAGGGCAGACAAAAACCCAAACAGGAGTCTCTAATGGCGACATCAACAAGATGGTCGGTTCGATGGATTAAGGAGGTAGAGTATGAACAAGGAAATGTTCTGGCAGCTCATAGATGAATCAAGAGAAGCATGCAAGGATAATATCAAAGGTATGGCAAAATATCTCGAAGGAAGGCTCTCAGGCCTTTCTCTTGATGAGGTTAAATCCTACTGCGGAATATTTGATACTTATCACAGAGCTGCCGGATTAGACGGAGTGGCAAGTGTGGGTAACTTAATGAACCACGAAATGCTCACAGATGACGGATTCACAGACTTTAGAAATTGGCTGATAGCCCAAGGCAAGGAAATATATCTTGAAACTATGAAGAATCCCGAAATCCTTGCTGAAAAGGCAGGAGAGCCAATCGAAGGTTGGTATGAATTCGAGTTGCTTGGATATGCTGGAATGCGTATCGTTGAACAAATGACAGGTGATTTCAAGCAATCCTTTGTGCAACTGACGGATGAAGAATCAAGAGACATCCTTGATGAAATCGTGTATGGCGAATATGCAGATAAACAATTATCCGTGGAAGAGCTTCAAAGCAGGTTCCCGAAATTTGCCGAAAGATTTATTAAAGAGAACGAAGAGTACGACATGGAAAGTAAACTGAACGAAGGCAATTCGATTAATAAGTCTGTAGAGGTAAAAGTAGTCGATGCGCAGGTCTTAAGAACAATGCATGATGAAGAAGGCATCGTCTTTCAGGGCTGTGGCGGAGAAGTTGAAGAATGGATAGACGGAGTTAATGAAATGCTCACTGAAGTCGGAATTCTTAAAGACGGAACAAGACTTGAAGATGTAACCAAGTTCGAACATGACGGACTAACCAATCTGCTCTTCAAGTTCGGTAAAGATGATAAGATAGACATGGGTAAGCTTGCAATGTGGAGATTACAGACACATGCACAGTTCGGAGGAACATGGCTTTCTGATTATGTTCCGAACAGGCTTGACGGATATATAAAGGTACAAAATGAAACCGGAAATATATCGCCTGAACGAAAGAATGAATTATACGATAAAATGTTTGAATGGATCTGTGAACATATCAAAAATGACAAGGATCTATTCCTTACCCTGCATGGTCACTTTGGAATGACTAAAGAAGAATTACATGACCATAGCATTGAGAGTCTTGATGACTTCTTCACAGAAGATAATCCGGAAATGAACAACGATGAAGGGATGGAGATGACAATGTAATAAAATATCAAAATCAGATTAGGCGGTCAGTTTGTGTGAACTTATCACATAGACTGACCGCCTCTTTTTTTGTGCCTAAAAATAGGCAGAAAGGAGAAAATCCATGAAGAAATTCATAGTTTTGGTACTTACAGCAGTGATGCTGTTTAGTATATCAATCTGTGCATTTGCAGTAGGCGAAGGCAATATAGACAATGGCGGCGGTGGTATGGGTTCAGGTACATCAACGAATAAATGGATACCCGGCGAGGAAGGTGTCAGGGTAACTGTAGTCCGGGCATCTGACGGAGCGCAGGTATCACAGTCGTTTGATATGACCAACATCAACCTCCGTGACAGTGTCTATACATTCGGTATCTATAGTAAACTCAGATACAGGAATGGCGAGGTTTCACTCGTGCTTGAAGCCGCCGATTACACGGTTATAAGACCGACAATCTCTATGCCGAGAATTATCTCATCAGGGAGCAGTTCGGCAAGCATAGACGAAATTAAGCGGTATTTTTGCAGTGAATATGCGGTACAGCTTGTAGCGAATACAACCGGAATAGAATACGACACACTCATTAATGGTCAGTACAAGATCTTAATTGAGCCTGTGGCGTATTTTTTGTTTAACGGAAATTACTTCGCTATGAGTGCGCATCAGGCTGCATTGTATGACCAGATGTTAAGCGGTGGGCTTAGATCTAAGATGGTGAGCCTTACTCACAAGAACCTGCCTCTTGCAATGTTCTTGGAAAGAGCTGAACTCGGTTATCCTGCATGGACAGGAACAACCACAAAGAATGTATCCAACGATACGATTATCAATTATCTCGGACTCGGTGTAGTGCATTTTACAGAGGAGCCTATCCCTGAAGAATCCATAGAAACACCTGATCCAGCAGAAGATGATTGGTGGTACGGTTTCGGTTGGATGTATGGAGTGGGAAACGGAAATCCTGCAGGACCGCAGTATGCTTACAGAACAGACACCGATGTTATAACTTCCATAAGGGTTACGGCAGATCAGGAATACAATCCTGACAATCCGCTATCTGCCAGATTTGTCATTGACGGAAATAACTACCTTGTCGAAGACATCGTAATTCCTGAAGATGAATCACAAATCGTGTGGGTGAAATGGCACACACCAGACGAACCCGGCGAAGTAACAATCCGTGTAACAGTAGGTGGAAGAACGAGAACCGCAAGAGCAGTAATCGAGGAGATTGTAGATAATGAACCGCCTGATCCGAAAGCAAATGACAGAAACGACCTTTACCAATTGCCGAATGTTCCGGTGCAAACAGAAACTGAGACTTTGTCTTGGGGAGTATGGTCAGCATCGTGGCATGAGTATTGGGAATGGATTCCGAATTGGGAGTGGACAGGAACACATTGGGTAGATAACGGACAGTGGGTAGATAACGGTTGGTATGACTTTACTTTTAACCGCTATCATGCAACCTTAGATGCAAATCAAAGCATATCACCGAATTCAAAAGTTCCGACAGCAAGCGGAAACAGAATGAAATCAGGTTATGGCTTTGATACATCCTTAGAATGCAGAATAGACACCAATGCTCCTGTAAGAGCATACACACAAGCTCAGACAACCCAAATGTTCTTCCCTGAATTTGAATACAGTACATATTTCAGGGTGCTTGACAGAAATGTACAAAGCTACAGGTCAACCTTCCAATTCAAAGAAAACAGGTATTCGACATATAAGAGCAGGTCGCATTTTACTCCTGTGTGGTTCCCTGACGGAGCCTACAAGACATACACGATGGTGTATGATGCCTGGACTCCTGCAGGAATGCTCAGAGTGAACAAAACAGCTTCGCTCAACCTTGTTGGAAACCTATTCGAAGATTGGCACATAGCGCCAAAGAATTAAGGAGGCAAGAAAGTTATGAAGATTAAAAGAATCTTATCATTATTGGCAGTAATATTAGTTTTAGCAGTAATCACCGTACCTGTCTTTGCAGCAGGAACAGGCGATGTGTCAGGAGCAGTTGAAAGCACATGGACAACGGCAAGAACACAGATTAAGTCGGTTGTAAACAATGTTGTATTTCCTGTACTTGACTTGATCCTCGCCGTGTTCTTCTTTGTAAAGCTCGGCAGTGCTTACTTCGACTATCGTAAAAGCGGTCAGTTTGAATGGACAGCACCGGCAATTCTTTTCGGATGTCTTATATTCGTACTTACTGCACCTACATACCTTTGGGGAATTCTCGGTATGTAGAATCTTATACCGGCCGCACAGCGATGTGCGGTCGGCAAATTTACAGGAGGTTAAACTATGCAGACAAAGTTTACAATATCAGGTTTCAACGATGAAAAGTATGAACTTACTCCGCATTTGAGACTTATAGAAGTAACAGATTTTATGGGTGAGAGAATGCACAACATCAGGTTGAATTTTACCCCTATGGAAGATGGAGCAGAAATGACGTTTGCAAACTTCACACTAAACTTCGGTGAGTTTCTCGGAATGAAGAATTGTGCATATGTTGACACAAACAACTGTTGGTTTTCAGATGAAATCCTACAGACAGGAATTGCAGAAGACACAGGTCTTACAAAGATCAGCGGATTCTGTAAATATCCTTTATGGAGCTTCAAAGAAGAGTTCCTCGAAGCAGTAGACAAGGAAGTGTATCA
>JAFTUP010000082.1 GCA_017466205.1 Clostridia bacterium
GACCTTCCGTCATCAACTCTGTTAGCCAGACATTCGGGCAAAAATTCCTTAATAACAACTGCAGTTTTTCTGTCAATATCATAAGCTGAATATGTAATACTCTCGCTGTTTGCGGAAACTGCCTTACCAACAATATATTTACCGCCAAGCGGTGTTTTTAAAGGTAAATATGGTGAAATCTGAGGAGAATCAATATGATAGCCACACTTTGGGCATTGCTTTTCCCCTGACAATTCATTCATACAATTCATACAAAGGTTGTCGTAATTCATCGCATAATCTCCTTTCTGTTAAAATGTATCCTAATATTATAATATATCAACACTATATGCGTTTGTCAATCGACATTTTTATGTTAAGTCAGAAAGCACAGCCTCAGCACATTTAACACCGTCAACACCTGCTGAAACAATGCCGCCTGCATAGCCTGCACCCTCACCGCAAGGATATAGTCCACGGATATTGGTCTGATAAAATTCATCACGAAGAATTCTCACAGGAGATGAGCTTCTCGTTTCTGGTGCTGTCAGCACTGCATCATTCAATGCAAATCCCTTAAGCTTTTTATCCATCTGTACCAAAGCATCACGCATAGTATTTACAACTTTTGATGGTAAAACTTTGCTTATATCGTCAGGTGTGACACCTGTTGTGAATGACGGTTTTACTGAACCCAATTTACTTGATTTCTGACACTTGAGAAAATCACCAACAAGAGTTGCAGGTGCAGAATAATCCTCACCGCCAAGTCGGAATGCCTTTTCCTCAATATCACGCTGTAAATCAAAGCCTGAAAGTGGATGCTCTGTCGGAAAATCAACAGGCTCAACACCTACTAATATTGCGGAATTTGCATTTTCCTTATCTCTTGCAAATTCGCTCATACCATTTGTGACTACTCCGCCCTTATTTGATGAAGCACACACAACAGTACCGCCGGGACACATACAGAATGTATATGCACCTCTGCCGTGAGGCGGATGACAGGCAAGCTTATAATCAGCTGCCTTTAATTTGGGATGATTCTTATATTCACCATACTGAATTGAATTGATGTAATCCTGCGGATGTTCAATACGGGCCCCTACTGAAAAAGGTTTCTGCATCATATTGATGCCCTTGTTATAAAGCATTTCAACAGTATCTCTTGCAGAATGACCGACTGACAGAATAAGAGCATCAGTTTCAATATCCTTTTCCTTGCCGTATTTATCAGTAACGGTGACACCGTGAATAAACTTATTTGCAACTATAATATCTGTAAGCTGAGTTTCAAAAAGAATTGTACCGCCCAGGGAAATAATCTCCTCACGGATATTTTTAACAGTTTCCTTAAGTTTATCTGTACCTATATGTGGCTTTGCATTTGTAAGAATATCTTCGGGAGCACCGTGAGACACAAATTCCTCAAAAACAAATCTGCAACGGCTGTCCTTAATGCCTGTTGTCAGCTTTCCGTCAGAAAATGTTCCTGCACCGCCCTCGCCATACTGAATATTTGAGGTTTCGTCAAGAATACGATTTGTCCAGAAATTATTAACATCGGCAGTTCTTGCATCAATATCTCTGCCGCGTTCAACTACGATTGGACAATGACCGCTTCGTGCAAGAATAAGTGCTGCAAACATTCCTGCAGGACCAAATCCTGCAACTACAGGCGGCAAAGTGCTTTTTCTGTTTGATTCGGGAATTTTGTACTCGTACTTTTTGCATTTAATGACACGATTGTTGTTAAGACTTCCGATAATTTTATCCTCATCACCGTCAACTGTCACATCAACCGTAAAAACAAAACGCACATCGCCCTTTCGACAATCAACGCTCTGCTTATATATTTCAGTTTTTAAAATTCTTTTTTTATTTATTTTCAATACCTTAGCAGCTTCATTTTCAATATCATGAAGCTCACAGTCAATGTCAAGCTTGATTTCACTTATTCTGAGCATTGTTTATCCTTTCGCCAATGGTGTGTCCTGCTGCTCTGCCTGAGCTCCAAGCCCATTGAAGATTATATCCGCCACAGTCCCCATCCACATCGAGTGCCTCACCACAGCAGAACAGATTTTCCGTAAGCTTTGATTCCATTGTTTCAGGGTTGAATTGTGAGCAATCTGCACCACCTGCCGTAACCTGAGCAAAATCAAATCCGCGAGCAGTTTTAACCTTTATTTTCCAACACTTACAAAGCTTTGCAAGTGCCATAATTTCATTATCCTTAAGCTCGAAAATTCTTCCGTTAGGTGCAATATGACACTCCTTTAATAAAGTTATGCACAACTGCTTATTCATAATACCAATAAGGAGATTTTCGCAAAGTCCTGTACCGTATTCACGACGGTCAAACAAGAAATTTTCTATTGATTCCTGCGTAAAATCAGGTGTTACATCAAGATTTATACAAATATCATTTGACGGTGACATTGAGACAAAACGTGACAATTGCATAATGGGAATACCTGAAAGTCCGTAATCAGTAAACTGAACTTCACCATAATTTTCAAGTGCTTTTTTTCCGTCAATAATCAAATCCATTTTACATACGGAACGAACACCCTTAAGTGCTTTTGTAAATTCATCACAATTAAGAGAAACAAGAGCCGGTGCAACAGGATTGATTTTATGTCCCATCATTTTAAGAAGCTCGTAAGAGTCCCCATCTGTTCCGTGAACCTTAGCGGCTTTACCACCTGATGCCACAACAACATAGTCAAATCTGTCGCGATTATTAATAACAAGCTTATTCACAACTCCGTTGAATACGGATTTAAGATGTACTGCGTTATAATCACAAACTGTTTCAATTCCCAATCTTGAGCATTCAAATCGCAACACATCAAGAACTGAAGATGCTTGATTTGACAAAGGATATACCCTGCCCTCTTCCTCTGTTCTTGTGTAAAGTCCCAATTCATTAAAAAACTTTATATTGCTTTCAGGAGTATATTTATTAAGAACGCTTTTTGAAAACTCAACATCACCGCGAAAGCCTGAATTTACAGCGTTCATATTAGTCAGATTACATCGTCCGTTTCCTGTAACAAGAATTTTTTTACCGATTCGTGAAAGCTTCTCAAAAACAGTAACCCTGACCTCATCCTTATCCTTAACGGTGTGCATCAGCTCAATTGCACAGGCAAGTCCCGATGCACCGCCACCAATTACAGCAATCTTTACCACAGCTTAATCCTGCCTTTCAAGATATTCATAAAGCTTGTCAATTGTACTCGGACTCATAACGTGCTCCATCTGACAAGCATCGTGCTCTGCAGTTTTATCATCTACACCAAGCGTATCAATAAGAAAATGCTTAATCAGCTTATGTCTTCTCAGAACATTTGCAGCGTAGCTCTCTCCCTGTGGAGTAATTTCAATATTACCATAGGTAACGTGGTCAAGATAACCGTTCTGTGCAAGAGTTTTAATTGCTCTGTTCACGCTCGGCTTTGAAACACCAAGGAAATCTGCAATATCAGTAATTCGCACATTACCCTTTTCCTTCGAGATTATAAACACAGCCTCAAGATAGTCTTCAAGTGAAGATGTCATATTGTAAGTATTGTCTTTCATTTTAAAGTACCTTTTCAAAAATTTTGTCATTATATTTTATCATAATATTAGCCAAATAGTCAATAAGGCTAACAAATATAAATAAAGAATGCTCCACAATTTGATTTGTGAAGCACCATAAACTATCTGTTTTTCATTTTTTCGGCTGTGATTTTAATTATTTCCTTCTTATCCTCAGAATTGAGCACACGATATTTTGCAATCAAATCAATTTCATCCTTTGAAAGCTGTGAAACATAGGCAAAACCCACATCGTTTTCGTATGCATCTTCCTCAGCCACACATCCGCTTGTACAGCATTTGAACATCTCATCAAGAGATGTATTATAAAAATCTGCGAGCTTCACAAGCATGTCCGCATCAGGAGAACGTCTTCCGATTTCATAGTTACAATATGCCGCACGGGAAATTCCCAATGCATCTGCAATATGCTGTTGAGTCATACCATTAGCACATCTGAACGTTTTAAGCCTAAGTCCGTAATCCACGTCTCCACCTCTTTCTGTTACCTGATATTATACTATACAAATCTCACATCCGCAAGAAAATATTGCAAAATTATATAAATATGGTAAAATATTAAACAGTGACAAAAATAAATACAAATGGAGAGCTTTTATGATTTATTTTGTTATTGCTTTTGCAGTTATTTGTCTTGCCTTGCTTGTTATTGCAGGAAAAATTATTGATATGACAGGTACAAGCGCAAGATGTGAGGGCAACGAAAATCTCAAATATTTTAAGGCTAAAAATTTTGATAATCTCAATGCAAAGCCTGTTTCTTTCAAGTCAGATAAAGGTCAGACTCTTAACGGATTTCTTTACAGCGGTGCAAAGGTTGACTCATACAAAGCACTTATTGTTTTTTCGCACGGTATGGGTGCAGGTCATCTTGCATATACAACTGAAATCAATTACTTTGCACAAAAGGGCTATCTTGTTTTAGCTTATGACAATACAGGCACCTGTACCTCTGAAGGTGAAAAGCTTAACGGATTTGCACAAGGAACTATCGACCTTAAGCACGCACTTGAATTTGTGAAATCAAGTGCTGAATTAAAAGAAATGCCATTGCTTCTTATGGGACATTCCTGGGGTGCATACAGCGTTTGTAATGTTTCAGCAATTGCTGAAGATACTGATATTAAAGGAATCGTCGCATTTTCTCCTTTCAATTCAATGAACAAGCTTATCCGTGATAATGCAAAACAGAAAACAAAAGCTGACCTTTCAATTTTCAGCCCATTCTTTGACCTTATCAATCTTCTGAAATTTGGTAAAGCAGGTGTTCTTCGCAGCTGTGACAGTATTGATAACAATAATATTCCGACTCTGGTGCTCCACGGCGGAAACGATTTGCAGGTTACATTAAAAAACAGTCCTGTCGGCAAGAAGCATAAAATTCAGAATAATCCTAATGCAAGAACAATTCTGTATGGCAGTAAATATCACAACGTTTATCTCTCGAAGGATGCTGAACAATATCTTAACGATACCTTCGCAAGGATTAACATACTTGGTGAAAACAGTCCTGAGGCTTATGAGATTTATAAGAATATTGATTATTCTTTGATTACCAAAGAGGATTTGACTGTTATGGATACTGTTAATTCTTTCCTTGAAGAATGTATAATGAAAAGAGATTTCTTAAATGAATAAGGTGTCAACAATGTTCCGAAAAAATACTGACTATTCAAAACTTACTGAATACAGTAAGGAAATGACTACTAAAAAGAGTAATTATTCCTTACTCAACAAAAAATATGCCCTTAAAAATCAAACTGTGTTATTAGGTGACTCCATTACTGATTTTTTTAATTGGTATGAGTTGTTTTATGATTTTTCAAAATCAAGTGGTCAGGCAGTTTATAACAGAGGTATAAGCGGTGACACAACTGACAGACTGCTCCAAAGACTTCAGGAAAATGTGTTGAACATAAGCCCAAAAAACATTGTTCTTCTTATAGGTACAAATGATATTGGTCGTGGTCTTCCGTTATCAATGACAATTAATAATGTTGAACAAATAATAAAGTCTGCAAAAGAAGCTTGCCCTGATGTGAATTTTATTCTTGAAGCAGTTTATCCTGTAAACGAAAATATGCGTGACAGATTTGAAAAACGAAGCAACAAGAAAATTCAAGAAATGAACAAAGAATACATTAAGGTTTGCGAAAATTACAACTGTGTATGGCTTGATTTTACAGATAAATTAAAAGATAAAAACGGGAATTTAAAAGAAGAATACACTTACGATGGACTTCATATTAATGCCATAGCCTATGAAATTGTAGCAGAAAGTGTTATTCCGTTACTTAAATAACATGAAGCAAGCAGAGCGTTTTTGCTCTGCTTTTATTATTCATCACCAAAAGATTCTTCAAATAACATTTTAGGAAGAACACCGAAAAAGCTATAGATTTTATAAACAACCTCTACACTCAAGTCATCTTTACCGTTACCCTTTTCAAGCTCAAGGAGCAAATCAACAATTATGTCCATTATTTCTGCCATTATATCTTCCTAAAATTCATAGTGATTTCTTAACCACTTAACATTATGTACAAAGTTCTGCCAATATTTTTCATAATCTAAAATCATATTAACACTCCATTTTATTTAAACTATCAATATAATTTTAGCAAAACAGCATTGACTATTCAATTGACAAAGCTAACAAAGTGTTAGCAGGGTGATGAGTTGTATTTTATGCAAAGTGTTAGTATAATGTTAGTAAAGGAGTGATTCTATGACAATCAAAGTTCAAATAGGATTGAGAGTCAGTGAAGAAATGCGTGAAAAACTAATCAAACAAGCAGAAATTGAAAATCGTTCAGTTAATAATTTGCTTGAAACAATTATAGATAAGTATCTTAAAGAAATAGAAAATGAAAGCAAATAAATAAGAGGTAACGCGGAGTAAATTCCGTATTACCTCTTTTCTTTTTATTCTACAAAACCATTCTGATGAATTCCGCGTGCAATTTCACCGCAGACTGCGTAAATACTGTATGTGTCTCGTTCTTCTCTTGCACCGATTGTTAAAATAACAACACCTGTCTTTGTTTCAGGGTCATAAGTATTAGGTCTGCGTTGCTGATTATAAAATTTAACTAATTAGGTGTGTTGTAGGGGCTGACGAGTCTCACCTGCCGGTTCGGTCGGTGCTTCTGCTTCGCAGAGGTATCCACCGGACACCCGTACCCCCGCCAAAATGTCTCGGTCA
>JAFTUP010000083.1 GCA_017466205.1 Clostridia bacterium
AAAGTGAATTTGTGAATACAAAGCTTAAAATTGGAGTTGTTGGTGTGATAAGACCGATACTGATTAAAAGCTGTACGATTTCAAGTCCTGTACCGAAGATAAAGCTTGCAACAACTGCAGCTTTTGTTGTCTTTTTCCAGTATAAGCCATAAAGGAATGGTGCGAGGAAAGCACCTGCCAATGCACCCCAGGAAACGCCCATCATCTGTGCAATAAACACTGACTTTGACCAGATAGAATCCTTAAGAATTGCAATAATTGCTGAAATTGCAATAAAGAAAACGATGAAAATACGAAGAATTAAGATGCTCTTTTTATCATCAACTTTTCCTTTTTTCTCAAGGTTTGGTTTGATAACGTCAAGTGTAAGTGTTGATGATGAAGTGAGAACAAGTGATGAAAGTGTTGACATTGATGCTGAAAGAACAAGCACGATAACGAGAGCAATAATAACAGGTGCTAAATCAGAAAGAATTGTAGGAACAACCTTGTCGAACATAACTGCGCCTGTCTCAGAAATGTAACCGCCTGCAACCATTTCTTCTTTATAAAGCTTACCGAAACCGCCAAGGAAGTAGCAGCCACCGGCAACGATAATGGCAAAGATTGTGGAAATTACAGTACCTTTCTTGATTGAGCCTTCGTCTTTGATTGAGTAGAATTTACCAACCATCTGTGGCAATCCCCAAGTACCTAAAGAAGTAAGCATAACGACGAAGAAAAGGAATACAGGATTAGGCCCGAACATTGATGTGTATTCAGCACCTGCTTCTTCACTGAGAGATGCAACAGCCTGAGTAAATCCGCCGTTTTTATTAAGAACGGCAGTGATTACTGCTACGATACCTATGAGCATTATAATGCCCTGAATAAAGTCATTGATTGCAGTTGCCATATATCCGCCAAAAATAACGTAAATACCGGTAAGCACTGCCATTATGAGTACAACTGCCCAGTATGGAATAGAGAATACATTATTAAAGAGAGAAGAAAGCCCATTGTAAAGAGAAGCTGTGTATGGAATGAGGAAAATAAATACGATAACTGATGCTACAATTTTAAGAGCCTTTGAATCGTATCTCTTTTCAAAGAAGTCAGGCATTGTTTTTGAGTCAAGATGCTGTGTCATAACTCTTGTTCGTCTGCCAAGCACTGCCCATGCAAGAAGTGAGCCGATAAAGGCATTACCCATACCAATCCAGGTTGAAGCAAGACCAAAGTTCCAACCAAACTGACCTGCATAACCTACGAAAATAACAGCAGAGAAGTAGGAAGTACCGAAAGCGAAAGCTGTAAGCCACGGACCAACACTTCGGCCGCCTAAAACGAAGCCGTCAACATTAGTTGAGTGTTTTCTGCAGTAAACACCAACACCAATCATAAGTACAAAGAAGCAAATGAGCATTGGAATACTGATAATCATTGTTGTCGTCATTATAATCTCTCCTTGACAAATACCATGAAAAATGGTATTATTTACTTTAATGATTTAAAGTTTAGCACTTTAAAGTAAATATGTCAATAGGGAAAATAAAAAAGTTTGTTTTTGTCAGTCCTATTGATTTTTTGTTGTTTATAAAGTAAAATATTAAAATATTGTAAAATTGGAGAATATATTATGACAATCGTACATTTACTTGAAAAAAACGCTCGTGAATATCCTAATGATATTGCATTAGTTGAAATTAACCCTGAGCAACCGGAAACAAGACGAATCACTTGGAGTGAATTTGAGCTTGTTGAATCCGGTGCAAGACGTCCTTATCGTCGGGAAATCACTTGGGCAGTATTTGAAGAAAAAGCAAATCGTCTTGCGAATATGCTTACTCAAAACGGAATCGGAAAAGGGAAAAAGGTAGCAATCCTTTTAATGAATTGCATTGATTGGTTGCCTATTTATTTCGGTATTCTTAAAACAGGTGCTTTGGTAGTGCCTCTCAATTTCCGTTATTCATCAGATGAAATCGATTATTGTCTTGATTTAGCTGAGGCTGATGTTCTCATTTTCGGCAATGAATTTGTAGGACGAGTTGAAGCTGTTGCTGATAAAATCAGTAAAAAATGCAAACTCATTTATTTTGGTGCGAGTTGTCCTGCTTTTGCGGATGATTATAATGAACTTGTTTCTGAATGTTCAAGCTCTTACCACGGATGTTGGTTGGAGGAATCAGATGATGCGGCAATTTATTTTTCATCAGGTACAACAGGTTTTCCAAAGGCTATTTTACATAATCACGAAAGCCTGATTTTCTCTTGCAGAGTTGAGCAGGCTCATCACGGACAGAAAAAGGATGACTGCTTCCTTTGTATTCCGCCACTTTATCATACAGGTGCGAAGATGCACTGGTTTGGTAGTCTTTTATCAGGCTCAAAAGCCATTATTCTCAAAGGTACACAGTCAAGAAATATTCTTAAGGTGGCAAGTGAGGAGAAATGCTCTATCGTTTGGTTGCTTGTTCCTTGGGCACAGGATATTCTCAATGCTATTGACCGTGGCGAAATCGACTTGAATGAATTTGATTTCTCAAACTGGAGACTTATGCACATTGGTGCTCAGCCTGTACCGCAGAGTCTTATCAAGCGTTGGCTTGAATACTTCCCGAATCAGCAGTACGATACCAACTATGGTCTTTCTGAATCAATCGGCCCGGGTGCTGTGCATTTAGGTGTTGAAAATGTTCGTAAAGTTGGTGCAATCGGTGTTCCCGGTTACGGTTGGGAAACAAAAATTATTGACCCTGAGGGTAATGAAGTTGCACAAGGCGATGTTGGTGAACTGTGTCTTAAAGGTCCCGGTGTTATGACTTGTTATTATCGTGACCCTGAGGCAACTGCAGCAACACTTAAGGACGGTTGGCTCTTGACAGGTGATATGGCTATGCAGGATGAAGAAGGTTTTATTTATCTTGTTGACCGTAAAAAAGATGTTATTATTACAGGTGGTGAAAACCTTTATCCTGTTCAGATTGAGAACTTCCTTGCTGCTCACGAAAAAATCAAGGACGTTGCCGTTATCGGTCTTCCTGACCCGAGACTCGGTGAAATTGCAACTGCAATTATCGAGATTAAGAAGGATATGACTTGCACAGAAGAAGAAATCAATGAATTCTATATGAGTCTTCCAAGATATAAGAGACCTCGAAAGATTATTTTCGCAGATGTTCCTCGTAACCCGACAGGAAAAATCGAAAAACCAAAGCTTCGTAAGATTTACGGTGGCGAAGGTCTTGTTGATTCACAGAATAAATCATAATTTAAGGTGAGAAATAGAAATGAAAAAATTAATGATAGGAAATCAGGCAGTCGCAGAAGGATTGCACGATGGTGGTCTTGGTGTTGTTTCAAGCTATCCCGGTACACCATCAACTGAAATTACAGAATTTTTAAGTAAATTTGACGATATTCACAGCGAGTGGGCACCAAACGAAAAGGTTGCTTGTGAGGTTGCTTTCGGTTCAAGCCTTGCGGGTGCTCGTTCAGCTTGTGCTATGAAACACGTTGGTCTTAATGTTGCAGCAGACCCATTGTTCACACTTTCATATACAGGTGTGAATGGTGGTATGGTAATCTGTGTTGCTGATGACCCTGCAATGCACTCATCACAGAATGAACAGGATTCTCGTCATTATGCTATGGCTTCAAAAGTGCCTATGCTTGAACCTGCTGATTCTATGGAAGCATATACATTCGCTAAAAATGCTTTTGAGCTTTCAGAGAAGTACGATACACCTGTTCTTCTTCGTATGTGTACAAGAATTGCACACAGCCAGTCAATCGTCGAAACAGGTGAAAAACAGCCTGCAGTATTAAAGGACTACGAAAAGAATCCTGCAAAATACATTATGATGCCCGGTAATGCAATTAAGCGTCATCCTTTTGTAGAGGACAGAACATTGGCATTACAGGAATTTGCTGAAAATTGTGAATATAACACAGTTGAAATTAATTCTGATGAAATCGGTATTATTACATCAGGTTGCTCATATCAGTATGTAAAAGAGGTTATGGGGGACAGTGCAAGTGTCCTTAAAATCGGTATGTCATACCCATTACCTGTAAAGCTTATTAAAGATTTCGCATCAAAGGTTAAAACTCTTTATGTAATTGAAGAACTTGACCCATTTATCGAAAATCACGTTAAATCACTCGGTATAGATGTAATCGGTAAAGAAAAGTTCTCAATTTTGGGTGAGTTTTCACAGGCAACAATCGCAAAAGCGTTTGGTAAGGAATTACCTGAAAGTGTTTCAGCGGATGCAGTTATTCCAAACAGACCACCAATGATGTGTGCAGGTTGTCCTCACAGAGGTCTTTTCTATACACTTGCGAAGAATAAGATTACAGCACTCGGTGACATCGGCTGTTATACTCTTGGTGCTGTGCCACCACTCAATGCTCTTGATTCAACTCTTTGTATGGGTGCATCAATTTCAGGCCTTCACGGATTTAACCTTGCAAGAGGTAGTGAGGCTGAGAAAAAGAGCGTTGCAGTTATCGGTGACTCAACATTTATGCATTCAGGTATGACAGGTCTTGTAAATGTGGCTTATAATGCTACAAATTCAACTGTTATTATCCTTGATAACTCAATTACAGGTATGACAGGACATCAGCAGAACCCTACAACAGGCTATAACATTAAGGGTGACCCTGCTGCAAAGGTTGACCTTGAAGCACTTTGTAAGGCTCTTGGTATCAACAGAGTCAGAGTAGTTGACCCTTATGACCTGAAGGCTTGTAATGATGTAATTAAAGAAGAGCTTGCTGTTGAAGAAGCATCAGTTATTATTTCTCGCAGACCTTGTGTTCTTCTTAAATCTGTTAAGCACGAAGCACCGCTTAAGGTTGATGCTGATAAGTGTAAATCATGTAAGAGATGTATGACTCTTGGTTGTCCTGCAATCAGTATGAAAGACGGAAAAGCAAGAATTGATGCAACATTATGTGTAGGCTGCGGAGTTTGTAAACAGCTCTGTGCCTTTGACGCTATTGTATAAGGAGGGCGACTGAAATGAAAACTGTTAGTGTTATGATAGTTGGTGTTGGCGGACAGGGAAGTCTTCTTGCATCTAAATTATTGGGTCGTCTTTTAGTTGACGAAGGTTATGATGTAAAAGTTAGTGAAGTTCACGGTATGAGTCAGCGTGGTGGCTCTGTTGTAACTTATGTTCGTTTCGGTGATAAGGTTTACTCACCAATCATTACAGACGGTGAAGCAGACATTATTATCTCATTTGAAAAGCTTGAAGCAGGTCGTTACGCTAAATACCTAAAAAAAGACGGTAAAATCGTTGTGAATACTCAGCAGATTGACCCAATGCCTGTTATTATCGGTGCAGCAGAATATCCTGAAACAGTTCTTGACGAATTAACCCGGAAGGGCGTAAGTGTTGATGCTCTTGATGCTCTTACATTGGCTGAACAGGCAGGTTCATCAAAGGCAGTAAATATTGTTCTTATGGGCAAGGCTGCAAAATATTTCGATATTCCGAAGGAGCGTTGGATTACTGCAATTGAAAATACAGTTGCACCAAAATTCGTTGAAATGAATAAAAAGGCCTTTGATTTAGGTTATCATTCATAAAAAATACTTGACTATAAGTGTTTAATGTGCTAAAATGTTAAAGTAATAAAGGCGCTTGAACGGAAATTAGTACCCGAAAATATCATTTTCAGAGAGCTGTGAACGGTGCGATGCAGTAATGTAAAGTCGGTGAATTCATTCCGTGAGTCGTTGGCTGAAGGTCAATTGAACTGCGTAGGTCAAACGGGTTCGACCGTTATATCGACAAGGGTGTGTCAGCACTCTGAGGCCGTTATCGATAGGTAATGGTAAATAGAGGTGGTACCACGGGAATTTCTCGTCCTCTGTATTCCGAATTGGAATGCAGAGGGCTTTTTGTGTTCCGTATTAAAACAAATAAGAAAACATCAGAAAGGGCGATACAAAATGGAAAAAAGATATTATCAAAAAGAAATTGAAACCATGCCTGTTGAAGATATTAAAAAGCTTCAATCAGAAAAATTGGTAAAACAGGTAAAGCATGTTTATGAAAATGTGCCTTATTACAAGAATTTAATGGATGAAAAAGGTGTTACACCTGATGACATTAAAGGTATTGAGGATTTACATAAGCTTCCTTTCCTTACAAAGGCAGACTTAAGAGATGCTTATCCTTACGGACTTCTTGCAAAACCTCTCAGTGAATGCGTTCGTATTCAGTCAACATCAGGTACAACAGGCAGACGAGTTGTTGCTTTCTATACACAGAATGACATTGATTTGTGGGAAGACTGCTGTGCTCGTGCAATTATTGCAGCAGGCGGCACAAATGAAGATGTTTGTCAGGTCGCTTACGGTTACGGGCTTTTCACAGGTGGTCCCGGACTTAACGGTGGTAGTCATCGTGTAGGTTGCCTTACACTTCCTATGTCATCAGGCTTCACAGAAAGACAGATTCAGTTTATGATGGACCTTAAAGCAACTATCCTTTGCTGTACTCCATCTTACGCTGCATATATCGGTGAATCATTAAAGGAACAGGGTTATACTCCTGACCAGATTCCTCTTAAAGCAGGTATTTTCGGTGCAGAGGCTTGGACAAACGAAATGCGTCGTCAGATTGAAGAAACTCTCGGCATCAAGGCTTATGATATTTACGGACTTACAGAGACTTCAGGTCCCGGTGTATCATTTGAATGTGAAGAACAGACAGGTATGCACATTAATGAAGACCATTTCTTAGCAGAAATTATCGACCCTGATACCGGTGAAGTTTTACCTGAAGGCAGCAAGGGTGAACTTGTATTCACATCTCTTGATAAAGAAGCATTCCCGCTTCTTCGTTATCGTACAAGAGACATCTGTGTGCTTTCACGTAAGCCTTGCTCTTGCGGAAGAACTCTTATTAAAATGGCAAAACCTATGGGTAGAAGTGACGATATGCTTATTATCCGTGGCGTTAACGTATTCCCAAGCCAGATTGAAGCAGTTCTTCTTAAAGAAGGCTATCAGCCAAATTATCAGATTATCATTGACCGTGTAAATAATAATGACACATTCGATGTTATGGTTGAAATGAATCCTGACCAGTTTACAGATACTGTAAGCGGTGTTACAGCACAGGAAAAAGCACTTGCAAATGCCATGAAGGTTATGCTTGGTATCAATCCTGCTGTTCACCTTGTTGCACCAAAGAGTATTGCTCGTAGCGAGGGCAAAGCAGTTCGTGTTGTTGATAAGCGTAAGCTTTACGATTAATAGGGGGTAAGATTATGTCATTAAAACAGTTAACTATTTTCGTTGAAAACAAGCAGGGTACACTTGTTGATATTACTGATATTCTTGCAAAAAACAATATTAATATGAGAGCACTCTCAATCGCAGATACACAGGATTTCGGTATCCTTCGTCTTATCGTAAATGATAACGAAACTGCAACAAAAGCATTGACAGATGCAGGTTATCTTCTTAAAATGACTGATGTTGTAGGTGTAAAAATCGGTGACCAGCCCGGTAAACTTTCAAAGGCTCTTGAAGTCCTTGACAGTGCAAATATCAATATGGAATATCTTTACGCATTTATGGCTCGTACAGAAAAACACGCTTATGTTGTTCTTCGTGTGGCTGATAACGATGCAGCAGAAAAAGCACTTGAAGCTGCAGGCTTCCACATGATTACAGACGCAGACGTTGATAAGTTATAATATTTAACCAATATGGTGTGAATTGTAGGGCGGGGGCTTGCTCCCGCCGTTGTTGTGTACTCAACAAACTCCGATTTGTTGCACAAACGATTTTAAATCAAACAAAAAAGTCGACACAATTTTGTGCCGACTTTTTTTATGCCTTAAATTATTATTTTGTAAGAATTTCCCCAACATTTTCAAAAATATATTTTGGTCTGTAAGGGAAAAGGTCAATGTTTTCCATTGATGTAACACCTGATAATACAAGCACAGTATCAACATTTGACTCAATGCCTGCGATAATGTCAGTATCCATTCTGTCACCGATAAATGCAATTTCTTCACTGTGACAGCCGAGTTTCGTCAAACCGTGTCGAAGCATCAATGGGTTTGGTTTGCCAACGAAATATGCCTTTTTGCCCGTTGCAATTTCAATAGGGGATATAAGAGAGCCGGTTGCAGGCATAATTCCTTTTTCAGTAGGACCTGTAATGTCAGGGTTTGTACCAATAAGCTTTGCACCCTTAAGAACGAGTTCAACAGCCTTTTCGATTTTTTCAAAGTTATATGTTCTCGTTTCTCCAACCACAACATAGTCAGGATTAACATCATTCATATAAATTCCTTGGTCATAAAGAGCTTTTGTAAGTGCTGCTTCACCGATAACATAAGCAGTACAGCTCGGTTTCTGATTACTTAAAAATGCTGCAGTAGCCATAGCACTTGTGTAAAAGTGGTCAGCAGAAACTTTAAGTCCCATTCGTTCGAGTTTCATACTTAACTCGTGAGGAGTTTTTTCAGGGCTGTTTGTCAAGAATACAAACTTTTTATCATTATCAATCATCCAGTTTATAAAGTCAGCAACACCGGGCAAAATCTTGTTACCGTGATAGATAACACCGTCCATATCACTGATAAAACCTTTTTTGTTTAAAATATCGTTCATAGGTGACACCTCCGTCACAAGGATTTTACAGTAAAAGATTCCAAAAGTCAATTAAAACAAGTAATACAGTATTGATTTTCTCACTTTACTGTGCTAAAATAACCATATTATCGTCTTAAGGAATGAAATAAATGATAGCAATAATCGATTACGGTGCAGGTAATTTGCAAAGTGTAAAAAAAGCTCTTGATTTTATCGGTGCCGAAAGTGTAATAACAGACAATCCCGAAACAATCAACGCTTGTGATAAGATTTTACTTCCGGGTGTTGGTTCATTCGGTGATGCAATGGACTCAATGAGCAAAAAAGGACTTGTTGAAACAGTAAAACAGAATGCTTTAAGCGGAAAACCGTTTTTAGGTATTTGCCTTGGACTTCAACTCCTTTTTGAAGAGTCAGAAGAGTCACCGGGAGTTAAAGGGCTTGGTATTTTCAAGGGTAAAATCAAGAAATTCTCACCTGATATGGGACTTAAAATTCCTCATATCGGTTGGAACTCATTGGAAATCAAGCAAAAAGATACTCTCTTTAAAGATATTCCCGAAAACAGTTATGTTTATTTTGTCCATTCTTATTATCTTCATGCTGAGGATGAAAACGATATTGCCACAGTTACAAATTATGGAATAGATTTTCATTCTGCAGTTGGTAAAAACAATATTTTCGCAACACAGTTCCACCCTGAAAAATCAGGTGATGTGGGGCTTCAGATACTCAAAAATTTTGCATCAATGGAGGTAAAATAATGTACGCTAAAAGAATTATACCTTGTCTTGATGTGAAAAATGGTCGAGTTGTAAAAGGTGTCAGTTTTGTAAATATCCGTGATGCAGGTGACCCTGTGGAATGTGCTATTGAATACAATAAAAAGGGTGCTGACGAGTTAGTTCTCCTTGATATTACTGCTACTCACGAAGGCAGAGGAACAATGCTTGAAATTGTCCGTCAGGTTGCTGATAATATCTTTATCCCATTCACAGTTGGTGGTGGAATCCGTACAGTTGACGATTTTAAAGAACTTCTTCGTGCAGGTGCTGACAAAATATCAGTAAACTCTGCTGCTGTAAGAAATCCTGACCTTATTAATGACGCTGCATATAAATTCGGTAGTCAATGTGTCGTTTGTGCTATTGATGCTAAACGAAATGATAAAGGTTGGGAAGTTTACCTTAACGGTGGACGAATTCCAACGGGCATTGATGCTGTTAAATGGGCAGAAGAAGCAGTTAAAAGAGGTGCAGGGGAAATATTACTCACAAGTATGGACTGTGACGGTCAAAAAACAGGTTATGACAATGACCTTAACCGTGCAGTTTCTGAGTGTGTAGGCGTGCCTGTAATCGCATCAGGTGGTGCAGGTGCAAAATCTCATTTTCTTGATGCTTTCAATGAGGGCAAAGCAGATGCTGTTCTTGCTGCATCACTCTTCCACTTCAACGAAATCCCGATTATGGACTTAAAACACTATCTCAAAGACAACGGAATTTCAGTAAGATTATAATAAAACTCTATATACAATGGTAGGGCAGGGTCTTGACCCCGCCGTCGTTGGTTAACATATCGCTTTTCGGCGAGGGCGAGCCCCCGCCCTACCATATTCTCAAAAGAGATAGACAAACTCCGATTTGTCGGGGCGATTTAACAATGCGTAGTGGCACTCGGCTCCCCTGAAAGGGGAGCTGGCGAGCGTATGCGAGACTGAGGGGTTTTCCATGCCTGCATACATGCCCTTGTTGAACTGACTGAGGGAGTTTAATCTTTGCCTATGCACTATTACTTAATATACAAATTACTCAGTATGTCCACTTATTCACTATTCACTCTTACTTATTACTTCAAATATGGGGGTATAGCTCAGCTGGGAGCCCAAAGCACTCAGAAACGCACCCTCATAAAAATTGAATATTATACACATGGGGCATTAGCTCAGTTGGGATGAGTGCTTGACTGGCAGTCAAGAGGTCAGGGGTTCGATCCCCCTATGCTCCACCACAGCATACTGAGTAATTATTTTTCAGATATATTAAAATCCGAGGCTTTGTGACCTCGGATTTCTGATGTTAACCTTCAAAATATGTGTTTTTGAGATTTCTAATTAAATTCTACCTTGATTTTGTTGCAAAAAACTTAAAAACAAGTACAATGAATACAGAGGTGATCAGTATGAATATGTACAAATTCGGAAACTATATCTGTAAGCTTCGTGAAGAAAAAAATCTCACTCAAGTTGAGCTTGCTAATCAATTAGATGTTTCAGACAAATCAATATCTAAATGGGAGAACGGGCAGGCTTTTCCGAGAATTGAAACATTTGAAAAGCTTGCAGTTGCATTAGATACAACTGTTGAGGATATTTTTTCTGCAAGTAAAGACGGAGTCAAAAGAATTTGTATAGCTAACGATTTTTATTATGTAATGCAGATTGATGTTGACGGACAGTTATATTCAATAAGAGCCGATGAAAGCAAATGGGTTGAAATAAACGATAATAAAGATTCAATAGTAATTAAAATTACAGGTGAATTTTTAACTGATGAAGACTTTGGAGAATTGGATAACAGTGCCGCAGGACTAAAAGAAAAACTGATGTTTAAATTTGTTAAAAAGGCAACCTCTGAGCTTATGGATTTGATTTTACAGGTAGACTGTACATATAAAATTTCAAATATATGTCCAGAGTGCTTAATTACAGTTGAACACGATGGCTTTGATTTGGGAGACAAAACTCTGATGTTTCAGGATTTTCAGATTATGTATCCTAAACTCATTTCTGGTAACGGTACGCAAGTTGAATTGTTGAATGCAAAGGGAAAGAACAGCAAAGAAATAATTAAAAAATACAAAAAATTAGGCTTGCAATCTGATATGGGCATGGATTTCATTTCAATGTTTCTTGCATACCCTTTGAGAGGTATGTATTTTAAACATTTATGCAAACCCAGTGTTTTAAAGAAAAACATTCTGAATGCCGAAATTCATAAAGCGAACACTGAAAAGCGGAACAGCGGTAAAAAAATCGGTTGTTTAGGTGGTTGTTTTTCTGTAATTGCTGTTTTATGGCTTTGGTTTGTGTTAGAAGTATTCGTTTTTTCTGTGCTTTTTGTAGCATCTGAAAAGCCATATCTTGTTGCTTCGGATTATTCATCAATAACTTACAAAGACAATGTTTATGTGAGAATAGAAGAATTACCGGAATATGCTTATCCTACAACAATGCTTGGAGCTTCAATTTGGGAGGATTCAAGAACAGACGGTCTTTCGAAATGGGACCAATCTATGCAAGGCGATAAAGTTCAACTGTTTGAGGATGATGAAGGCAGAGAATATCTGTGGTTGGTTGAAGATTATGTGGATACCATTATTGGTGCAAAGGACAATGGCGAAGATAAAGAATATGAAGATTTTGACGAGCATTATGTATATGTTTGTGAAAACCCTTGAGTAGCTGAAATCCGAGTGGAGAAAAACTCTACCCGGGTTTCTCTATTTATACCACCCTATCAATACCCATCAAAAAATGCTTAAAGTCAATATTAAACTTCAAACCCATTTGGTCGCTCGTAGAGGCAGGTGAAACTTATCGTCTCCTACAAAATATAGTTTATCTAATAAAACAGCTCCCTTGACATCAAAGGGAACTGTTGTTTTGTGTCTATTCAGTTTTATATTGCACTTTAATACGGACAGACAAGAAACGCCCCATTTCAGAGGGGCTGTCACGAGCATTGCGAGTGACTGGGGAGTAACTCCCTCAGTCTGCTACGCAGCCAGCTCCCTCACAGAGGGAGCGAAGTGTCCCTACGCGATTGCATTTTGCACTTATTCAATTACTGTACAAACATCTTCCAATGCTTTTCTCACTTTGTTTCTTGGCTTTTCATCTGCTGAATATCCTGTTGCAATTACAAGACGAATTTTATCCTCAATTCCAAAATATTCGCGGACTTTGTCTTCCTCAACCATACCGATAATGCAAGTACCAAGACCAAGGTCTGCAGCCTGTAAGCAGTAATGAGCAACTGAAAGGCCAATGTCATTTTCAGCCCATTTCTGGCTGTTTTTAACTGCTTCAATAACGAAGGATTTAAGCGTTGCAGGCCTTTCTGTAACAATTGCAAATGCAGGACAATTCTGCACAAACTTATTAGCACCGTTTGGCTGAATACAATCTCTTATTTTCTCTGCATTTTCGTCACCGTTAATAATATAATATTTCCAGGGTTGTGAATTACAAGCAGATGGTGAAAGTCTTGCAGCGTCAACGCATTTCAACAGTAAATCCGTATTTACAGGTTCACCGTTATAATTTCTGCAGCTTTCTCTTTTTAAAATCAATTCATTAAAATTCATAATTATTACTCCTAACTTTATGTTATAATAATTATATACTAATTTTTAATTCACTTCAATAATTTGTTATAGACTTTTACATAAATCTTTGTTAAAATATAAACAGGTGATATGTATGAATAATGAATCTCTCAATAAAAATCGATTTTTAATGACGGAGCTTTACGAGCTGACAATGGCTAACGGCTTGTTTATGAGTGGTAAAAACGATGAAATTGCATATTTTGATGTGTTTTTCAGAAAAGTTCCCGATAAAGGTGGCTTTGCAGTTTTTGCAGGGCTTTCAAGAATTATAGATTTTATTAAAAACATTTCATTTACAGAGTCTGATTTGGAATATCTTTCTTCACTCGGTCTTTGTGATGAGTTTATTGACTATCTTCGCAATTTTAAGTTTGAGTGTGACATCTGGTCAGTTCCCGAGGGAACACCGATTTTCCCTAATGAGCCTGTAATCAAGGTTCGTGGTCCTATTGTTCAGGCACAGCTTATTGAAACTATTCTTATGGTTTGTATGAATCACCAAAGTCTTATTGCAACTAAAGCGAACAGACTTGTCCGTGCTGCAAAGGGTACAAGTGTTGCTGAATTCGGTACTCGTCGTGCAGTTGGTTTTGATTCTGCATTCTATGGCTCACGTGCTGCATATATCGGCGGGTGTGTCGGTACGTCGGGTGTTGTGCAGAGTGAAAAATTCGGTATTCCTACAATGAATACTATGGTTCACAGCTGGGTGCAGATGTTTGACTCTGAATATGAAGCATTTTGTGAATATGCAAGACAGTATCCTGACGACTGCTCACTTGTTGTTGATACTTATGATACAATCCGTTCTGGTGTTCCTAATGCAATTAAAGCCTTCAATGATGTTTTAGCACCTATGGGCAAACGACCTGTAAGTATCCGTATCGACTCAGGTGATATAACATATCTCTCTAAAAAAGCAAGAAAAATGCTTGATGAGGCAGGTTATCCTGATTGTAACATTACTGCATCAAATTCACTTGATGAATATATTATCAATGATATGCTTCTCCAGGGAGCAAAGGTTGATTGCTTTATTGTTGGTGAAAGACTTATTAACTCAGCATCAGCACCACTTTTCAGCGGTGTTTATAAGCTGAGTGCAGTTGAAAAGAATGGTAAGATTATCCCTAAAATCAATCTTTCTGAAAATGTAAGTAAAATTACAATACCTCACTCAAAAATGCTTTACAGACTTTTTGACTGTGAAACAGGTAAGGCTATCGCTGATGTTCTCACATTGGATGATGAAGAAATTGACGACAGCAAGCCGTACACTCTTTTCGACCCTGATTTTACCTGGAAGCGTAAAGAGGTTGAAAACTTTGTTGCGAGAAAAATGCTCGTGCCTGTTTTCCAAAAAGGTGAGTGTGTTTATAAAGAACCGTCAGTTGATGAAATAAGAGATTATTGTTCAGAACAGATTGACAATCTTTGGGAAGAAGTTAAAAGATTTGAGAATCCTCATACTTATTATGTTGACCTTTCAGAAAATCTTTGGAGAGTCCGCAAAGAATTGATTGAAGAATATAAAGGAGTTAAGAAATAATGAATATATGGCATGATATTGACCCTGCAAGAATTACACGAAAAGACTTTGAAGCTGTAATCGAAATCAGCAAGGGTAGTAAAATGAAATATGAGCTTGATAAGGAAACAGGTCTTTTAAAGCTTGACCGTGTTCTTCATACATCAACTCATTATCCTGCAAACTACGGGTTTATTCCGAGAACTTATGCAGACGATAATGACCCGTTGGATGTGCTTGTTCTCTGTTCGGAGAAAATTGAACCAATGGCGCTTGTCCGTTGTTATCCAATCGGTGTTATATCAATGGTTGACGGTGGACACGCTGACGATAAGATTATCGCAATCCCGTTTGGTGACCCCACATACAATGCGTATAAGGATATCAGCCAGCTTCCGAAGCATATTTTTGATGAGATGACTCATTTCTTCAAGGTGTATAAAATGCTTGAAAATAAGGATACTGCAATTGATGAAGCAAAAGGTGTTCTTGCCGCTGTGGACATTATCGACGATGCTATTGAGGGATATAAAAAGTCGTTTATAAAATAATAAAATACAACATATACGCACTCCATTTTCTTGAAAATGGGGTGTTTTTTTATTTGTATAAAACCAACAAAAATAAAACAAAAATTTTGTAGAAAAATGCACAAAAGAATTTTTGCGATTTTGTTGATTTTTTTCTTGTTATAATGTATAATGAATGCGTTAAGTGGTGGCAAAATGCACTAAAAATACATGAAAAAGGAATTTTAGATAAAAAATAACTACGAAAGGAATGAGATAAAAGTGACATTTGTTGGCTCAAATTACCATAATCTTGACTCAAAAAATCGTTTATTCATTCCTGTTCGTTATCGCGACCAGCTTGGCGAAAAGTTCTTTATTATGCCCGGTGCTAATGGTTGTCTTTTTGTTTATCCTCAGGAAAATTTTGATGTAGTTGCAGAACAGTACAGAATGAAGCACAGGTCACCGAAAGAACAAACCGAATTTTTCAGCAAGGTTTGTGAGGTTAGTGTTGATAATCAGGGGCGTGTCACTCTCGATGCAAAGCATGTGGAATATGCATCTCTTGTGAAAGAGGTTGCTGTTGTCGGTGCCGGTCGCAGAGTTGAAATCTGGTCTATGGACAAATTCAAGATTACTTATCTTGATAATGATGCTGAAATTGATTATTCAGAAGATATTGATTGGTAATTAAAATGGAATTTTCACATATCTCAGTATTGTTTGATGAAACAATTGAATCACTTAATATTAAAAAAGACGGTTTCTATGTTGATTGTACTTGTGGCGGTGCGGGGCATTCAAGGGCAATACTGGAACGCATCCCGGACGGTGTTCTTATAGCTATTGACCGTGACCCCGACGCCATTAAGGTTATCACTGAACGAATCGGCAATATGCCACAGACACAAATCGTCAATGATAACTTCAGCAACATAAAAAATATATTAGACGGAAGACAGGCTGACGGAATTTTAGCTGATTTAGGCGTAAGCTCTTTTCAGCTTGATACTCCCGAAAGAGGCTTTTCATTTCATCACGATGCACCTCTTGATATGAGAATGAGCAAATCCGGAAAAAGTGCTTATGATGTTGTAAACGGATACTCTGAACAGGAGCTTGTGAATATCATCAGTCGTTATGGCGAGGAGAAGTTTGCAAGAAGTATTGCAAAAAACATCGTAAAAACAAGAGAACAGAAAAAAATTGAAACAACTCTTGAACTTGCAGAGCTGATTAAGGATTCAGTTCCTGCTAAATACAGACGAGAGGGACATCCTGCAAGAAAAACCTTTCAGGCAATAAGAATCGAAGTCAACGAAGAGTTATCGACACTCAGCCAAGCGGTTGAAGATATGTTTTACAGCCTCAAGGTTGGCGGAAGACTGTCAATAATAACATTCCATTCTCTTGAAGACAGGACAGTTAAAGAAAAATTCCGTGAGTTTACTGTGGGATGTACTTGTCCAAAGGAATTTCCTGTTTGCGTATGCGGAAAAACTCCTGAGGGCAGAATAATAAACAAGGGTTTATCCGCAAAACAGTCAGAGCTTGATATGAATAACAGAAGCCGAAGTGCAAAGCTTCGCACAATAGAGCGGTTAAAGTAAATTTAAGGTAAAGGAAGATTAAAGTGGCACAGCAGAACAGAAACACATACACATATACATATAACAAAAATGCAAAAGTAGTCAGCTTCAATGGTTCTGCGGC
>JAFTUP010000084.1 GCA_017466205.1 Clostridia bacterium
GACGAAGAGTATGCTAAATCAACCATATTTGGAGGTCTTATCGCTCCTGGTGTTATGTCATTTATGTCCGTATGGGCGAAATATCTTGAAGTTGACTTGGCTGGAGATGAACTTCTTGCAGGAAAGTCCACTAAGATAGAATGGTTTAAGCCTGTATTTGCAGATGATGTTCTTACAAGCACCTGCACAGTATCTAAACTTACAAAACGCAATGAGAAAAACGGCATTGTTGAACTTACTTTTGAAGTATTTAATCAAAATGGCGAATTGGTGCTGACAGATGTTACGGAAATGATTGTAAAATGCAAGCCTGAAAGGTAACGATTATGAGCAAGAAAGAAACCTTAAAACGATATATTTATTTATTCTATGTCGGGTATTATTTACACCTAACTTTCATCAGCAACAAACAATAGCACAATTATTTGCAAAAGTCTACGAAGATATAAAATTAAGGCACTCGCAATCGAGTGCCTTGGTATATGACTATATTCACTTACAATACGGCTGAACGCCTTTTCTCTTATGCTCACTTGTTTTATGCAACCTATCAATAATCTTTATTTTATCTTCGTCAACAGCATTTCCGGCAATATAAGCATCCAATTCCGCGTAGGTTACTCCCATTTCGCTTTCGTCAGTCTGACCGTCAAACAAGGCCGCTGACGGAGCTTTTTTTATTATAAATTCAGGAGCATGGAGATGACGTAGAAATTCATATATTTCCGTTACTGTTAAATCAGCTATCGGATTAAAGTCATGTGCTCCGTCACCCCACTTGGTAAAATAACCGACATAAGCCTCACTACGGTTTCCTGTTCCTGCAACAAGTCGGTTTTCACTTGCAGCGATAGCGTATAATGTAAGCATGCGAATACGAGGTGCCATATTGCTTAGAGCTGAATTATTCAATTCCGTTATGCCTGCAAGTGCATTAATCTCTGCTTCTTTTACAGGAGTCAGATCCACGGTTCTTGTTTCAATGCTGTATTGCTGTGCAACCTCTTTTGCATCCACCGCATCTTCATCATAATTTCGTTTTGTGCTACAAGGCATAATAATTCCAACAGTGTTTTCGCAAGCAGCTTTGCAAAGAATCCCAACCAATGCAGAATCCTTACCTCCGCTATTTCCGTACACAATACCTTTTGCACCACTATCAGCTAATACAGACTTTATGAACTCGACTCTATTTTCAAATTCTGCTTTATAATCTCGCATTCATATCACTTCTTTCCAAGCAAACTTACCAAACGATTTGCAGCTTCTACCGTATCTTCCGGACTTCCGAAAGTGGAAAATCTGAAATATCCCTCGCCGCAAGCGCCAAATCCTTCTCCAGGAGTTCCGACAACCTGAATCTCATTTAAGAGATAATCGAAAAACTCCCAGCTTCCCATACCATCCGGACATTTCATCCAGATATAAGGAGCATTTTTACCACCGCAGTACCATATTCCAAGTTTGTCAAGTGCCTTCATCAGCACCTTTGCATTATTCTTATAAACCTTTATATTATCGTGAATTTGTTTCTGCCCTTCGGGTGTAAATACTGCAGCACCGCCTTTTTGAATTATGTATGATACACCATTGGTTTTTGTTGTACGGTTCCTTACCCACATTTCATTAAAATTCATGCCCTGTCTTATAAGCTTTTTGGGAATAACAGTATAACCAAGTCGTGTTCCTGTAAATCCTGCTGTTTTTGACAGTGAACAAATTTCAATTGCACAGGTTTCTGCTCCATCTAATTCAAAAATACTGTGAGGCAAACTTTCATCTTCTATAAATGCCTCATAAGCTGCATCAAACAGAATAACAGAGCCATTTTCATTTGCAAAATCCACCCAAGCCTGAAGCTGATTACGGCTGAACACTGCACCTGTCGGATTGTTCGGAGAACAAATATATAAAATATCCGCCTTAACCTCTTCGGATGGTGATGGCAAAAATCCATTATCTTTTCCCGAGGCAAGATGTACTATTTTTCTGCCTGCCATAACATTTGCATCAACATATGCAGGATATGCAGGCTCGATTACAAGTGCAGAGCTGCCTCGGTCAAAAAGATCGAGAATATCACCAAGTTCGTCACTTGCACCGCTGGACACAAACACTTCATCGGTTGATACTGTTACTCCTCTGTCGGCATAGTATTTTGCGATGGTTTCACGAAGAAACGGTGCTCCGCATTCGGGCATATAGCCGTGAAAATTTTCTTTCTTCGCCTGATCGTCAACTGCTTCATGCAGTGCACGAATTACAGCATCGCAAAGCGGAAGTGATACATCGCCGATGCCCATACGATAAAGATGCTTATCGGGATTTGCTGCCAAATATGCCTTTGTCTTCTGTGCAATGTTGTAAAAAAGGTATGAATCCTTTAAGTCTGCGTAATGTGTGTTTGGTGTAATCATTCTATTACATCTCCTTCGTATATCATTTCTGCCGGTCCCGTCATGGTAACAGAATAGTCCGGCGCTATTTTTATTTTCAGAGTACCACCGTCTAACACAACAGATATTTCATCATCAAACGAGCAGTAACCTTGTTTTATTGCTGCCGCAGCCACAGCGCAGGCACCCGTTCCGCAGGCCATTGTCACTCCACTGCCACGCTCCCATACACGCATTCTAAGAGTGTGCCTGTCTATGACTTCCACAAACTCAACATTTACTCCATCCGGAAAAGCACGATGATGCTCCATTTTAGGCCCTAACGTCAAAAGCGGTGCTTTTTCAATGTCCGCAACAAAACTGACTGCATGAGGATTGCCCACAGAAACAGGAGTACAGGTGACCTTTTCACCATCTACATCAAGCTGTAGATTTTCTGTCACCTCGGCTTTTCCCATTCCTACAGATACCGTTTTTACTTTGCCATTTGAAACATTCAAATCAAGTGTTTTAATGCCCGAAAGAGTTTCTATTCTGAGGTGCTTTTTGTCTGTATAGCCTTTGTCATATACATACTTTCCGACACAGCGGATGCCATTACCGCACATTTTTGCTTCACTTCCATCTGCATTGAATATTCGCATTTTGAAATCTGAAATTTCTGACGGAGAAATATATATCATTCCGTCCGAACCTGCTCCAAAATGGCGTTCAGATAACTTTATTGACAAATCCTCAATATTTGCAGGCACTTCGCCGTAAACATACAAATAATCATTTCCAAGGCCGTGCATTTTCGTAAAGTGCATTATCCGTTCCTCCTTGCTCTGTTGATAAATTTTACTACTGCACAACAAATCAGTCCAAGAAAAGTCCCACCTAAAACAGATCCCACTGTAATAACCGTCTTTTTATTTTTCATTGTGCATACCTCCTTTAAGCGTCTATTGTAGATATTCCTATTGTCATTTCCTCAAGAACATCCAGTAAAACCTTTACTGTATCTAATGATGTAAACATTGTGATATTATTTTCTGTTGCTGTTCTTCTTATTGCAACGCCATCTTCGTAGTGCACACCCGATAGAATGGCACGGGTACATATAACATAGCTGACATATCCTGCACGAATTGCTTCAAGTATCTCCGTGCTTCCTTCTGAGAGCTTTCTGAGTATTCTTGTTTTAATGCCATGCTTTTTCAAAAACTCTGCCGTTCCGATTGTTGCCTCGATATTGAATCCCATATCGTAGAAGCGCTTAACAAGCGGCAGGGCCTCTTCTTTATCCTCATCGGCAAGCGTTACAACAACAGTACCATAATTTTGAAGCTTCATTCCCGAAGCCGTAAGTGCTTTATACATCGCCCTTGGAAATTTATCATCATATCCGATTGCTTCGCCTGTTGACTTCATTTCCGGTGAAAGATACGAATCCATTCCGTTAAGCTTTGAAAATGAGAATGCAGGTGCTTTTACATAATGACGCATTTTTTCGTCAGGATAAACCTCTGTTACACCTTGCTCTTTAAGGCTTTTTCCGAGGATAACCAAAGTTGCAATATCTGCAAGGCTGTAGCCTGTAGATTTTGAGAGAAATGGCACCGTTCTTGAAGAACGCGGATTTACTTCGATGATATAAACATTTTCTTTTTCATCCACAATGAACTGAATATTGAAAAGTCCGATAATACCAATGCCAAGTCCTAATTTTTCGGTATAATCAAGAATTGTTTCCTTGACCTTTTTGGATACGCTGTATGTGGGATAAACACTTATTGAGTCGCCGCTGTGAACTCCCGTTCTTTCAACAAGCTCCATAATACCCGGAACAAATACTGACTTGCCATCGCATATAGCATCCACTTCAAGCTCCTTGCCCCTGATATATTTATCAACCAAAACCGGCTTATCTTCGTCAATTTCTACGGCAGTTTTAAGATAGTGGCGAAGAGCTTCTTCTTTTGCAACAATCTGCATAGCACGTCCGCCTAATACAAAGCTTGGTCTTACAAGTACGGGATAGCCAATTTCTTCCGCCCCCTTTATCCCATCTTCTATGTTCGTAACTGCACGTCCGGGCGGTTGTGGGATACCAAGCTCTTTTAACAGTTTTTCAAAAGCATCTCTGTTCTCAGCTTTATCTATTGCTGCACAGTCTGTACCGATAATTTTTACACCTCTGTCATACAATGGCTGTGCAAGATTTACCGCAGTTTGCCCTCCAAGGGTTACAATTACACCCTCTGCATTTTCTAATTCAATAATATTCATTACATCTTCAGGTGTCAGCGGTTCAAAATAGAGCTTATCACTCGTTGTATAATCAGTTGAAACTGTTTCGGGATTGTTATTTATAATAATTGCCTCGAAACCGGCTGCCTTAATTGTTTTAACGGCATGTACTGTTGAATAGTCAAATTCCACACCCTGACCGATTCTGATAGGACCCGAGCCAAGAACGATTACCTTTTTCTTATCCGATACCTTTGATTCATTTTCGCCCTCGTAGGTTGAATAGAAGTATGGAATATAGCTGTCAAATTCTGATGCACAGGTGTCAATCATTTTATATACAGGCATAATGCATGCTTCTTTTCTTGTTTTAAATACTTCATTTTCAGGTTTGTTCCACAGCAGTGCAATTTCCTTATCTGAAAATCCCATTTTCTTTGCTTTTATAAGTTCATCTGTATTCCCAACAGAATATTTTAATGCTCCTTCTTCATCAATGATGTTTTTTAGCTTTCTAATGAAGAATCTGTCAATCTGTGTGTTTTTGCAAATCGTATCAATTTCTATACCTTTGCGAAGTAATTCTGCTATAGCATAAATTCTGTCATCAGTTCCGATTTTGATGTAATCGAGCAGGTCTGCAACCGATATTTCATCAAACTTTTTGTGATGCAAATGCCATACACCGATTTCCAATGAACGAATTGCTTTTAAAAGACTTTCTTCAAATGTTCTGCCAATTGACATCACCTCGCCTGTTGCCTTCATCTGTGTGCCAAGCTTGTTGTTTGCATCGGTAAATTTATCGAAAGGAAATCTCGGCATTTTTGTTACCACATAGTCAAGAGTGGGTTCAAAGGATGCAGGTGTGTTCGCTATTCTGATTTCGTCAAGTGTCATACCCACACCGATTTTTGCCGATACCCTTGCAATCGGATATCCGCTTGCCTTTGAGGCGAGTGCCGATGAACGAGATACTCTCGGATTTACCTCTATCAAATAATACTGAAATGATTTTGGATCAAGTGCAAACTGAACATTGCAGCCGCCTTCGATTTTAAGAGCACGGATAATTTTAAGTGCGCTATCACGAAGCATATGATATTCCTTATTTGTTAGTGTCTGCGAAGGACACACAACAATAGAATCACCCGTATGAATACCAACAGGATCAAGATTTTCCATATTACAGATAGTAATTGCTGTATCGTTGGAATCTCTTATTACCTCGTATTCGATTTCCTTAAAGCCTTTAATACTCTTTTCGATTAAAACCTGATGGACAGGTGAAAGACTAAGCGCATTTTTCATTATCTGCAAAAACTCTTCCTCATTGTCTGCAAAGCCGCCGCCTGTTCCACCGAGAGTGAATGCAGGTCGAAGCACAACGGGATAACCTATTTCTTTTGCAACCTTCAATCCTTCTTCCATAGAATTTGCAATATCCGAAGGAAGCACAGGCTCTCCAAGGCTTTCACAAAGCTCCTTGAACAATTCTCTGTCCTCGGCTCTTTCAATACTTTCACTCTTTGTTCCTAAAAGCTCGGTACGGCA
>JAFTUP010000085.1 GCA_017466205.1 Clostridia bacterium
TGATACGGTTGTTGTTTCTTCATTTGCGTGTGTTTCCTCCGGTTTATCGGTTATTGTAGGTGCAGGTGTTTCACTCTTAACTTCTGCACTTTCTGTCTGAGCATCGTCTTTCTTTTCCGCAGTTCCGAAAATGCTGTCAAAATCATCACTGCTGAAATCGGGAAGGTCTGTAAAGGTTGCATCACTTCCAAGATCGATAGGTTCATTTCCGCCGAATAATCCGTTGTTTCTTTCGTCACTCATTTTTGAGTCCTCCTAAATAATTTGTTTTTTGTTTGTGTGGCTGTTTGTTTAACGATCAATTTAATGCCTGAACTTTATCACCCCCAATACTGAGGAGCAAATCAAGTCAGCAGATAAACAAATCGCACCAAACCTTGACCACTCGCTGAAATTTTGCAATTTCATCTGTTTTACCTCCTTCCGAAAGCAAAAAAACACACGCAAAAGTCTCTAAATAGACTTAATACGTGTGTTTGCTTCCAATAAAATTATTTTGTTTTCCTGTAAAAATGACAAAAAGCAGGTACCGAAAATGCCCATACCTATCCCATAGGATGGAACATACCTGTACCTGCTTAACTGCTTACCGTTTTAACTGCTTACCATTTTTACAATGACATTTTAACATATGATTTTATTGCTTTCAATGGCAGGAGTTAAAAAAACAAGTGATGAAATTTTTAGTTAAGTGTATATACATCACTATTACCTTGATAAAACAATCATAGATTTGATTTTAGATTTATTGCATTGTTTAGGATGATGTTTTATTTTGGTTTATTGATTTCGCAAACATTTTATGGTATAATATCAAAAAAGTGAAATCGGAAACGAGGGTAAAGAAAATGTATTTTGAAGAATTTAAATTGGGTTCAAAAACGCAGATTGAGCCTGCTGTTATAAATAAAAATGATATGATTGATTTTGCAAGAAAGTATGATCCGATTCCGCTTCATACGGATGAAGAATATGCAAAGTCAACAATATTCGGAAACCTTATTGCACCGGGCGTAATGTCCTTTATGTCGGTATGGGCAAAATATCTTGAAATTGATTTGGCAGGCGATGAGCTTCTTGCAGGAAAGTCAACAAAAATTGAGTGGTTTAAGCCTGTCTTTCCAAATGATGTTCTTACAAGCACCTGCACTGTATCTAAGCTTACTAAACGCAATGAGAAAAACGGCATTGTCGAGCTTACCTTTGAGGTATTTAATCAAAATGGCGAATTGGTATTGACCGATGTTACGGAAATGATTATAAAATGCAAGAACGAGAGGTAACGATTATGAGCAAGAAAGAAGCCTTAAAGAGATATTTGTTATTTATTCTCTGTCTGTTCTTTATGGGAATTGGTGTTGCACTTACCAAGCACGGAGAGTTGGGTGTTTCTCCAATATCTTCAGTTGCAAATGTTGTCAGCATCAAATTCACATTTTTATCATTTGGAACATGGCTTACAATTTCAAACTATGTTCTGCTGCTTGGACAAGTGTTATTACTTCGTAAAAACTTTCAGCCAGTACAGCTTCTTCAGATACCGCTATCATTATTATTCGGATATTTTACGGATTTTGGATTGTACTTGGTAAGCTTTATACCAAACGACATTTACATAGTAAAGCTATTTCTTGTTATAAGTGGTATTATTATTCTTGGCTTTGGCATCACCCTTGGTGTTATTGCAAATGTGATTTTAAATTCCGGTGAGGCATTTGTAAAAGCTCTCTCCGATGTAATACACAAGGAATTTTCAAATGTTAAAATTGCATTTGATGTGTCGTGGGTTGCATTTTCTATTGTGCTTTCTTTAATTTTCTTTGGCGGAGAACTTGTAGGAACAAGAGAAGGTACTATACTGTCTGCTGTGCTTACGGGGGTGGCAGTAAAGCTTTGGCTGAAGCTTATCAAAAGACCAATCGAAAGAATTATATGCAAATAACGAAAAGGAAGCTTGAATTATTTATCCAAGCTTCCTTTTTAGATTTACCTGATTCCGTATTTCTCGATGATATAATCCATATCTTTATCGCCTCTGCCGGAGAGGTTGATGAGAACTGATCCTTTGCTTAGAGTCTTTGCAAGTTTCATGCCGTAGGCAACTGCATGAGAACTTTCAATTGCAGGTATGATACCTTCCATTCTGGAAAGTTCAAAGAAAGCATCAATCGTTTCATCATCAGTTACAACATCGTACTTAACTCTGCCAATGTCATGCAAAAATGCGTGTTCAGGACCGCTTGACGGATAATCAAGTCCGCTTGCTACGGAATATACAGGTGCAGGCTCGCCATTTTCATCTTTAAGCATTATGCTGTTAAATCCGTGCATAATACCTTCGCTGCCGTAGGTAAGGCTTGCAGCGTGGTCGCCCAAAGCTGTTCCGCGTCCTAATGGTTCGACACCGTAAATGTCAACAGGATCATTTAGGAATCCTGAGAAAAGTCCCATAGCATTTGAGCCGCCGCCAACACAGGCAACAATTGCGTCAGGAAGTTCACCTGTCATATCTATAAACTGTTCTCTTGCTTCAATACCTACAACACTCTGAAAATCTCTTACCATCATCGGGAAAGGATGAGGTCCGACAACAGAACCGATACAATAAATTGCATCCTTGTATTCTTTGCAGTATGCCGTAAATGCCGCATCTACAGCTTCTTTGAGTGTCTGCAGTCCGTCGGTTACTTCAATTACTCTTGCACCGAGTATCTTCATTCTTGCAACATTAGGTGCCTGCTTCTTTATATCAACTGCACCCATATAGATGTCGCACTCCATACCGAAATATGCTGCAGCAGTGGCTAAAGCAACGCCGTGCTGACCTGCACCTGTTTCGGCTATAACTTTTTTCTTTCCCATATATTTCGCAAGCAACACTTCGCCCATACAGTGATTTAATTTATGTGCTCCTGTATGGTTTAAATCCTCACTCTTTACATAGAGCTGAACATTGCCAAGCTTATTTGAAAGCCTTTCAAGGTGTGAAATAGGTGTAGGTCTGCCTTGAAACTCTTTTCTTATTCTGCGAAGCTCACTTATGAATTTGCTTGATTTGCAGATTGTTTGGTAAGCTTCAGTAATTTCATCCATTGCTTTTTGCAGTTCGGGCGGAATATATGAACCACCGTATTTACCGAAAAAGCCGTTTGTGTCAGGATAGTTTTTAAAGTATGTGTTAAATTCAATATTATTATATTTCATGGTTAAATCCTCCAAAATTTATTTATGTTTTGATTTTTGTAATGATGCGAATTGTTTATATTCTATTTTTCGAGAACCTTTTCGGTTCTCCAGAGCTTACTTAGTATAAACATAAAAGAACCCTCCTTCAGCAATTTTATATTCACTGCCAAAGGAGGAAAACAAAAACGCCCTTGACAGAAATATACTAATTCTGTCAAGGACGAATAAATACAAATATCCGCGGTGCCACCTTGATTCACAGTTTGACCTGTGCGCTTAGCGAAGTACCAACATACTCCCGACTTCTTACGCGAGTCTTACGTCTGTGAA
>JAFTUP010000086.1 GCA_017466205.1 Clostridia bacterium
CAACGTTACCTGTAATTACAACCATTGGAACGCTATCCATATAAGCAGTTGCAATACCTGTTACAAGGTTTGTAGCACCGGGACCGCTTGTTGCAATACAAACGCCTGTTTTGCCTGTTGCTCGGGCATATCCGTCAGCAGCATGGGAAGCCCCCTGCTCATGAGCTGATAAAATATGCCTGATTTTATCACTGTATTTATAGAGAGCATCGTAAATGTTAAGAACTGCACCACCCGGATAACCAAATACAGTATCAACACCCTGTTCAATTAAAACTTCAGTTAAAATTTCAGAACCATTGAGTTTCATTTTCTTTCACTCCATTGCCACGCGTTTTTTCATATACTTTTGAATATAAAAATATTAGTATATATTTTATAATAAATAAAGAAAAAAATCAACTTTAAAAGCATAAAAAAAGCAACAGATTTAATACTCTGTTGCTTTTGTATTTTATGCAATATTATACATTATCTGTATCTTCTGTGGTTTCTGTAACTGTTTCGTCCTTTTCAGCTGGCTTTTCTTCAGGTAATACACCATTTGTCATAAGAGATTCAAACTGTTCTTTGTCAATCTTTTCCAGTTTAACAAGGACATCAGAAACAAGATGAAGCTGGTCAATATGCTCCGTAAGAATTTTTTCAGTTCTCTTGTAAGCATTATTGATGATTGATTCAACTTCTTCGTCAATTACAGAAGCTTTTGATTCAGAATAATTTCTTGTATGATTATAATTCTTACCCAAGAAAACTTCGTCATTATCAGAACCGAATGCAATAGGTCCGAGCTTTTCACTCATACCGTATTTTGTAATCATATTTCTTGCAATTTCAGTTGCACGCTGAATATCATTTGATGCACCTGTTGAGATGTCACCGAAAATAATCTGTTCAGCAACAAGACCGCCAAGAAGTGAAACAATGTCATCAAGCATTCTTGACTTCATCATGTGTGTTTTATCCTGCTCAGGTGTATAAAGTGTGAAACCTGCTGCCATTCCGCGAGGAACAATAGAAATATGTGTAACAGGGTCCTGATTATCAAGATAATATGATGAAATTGCATGACCTGCTTCGTGATATGCAGTAATCTTCTTATCTTTGTCTGAAATCTTACGGGATTTCTTTTCCGAACCCACAACAACTTTCATAGTTGCTTCTTCAATTTCATTCATAGTGATAGCCATTTTCTTGCGTTTTGCTGCAAGAAGTGCTGCTTCATTAAGAAGATTTTCAAGGTCTGCACCTGTAAATCCAACTGTTGTTGCAGCAATCTGACGAAGGTCAACATCAGGAGCCAATGGCTTATTCTTTGCATGAACTTTAAGAATATCTTCTCTGCCCTTAATATCAGGATAACCAACAGTAACCTGTCTGTCAAATCTGCCCGGTCGCAACAGTGCAGGGTCAAGAATGTCAGGTCTGTTTGTAGCTGCAATAACAATTACGCCTTCATTCGCACCAAAGCCGTCCATTTCAACAAGCAACTGGTTAAGTGTCTGTTCACGCTCGTCGTGTCCGCCACCCATACCGGCACCACGATGACGACCAACTGCATCAATTTCGTCAATAAAGATTATTGACGGCTGACTTTTCTTTGCTTCTTTGAAAAGGTCACGGACACGGGATGCACCGACACCCACATACATTTCAACAAAGTCTGAACCTGAAATTGAGAAGAACGGAGCATCAGCCTCACCTGCTACTGCTTTTGCAAGTAAAGTTTTACCTGTACCCGGAGGGCCAACAAGAAGAACACCCTTTGGAATTCTCGCACCAAGTTTTGAAAATTCAGTAGGATTTTTTAAGAACTCAACAATCTCAGTAAGTTCTTCTTTCTCTTCGTCTGCACCTGCAACATCTTTAAATGTTACTTTTTTAGTTTCCTCGTCTCCACGCTTAATTCGTGCTTTACCAAAGCTCATCGCTCTGTTGTTTTCAATCGTGATTGATGTGTTCATTTTTTTGAACATTACAACCATAAGAATAACAAATCCAAGTGTTAAAAGGAGCGACGGTAAAACGCTTAAAATCCAGGAGTTTGATGTTCCTGCTTCATAGTCAAGTACAATAGGATTATCAGGATTAGCTTTATTGTACTCTCTGATTTGCTCGTGGACATCATTTACAAAAAGATTAACATTCGGAACAGTATATTTATACTGAGTTTCATCACC
>JAFTUP010000087.1 GCA_017466205.1 Clostridia bacterium
AGCTTGAATATCTGGCAGATGTAATATCTCCTATGCAAGCACATTGCATGGATATAAAAAAGAGATTTCCGAAAGCAAAAACAGTGTTTATCGGTCCCTGTGTTGCTAAAAAAGACGAGGCAGAACATTACGAAGGCATTGTTGATGCTGTTTTGACTTTTGAAGAACTTACAAATTGGTTAAAAGAAGAGAATATTGAACTTAAGCAGGATATGGATTCCAATGAAGAAAGCCGAGCAAGATTCTTCCCGACAACCGGAGGAATTCTTAAAACAATGGCTCAAAATGCCCCGGGTTATACTTATATGGCTCTTGACGGCATTGATAACTGCGTTGATGCGCTTCGTGATATAGAAAGCGGTAAAATTCATAAGTGCTTTATTGAAATGTCGGCTTGTGTCGGTAGTTGTATCGGTGGACCTGTTATGGAAAAGTATCACCGCACAGCACCTATTAAAGATTTTATTACCATAGCAAATTATGCAGGTAACAAAGACTTTGATGTTTTGCAGCCGAATAATATAGAACTGAAAAAACAGTTTACATACATTGAACATAGATTACAGCAGCCTTCTGACACCGAAATTTATAATGTTCTTCGTCAAATGGGTAAATTTAAACCCTCAGACGAACTCAACTGCGGTTCTTGCGGATATAACACCTGTCGTGAAAAAGCCATTGCTATTTGTCAGGGTAAAGCAGAAATCTCTATGTGCTTACCTTTCTTAAAAGACAAGGCAGAAAGCTTTTCTGATACTATCGTTAAGAATACACCAAACGGTCTGATAGTTCTTAATGAAGAATTGGAAGTACAGCAGATAAATGAAGCGGCAAGAAATATAATGAATATTCGCTCAAGCACAGATGTACTTGGGGATTTGGTTGTTCGTATTATGGATCCGAGAGATTTTATCGAGGTGAAAAACAGCGGCAGAGATATCAGAAACAAGAAAGTGTATCTTGCTGAATATAAGCGTTATATTGAGCAGTCGGTTGTATATGACAGAGATTCACATCTTCTGATTGGTATTATGCGTGATATTACCGATGAACAGAATGAGCGTGAAAAGAAAGAAAGTATCAGCCGTCAGACCATAGAGGTTGCGGATAAGGTTGTTGATAAACAAATGCGTATTGTGCAGGAAATTGCATCACTTTTAGGTGAAACTGCGGCAGAAACAAAAATTGCTCTCGCAAAGCTAAAGGAGTCGATTCAGAATGAATGATTTATGTGCAGATATCGGCTACAAAAGTATAAACCATTACGGCGAACAGCTTTGCGGGGACCATGTGGATGTTATTGAAGAAAGCGACGGTTCTACGGTTATCGTTCTTGCAGACGGACTTGGAAGCGGCGTAAAAGCAAGTATTCTTTCAACACTCACATCAAAAATTATTTCAACAATGATGGCGGCAGGACTTCCAATTGAAGAATGTGTCGCGACAATAGCTGCAACTTTGCCTGTTTGCTCTGTAAGAGGTGTTGCATACTCAAAGTTTACAATTATGCATCTCATAAATAATGAACCAGCTGAAATAATTCAGTATGATAATCCCCAGGTGATTGTTATTAGGGATAATAAAAATTACGAATACCCCAAAACCGAAACAAATATAGATGGAAAGAAAATATACAAGTCTGTAGTCCGTTTGCAGGAAGGTGATATTTTTATAGCTATGAGTGACGGTTGCCCTCATGCCGGAATTGGTATGGCATATAACTTTGGCTGGAAACGTGAAGATATTATAGACTTTATGGAAACAATGTCTGTAACAGGACTTACAGCAAAAAATTTATCAACGCTTCTCGTGGACGAATGTGATAAGCTTTACGGTCAAAAACCCGGCGACGATGCTACAGCTTGTATCGTTAAAATCAGAAAAAGAGAGCCAATGAACATTTTGTTCGGGCCTCCTTCAAACCGTGATGACTGTGATAGAATGATGTCCTTGTTCTTCTCAAAAGAAGGAAAACACATTATCTGCGGTGGTACAACATCTTCCATTGCCGCAAAGTATTTAAGAAAACCGCTTCAGGCTACATTAAATTTCGAAAAATCCGATGTTCCGCCTATCGCTAAACTCGAAGGTGTTGATTTGGTAACAGAAGGTGTTATTACAATGAACAAGGTAATTGAATACGCAAAGGACTATCTGGGCGAAAACGAAATGTATGAGCACTGGAATTATAAGCGTGACGGTGCATCACTGATATGTCAGTTATTATTTGAAGAAGCAACCGATATAAACTTCTATGTGGGCAGAGCAATCAACCCGGCGCATCAGAATCCTGATTTGCCGATAAATTTCAGTATTAAGATGAATTTGGTTGAGGAGCTTTCAAAAAGCCTGAAAGAAATGGGTAAACGCATAAAAGTAAGTTATTTTTGAGGAGCGTGGATTATGAGAAAATTTGATACAAAAGTACAGCACTTGAAATATAAAGTGCTTCGTGAAGTTGCAAAACAGGCATGGAATGACACTCTTCTTGAAAATATTTTGGAAATTCCAAAAATTATCGTTCCCGGAAAAACATCAACAATGCGTTGCTGTGTTTATAAGGAACGGGCAATCCTTGCCGAGCGTGTTAAAATCGCTATGGGCGGAGATAAGGAAAATACGAATGTGATAGAAGTAATCGAAATTGCCTGTGATGAGTGTCCGGCAGCAGGTTACGAAGTAACCGATTCCTGCCGTGGATGTCTTGCTCACAGATGTGAGGATGTCTGCAAAAAAGGAGCGATTTCCTTTGACCATAACCACGTGGCACACATTGATAAGACAAAGTGTGTTGAATGTGGTCAATGTGCAAAGGTGTGTCCGTACTCTGCAATAGTAAATCGCAAGCGCCCTTGTCAGAATGCTTGTAAAATTAAGGCTATATCAATCAATGAGGAAAATGCGGCAGCAATAGATAACAGCAAATGTACAGCTTGCGGAGCTTGTGTATATCAGTGCCCGTTCGGTGCTATTATGGATAAGTCGTATATATTAAATGTAATTGATTTGATAAAGAAAAGTGATAATAACGAGAAGTATAAAATTTATGCAATGGTCGCTCCGTCTATTTCAAGTCAGTTTACCTATG
>JAFTUP010000088.1 GCA_017466205.1 Clostridia bacterium
AAAAACAGTAGCTCTCACTTTAAAAGCAAGCTCGACTGCAAAAAAAATCATTGAAGAATTCAAGCCTGATGTGGTAGTCGGCTTTGGCGGTTATGTGACAGGACCTGTTCTGAATTCTGCTGTTAAAATGGGAATAAAAACTGCAATTCACGAACAGAACGCTTTTCCCGGAGTTGCAAATAAAGCCCTTGCGAAAAAAGTTGATAAGGTAATGCTTACCTCTGCCGATGCAGAAAAGCACATGAAATGTAAAAATCCTCCTGTTGTAACAGGACTTCCCGTAAGACGTGAAATTATTAAGTCAGACCGTGACTTTTCACGAGCAACATTGGGTCTTAAAAATAACGATATGCTTGTCCTTTCAATGGGTGGTTCATTAGGTGCTGATGCTGTGAACAACGCAGTAGTGGAAATGCTCGGTGAATTAAAGGATGAGAAGGATATCTGCTTCTTACATTCAACAGGTAAGTTCGGCTTCTGGGTAGAGGATAAGCTTAAAGAATTGAATATTCCTTTCGGCAAAGGTACAAATATAGAAATTCGTCAGTATATCGACAATATGGATATTTGTCTTTCAGCCTGTGATGTTGTAATCAGTCGTGCAGGTGCTTCTTCAATTTCTGAAATTCAGGCACTCTCCAAGCCCTCAATTCTCATCCCGTCACCGAATGTCGCTGAAAATCATCAGTACCACAATGCTATGGCACTTGCCAAGGATGACGGAGCGATTCTCATTGAAGAAAAGCATCTTGACGGATTTTTGCTTGCAGAGACAATTTTAAAGCTTAAAAATGATAAATCTCAGCTTCAGTTACTTTCTGTGAATGCGGGTAAGGGTGCAAAGCTCAACGCACTTTCGGAAATCTGCAGGATTATTACATCACTTTAACCAAAAACACACAAACTGCATAGTATATTCTGCAATGATTTATGCTATAAAGGGCGTGTGAAAATTGAATAAAATAATCGTAAAAGGCGGCAAAAGTCTGAACGGTGAAATTTCTGTTCAGGGTGCTAAAAACAGCGTTTTGCCAATTCTTGTAGCAACACTTCTTGTAAACGGAATTTCGGTAATACATAATTGTCCTTGTCTTTCTGATGTGGATGCAACAATAAAAATTCTCCGTTATTTGGGTTGTTCTGTTTTACGTGAGGGACATACAGTTACAGTCGATTCTTCAACAATGAACAGAAACGATGTCCCTGATGAATTAATGAGAGAAATGCGTTCCTCCATAGTATTTCTCGGCGGAATAATGGGAAGAATGGGAAAAGCAATTCTTTCAACTCCGGGAGGCTGTGAGATAGGACTGCGACCTATTGATTTGCACCTTTCGGCTATGGAGCAGTTTGGTGCAAGGATTATCAATGAAAACGGTCTCATAATTTGTTCAGCAGAGGAAAAGGGGCTTTGCGGCACTCGTATAACTCTTTCATTTCCAAGCGTAGGTGCAACAGAAAATATAATTCTCACAGCGGCTCTTTCCAAGGGTACAACGGTGATTATAAATGCTGCGCGAGAGCCTGAAATCATTGATTTAGCTGACTTTTTAAATAAATGCGGTGCAAAAATTCACGGAGCAGGTGAAAGTACAATAACCGTTGAAGGTGTTTTAAGTCTTCATTCTGCAGAGCACACAATTATTCCTGACAGAATTGTGGCTTCAACATATATGATTGCTGCTGCAATGACAGGCGGAAGCCTCACTTTGAAAAATGTGATTCCGTCACATTTAGGACCGATTATTCAGCCGCTTCGTGAGTCGGGCTGTCAGGTCAATATAAAGGGAAGAAAAATTTCGCTTTCTTCTCCTAAACAGTTAAAACGGATAAAAATAATACGCACAATGCCCCATCCGGGATTTCCCACGGATGCTCAGGCACAGATGATGGCATTGACCACAATTGCCGACGGCACAAGCGTATTTATAGAAAATATATTTGAAAGTCGTTATAAGCATATTGGTGAGCTTTTGCGATTTGGTGCGAAAATTCACGCTGAAGGCAGAATGGCAGTTGTTGAGGGAGTGAGAAACCTCAACGGAGCAAATGTTAAAGCTACTGACCTTCGCGGTGGCTCTGCAATGATTCTTGCAGGACTTCGTGCTGCGGGTATAACAGAAATATCTGAAATTCATCATATTGACAGAGGATATGAGGAACCGGAAAAAGTGCTTGAATCTTTGGGCGCGGACATAAAAAGGGTGAATGAAAATGAAAAATCAACAACAGAATAACAGAGATAATCACGCTCCTATGTCCAATAATGAGCGAATAATAAATCGTACTAATCAGCGACGCAAGAAAAACAGACGAAAGAAATTGATTATACGTGCAATAATTGGTTTTGTTTTTCTTGTTGTTGGTGTTATTCTTGCGTTGACCTTGTTTTTCAATATAAATAAAATCACAGTTTCGGGCGATAAGGTGTATTCTGACGAAATCGTTGTTGAGGCATCGGGAGTCCGGACGGGCGACAATCTTATTTTTCTTTCAAAAGAGTCAATAAATGACAAAATTTCAAAGGAGTTAGCTTATATTGGTGAAGTGAAAATTAAACGCAGATTACCGTCAACACTTGAAATTATCGTTACAAAAACAGATGCCTTTATGGCGGTTGCAGCTGACGGATATTATATTCTTCTTGACAGAAACGGAAAGGTTCTTGAAAAGGATTTGGAAACTGTAGGCGAAAATATCATCCTTGCAAATTTAGGTGAAATCAGCAAAGTCAATGTTGGTGAAACTATTGTCTTAAAAGAAGAAAGAGTTTTTGACAAGCTTAACTCTTTGCTCACAGAATGTGAAAATGTGGGACTTAATAATATAACTTTAATCAATTTATCAGACATCTATAACATAAAACTTGTTTATGAGGGAAGAATAACACTTGAATTAGGTGAAACTGACAGCGAAAATCTTGCCTCAAAATTAGCTTTAGGTCAGGCTGCAATTGAAAGACAGAATGAGGAAAACAGTCTTTATCGCGGTACTATAAATCTTACTGTTAACGGCAAGGGCTACTGGTCCGAAGAGGTGTCAACAACTGAGCCTGTAACGGAAGAATCAACGACAGAAGCACCTGACGAAAATAGTGAAAATATAAGCGAAGAATCAACAACAAACGGGGAAGAAACCACGGAAAATCAAGAGGGGACAACGCTTGAAACAGAGTAATCGGTAAATTCAGCCGAAAAAGTGTTAAAAAACTGTAAAATTTATAAAAAATTGAAAAAAATATATACATTATATATTGCAATTATTTTTTAATAGTGTTAAAATAACTTATATTAGAGTGGTGTGTTCTGTTTAGTGCGATCCATTCTTAAATAAGTAAAAATAAGTGTGAAAATATACATAGGAGGATGTTAAAAATGGCATTCGAAATTGATAATCAGTATCAGGACATCGCAAACATTAAGGTAATCGGCGTTGGTGGCGGCGGCGGAAACGCAGTTGACCGTATGGCAAAGGCTGGTGTATCAGGTGTTGAGCTTATCGCAATCAACACAGACCAGCAGGCTCTTAACCGTTCACTCGCTAACTCAACTCTTGCAATCGGCCAGAAGGTAACTGCAGGTCGTGGTGCAGGTGCAAAGCCTGAAATCGGTCAGAAGTCAGCTGAGGAAAGTCGTGACGCTATCGTTGAAAAGCTCGACGGTGCTCAGATGGTATTCGTTACAGCAGGTATGGGCGGCGGAACAGGTACAGGTGCTGCTCCGATTATTGCTGAAATCGCAAAGGACAGAGGTATCCTTACAGTTGGTATCGTTACAAAGCCTTTCGCATTTGAAGGCAGTCACAGAATGAAGCAGGCTGAAGCTGGTATTGCTGAGCTTGCACAGCACGTTGACTCACTTATTGTTATTCCTAATGAAAGACTCAAGTATGTTTCAGAGCAGAAGATTACATTTGCTAATGCTTTCAGCATTGCTGACGACGTTCTTCGTCAGGGTGTAAACTCTGTTACAGATCTTATTACAATGCCTGCATTCATCAACCTTGACTTTGCTGATGTTACTTCAGTTATGAAGGACGCAGGTCACGCTCACATGGGTATTGGCCGTGCAAGTGGTAAGGATAAGGCTGAACAGGCTGCTAATGCTGCTATTTCAAGCCCACTTCTTGAAACAACAATCACAGGTGCTAAGGGTGTTATCATCAGCATCACTGCATCTGCTGACATCACTCTTGAAGATGTTGATACAGCAGCAGGTATCGTTCGTGCACAGGCTGATGAAGATGCAAACATCATCTTCGGTGTTGCTTTTGACGAAAAGCTTGATGACGAAATGGTTGTTACTGTTATTGCAACAGGCTTTGGTCTTGATGCTAACGGTGTTGCAAAGAAGCCTCTTTATAACGGTGCTATGGACGATATTCACTCAAACAGCGGCAACTTCGGTGCTGACGATGATATGGGTGACATCCTTGACCTTTTTAAGAGCAGAAAATAATTTTCTGATATAACAAATTAAGACGGAGTGGTAATCCTCTCCGTCTTTTTTAATCAGATACTTTATAGGTGATATATTAATGAAAAAAATAAGATTTACAGCTTGTGTAATGGCTTTGGTTGTTCTTTTAAGCTCATTTACTTTGTTTACGGCAAGTGCAGAAAGCATTACATATTCTGCTACGAGTGTTGCAGGTAAGAAAGGTGATACTGTAACAATTTATGTCAAGCTTTCCTCAGATACGGAAATCTGGGGAGCCAATGTAATGCTTGGTTACAATTCATCTGAGCTTCAGTATGTGAGCAGTAATACAGGTGATATAACCTCATCAGGCAGTCTCCACAATACAGGCTCATCTGTGAACTATTCAGGCTTATTTACAGGCACAAAAGGAACAGTTTTTGTTGTTAAATTTAAAATTCTTAAGAGCTCAGGCACATCAACATTGACTCTTTCGAGCTCCGAAAATACTGATTATTCGGGCAAAGTGTATTCTTGTTCAGCTTCAAACGGTAAAGTGACTGTTTTAAGTGACTCAGCAGTTGTCGGTGATGCAAATGAGGACGGTAAGATTTCAGCAGTTGATGCAAGACTGATTTTACAGCACGTTGCAGGTGCAAACAAATTAAGCGCTTATCAATCCTTACTCACAGATATGAACGGTGACG
>JAFTUP010000089.1 GCA_017466205.1 Clostridia bacterium
TAAACATTACACCTGCGAAAACAAACAAAAGCATCATTGAGATACCTGTAACGATTTCAGGGTTCATCATAGGAATATTTGTAACAGTCATAACAGATGACTTTATGTGCTTGTTTCTCATTGAGTTGATGCCCACAGCTGCGAGAGTACCGAGTACAGTTGCAATAGCAGCAGATACGATAGCCAATACCACCGTATTTTTAAGGGCATCCATTGTAACCTTATCATGGAAAAGCTTTTCATACCATTGAAGTGAAAATCCCTCAAAGATATATGTACTTTCTGTTCCGTTGAACGAGAACACCATCATAACAACCATTGGTGCATAAAGGAACAGAAATACGAGTGCTAAATAGAATTTTGATAATGGAGATGTTTTTGTCATATAAGCACACCTCCGTCGTCATCACTGTCTGTGAAATAATTAAGCACACCAAGACAGATTAAAATCATAACCATAAGCACAAGTGACAATGCTGCACCAAGATTATAGTTATACGCAGTCTGGAACTGACCTTCAATAACGTCACCAATCAGAGTAATCTGTCCGCCACCTAATTTTTGTGTAATGTAGAATGTACTTACGCAAGGAACAAAAACCATAGTTACGCCACTTGCAATTCCCGGAACTGAAAGTGGAAAAATAACCTTACGAAGACAGTAGAGCTTATTACATCCCAAATCCTGTGCAGCCTCAACAAGAGAGTTATCCATCTTTGAAAGTGCTGTATATAATGGCAAAATCATATACGGTAAGAAATTATAAACCATACCAAGAATAACTGCACCACCGGTATTGAGCATTCGTAATGGTTCAACACCGAAAAGACCTAAAAATCTGTTAATTACACCTGATTCACCCAAAATTGTAATCCAGGAATAAGTACGGATAAGGAAACTCATCCACATAGGAAGCATTACAAGCATTGTTGCCACACGCTGAAAGGAAGCCTTAGTCTGTGCCAAAGCATAGGCAAAAGGATATGCAATAATAAGGCAAATCACCGTTGCAACTGCACCATAACTGATTGAAAGAATAAATGTTGTTGTATAATCTCCAATCTGGCTTATGTTGTTCATGGTAAAATTGCCGTCTGCATCTGTAAATGCATAGTAAGCCACCATTATGAGCGGTGCTACTATAAATAACACCGACCAAAGCATATAAGGTGCATTAAGCACCTTTTGAAGGAAGGAGGACTTTTTCATTATTCCTCACCTACTTGAACTTGTGAAAGCTCGTCAAACTCATCACTGAATGAACTGTAATCACCGTAAAGACCTGAATACTGTGATTTCTTCATAATATGCATTTCATCAGGTTTAATGGAAATGCCGATCACATCTCCGACTTCACTCTTTTCAGTTGTCTGAATCATCCATTTAAAATTATCAATGTCAACGATAATTTCATAATGAACGCCTTTGAATGTAACTGATGTAACAGTACCTTGAAGCATACCCTTTTCAGGTGCAACTACATCAATATCTTCAGGACGGATAACAACGTCAACAGGCTCATTATGTTTAAAGCCTTTGTCAACACACTGGAACTTGATTCCGTGGAATTCAACAGTAAAGTCCTCTTTCATAACACCGTCAAGAATGTTACTTTCACCGATAAAGTCAGCAACAAATGCATTTTTAGGCTCGTTGTAAATATCAAGCGGTGTACCGATCTGCTGAATAACGCCACCATTCATAACAACGACTGTATCGGACATTGAAAGTGCTTCTTCCTGGTCGTGAGTAACATAAATAAATGTGATACCAAGTTTTTGCTGAATGTTCTTAAGCTCAATCTGCATATCCTTACGAAGCTTAAGGTCAAGAGCACCCAAAGGCTCGTCAAGGAGCACAACTCGAGGATTCACAGCCAAGGCACGAGCAATAGCAACACGCTGCTGCTGACCACCTGAAAGTGAATCAATTTTACGAGAACCAAAACCCTTTAAATTTACAAGTGTAAGCATTTCGCTTACCTTTTCTTTAATATCCTTTTCCTTCCACTTTTTAAGGCGAAGTCCGAATGCAATATTCTCATATACATTCAGATGTGGGAAAAGGGCATAACGCTGAAAAATGGTGTTTACCTGACGTTTATATGCAGGAACACCATTGATATTTTTTCCTTCGAAAATAACATCACCGCTATCCTGTTGTAAAAAGCCTGCAATTATACGCAAGGTTGTAGTTTTACCACAGCCCGAAGGTCCGAGCAAAGTGATAAACTCACCGTCACGGATATAAAGGTTAATGTTATCAAGAATTTTATGGTCGTCAAAGCTGACGCTTATGTTTTTGAGGTCGATAATAACTGGATTGTTTTTCAATTATGCAGCCCCTTTCCAACCGATAGATATAGTTGGAACGGCCCTGTAAAAGCCGTTCCTATTTGGTATAGATTTAATATAATCTTAAATTAACAAAAAGTCAATAATTTTTACAAATTTCGATTAAAAAATTTTACTTAAATTCCTTTACAATTCTGCTTAACTCATCAGGATTTCGTGTTGTGATATTATCGGGAGCAAATGAAAGAACTTTATACATATTATATTTATCATTTACCGTCCAGATTGACACTAAAAGTCCGTTTTCGTGAAAAACATCAACAAGTTCCTTTGTAGCACTTTCGTAATTGAAATTAATGCCCACAGCACCTGCATTTTTTACTTTTTCAACCAGGTGTTCGAGATATTCTCTGTCCTTTGCTTTTGCCTTTTCAACACTTACATTAAGATAACAGGAAATGTCTGGACAACCTGTCTTTACAGCATCAACAAAGTCATCACCAACGCCTGTAAAGAAAATCTGTTCCATAACGTCATATTCTTCTGCCAGACGCTGTATTTCAGGCATATTTACTGTGGCTTTAATATCAACATTAGCCTTGACATCCTTGTGATTTGCAAGAAATTCAAAGGCAAATTCAAGTCTTGACTCACTTCCCGTTGGTTCATCATGAGCAAGTACAGGAGTACCATCAGGTAAAAATTGTACATCAAATTCAATTATATCTGCACCATTTGAAATGCCTTTTTCCATTGATTCAACAGAATTTTCGACTGTATTCATACAACCTGTATGAGCTGTAATTGTAAAAGCTTTCGGTAAGGTTATATCAGCATTTTTATACTCATTCATTTTCATACCTCTTACTCCAAAAAATATTCCTGTGCCGAAAATTGCTATCGCAAGAACCACTGCAACTGTGATTTTTATTTTCTTGTTCACAAAATAACACCACCTATTGATATAGGTACATTTTAATATGATTTTCTATATAAATCAAGTTGATTTTGCAATTGTTTTATGTTAAACTTTCTCCGTAAAGGTTCGGTATGTCGGGGAATCAGGTGAAATTCCTGAACGAGTCCGTCGCCGTAAGCAAAAAAGACATTTTCACTCCTTGCCGCAAAAGGAGATAAGCCATTGAACAACAGTTTGAGAAGGCGAAAATGTCGCATTTTTGCAAGTCGGAATACCCGGTACTGAAATTTTCTTTGTCACGGTAACTGATATAGAGAAAAGCCTTTATAAAAAATATAATATCCTATAAGGAGAGAAACAGTATGAAAGAAATTATCAAAAATCGTTTCCGTTCTGTTCTTTCATTGGTACTTGTTGCGGCCATGGTACTTATGTTTGCAGCATGCGGACAAAATCAGGAACCTGAAACTCCTGAAAACACACAAAATCAGCAGGAAACAGTTGAAAAGTCGTTCACTTTCGAAGTGACAGACCTTGACGGTACAAAAAAGGAATTTGAAGTCAAGTATGATGCTGAAAAAACTGTTGGCGAAGCTCTTATTGAAAAAAACCTCATTTCAGGCACAGAGGGTGACTACGGTCTTATGGTTGACACGGTCAATGGCATCAGATATGACTACAACGAAGATGGTGCTTACTGGGCATTTTACATTAATGGCGAATATGCTATGACAGGTGTTGATGCAACGGAAATCACTGACGGTGCAGTTTACTCATTCGTTGCAACTAAGGCATAATGAGAAACCAACGCTATCAACATTTAGTTGACCTTGTTGTTTTCGCCCTGTTGGGTGTCATAATGTTCGTTTCCAAATATATGACGGAAGCATTGCCCAACATTCACCTGATTGGGATGCTGACAATGACTTACACCATTGTTTATCGCAAAAAAGCACTTATTCCAATATATGTTTTTGTGCTTTTAATCGGACTTTTTAACGGTTTCGCAATGTGGTGGATTCCGTATTTATATATCTGGACGATTCTTTGGGCAATTACAATGCTTTTACCAAAGAAAATGAACACAAAAATTGCAGTTCCCATATATTCGGTAGTTTGTGCATTACACGGACTTTGCTACGGAATACTTTATGCACCCGCACAGGCACTTATGTACGGACTTGATTTCAAGGGTATGATTGCATGGATTGGTACAGGACTCTATTTTGACCTGCTCCATGCAGCAGGCAACTTTGCATTGGGATTTTTAATAGTCCCATTGTCAAATGTCTTAAAAAAAGCCCACAAAACAGCAGGGAAAGAAAATTAACTTGATACTTAGCTCCCTCTGACGAGGGAGCTGGCAAAACGAAATTTTGACTGAGGGAGAGAAAATCCGACTACCCCTCAGTCATTTTTTTACAAAAATGACAGCTCCCCTGACAAGTGGAGCCGCCACCACACTATTAATTTTTATTTAATTTTCATATATCTTTGTTCCACCAAAGAGTGAACGGAAGAAACCACCAATTTTGTCAAAGAAACCTGACTTAGAATACATTTCAACACTATCTGTGCCGAGAACATTTCCGTCTGCATCATAAAGTGTTGCTGTAAACGTTGTCCAGCCTTTGTTCTTTGCAATGATTGTCAAATTGTTTCCATCAGTATCTTCATCAAATTTACTGTTATTTGATGTCCATACTACATAAGAACCAGCAGGAGCACCTTCAACATTTGCATGAAGAATGATACCATCTTTATTACGGATTTCTGTGCGAGATGGGTCTTGAATGCCAAACTCATAATCATCCGTACTTACACCCGGTGTGACAATAGTTTGTTCAATTGTTGAATTTGAACCCTTACCTATGATATAAGCTACGCATTGACTATTTGTTCTTGGTATATAATCGAACGAAATCCCACCATTTTCCGTTGCAGTTTTCTGGTCAATATACAACAAATCTTCACTGTCAAAACCACTTATATCGCTATGGTTTGTTAACACAATAAGAACATATTCCTCACCTGCAATAGCATTTGACCTACTTGTAGTATATTTAATTGAATTAGTCAACAGGCTTGGAATTGCATTAGCATTGTACAAAAGCATATAAGTTGCCGGTGAAACAGTTACAAAGGTCCTGTTGTATTTTGATGCATAATCCGATGCAGTTGAGTTCGCAAGTCCATAAATTGTTGCGTTCTCGCAAATTGTCTCTTCATAATCAGCAATTGAACATGAGGAATTTTCAAATTCAATATATGTCATTGCATAACAAGCCTTAAAAGCACCTTTTTCCACAGTACCCACTGATTTCGGGACAACCACTTCAAAAAGATGCTCACATTGTGCAAATGCAAACGCTCCAATTTCATCAACAGAGCTTCCAAGCATTAATGTGTCAGCGCTATTACAATTAAAAAATGAATAATCATCAACCACTTTAACATTATCTCCGATTATTATTTCGTTAATAGAGCTACAACCGTAAAAAGCAGCATATCCTATGTTTATTATGGAATCAGGGAGTGACAAATCTGTGACTTTTGTACACTGAGCAAATGCATAATCACCTATACTTGTAACACCATCCTCAACCACAATTGTCTGCATTTCGTATTTATGCTGCAACCATGGGGCTTTGGAAAATCCTGTATAATTATCCATATTTCCCGTTCCGGAAATCGTAAGTGTTTTAGTTAATTCATTATAGTTCCAGGAAATTTCTCCGAGCTGACCACCTTCGTCACCACCATCTCCCGGTTCTTCACCCGGGTTATCTGGTTGTTCTTCATTTTCTTTCAAAAGTGTTATATCAACTTTTATACTCTTATCGTTAATCTCAAATGATTTATCCTGACTTACATAATCTGTAGCTGAAACATTTACAGTATGAGTTTTATTATTTTCAAAGAATTCTGATGTCTTTCCTGATGAATCTGCTATCAAAGTCCCAACAACTGCTCCGGAAATCGGATTACCGTTGATGTCCTGAACAGTAAAATAAACCTTATATGCCTTGTGTGGACATGTGCCCTTATGCCATTCGTACTTTCCTGTTATATTTGTTACATAGAATTCAAATAGTGGAACCTCTGCACTGAATAAATCAATTTTTAGTATTTCATATATCCAGTTGATATTATATCCGAAAATCTCGTCAACACCCACAGTTATCTTGAGTTCCATAACATAATACAGGCTTATTTCACCTGAAACACATACAGGGCACAAGTGCTTAACATCAAATGACATTTCATAAGACCACGGTTCTGCTTTTCCTTTTATGCCAAATTCAACGGTACCGCCCATTTCAAAAACTTCAAGTAATTCAAGAGCAACATCAACAGAAAGTCCAATCTTTACCTCAATTTCACTTGTAAAGTTCGGTTCAAAGAAACCTTCACTTTCATCGATTTTGGTACTTCCTTCACCTGTTTTGTAGGTGCCGCCAAATTCTTTAGATGCGGTAAAGCTTATAATAATTGCTGCTGAAAATTCGTAAACCAACTTGGTGTCTCCTTCAACGGCAACACCTGTGAATACCGGAATTGATATGCTCGGTAAATCTGCAATTGTTCCCTTTTTTTCACCTTTTGCTTCTATATTGAATGTAGCTTCAAACTTAATTGCTATTTTCGAATCTATATAGGATTCAACGTATGGTAAAATAAACTTAAACTTGAGTTCAAGAGAAAAATGCAGTTTAAAAGTTACTTCTGCTTTCAGTTCTACTTCACCATGAACAACATCATCTTCGTTTCCTACCGGAAGTTTAAACGACGGCCCAACAGTAACCTCAGGAATATTAACAAGGTTCGCAGATAATCCTTTTGTATTTTTTGCTGTTGCTTGAGAATACGCTTCAAAATTTTCAGGATGAACATATTCATCGTCAGCTGTTACTACATTTCTTTCAATTCTGGCATATTGAAGCATGTCTTCAACAGCAGCATTTTTGGCATATATAGTTATCTGAGAATTTTCCTGTTCTATTTTATCTACACAGAGTATAACTGAGTCACTTTCTCCATCACCATATATGTAATACAATACATTATCGCTTTTCAGAGATTTCATTTCTGAGTCAGGATTATCAATGATGTAAATACCATTTTCTGTATCTGCACTAACCAAAATATTGTTTTTGTCAGTAGCTTCAATAGTTCTAGCACCATCAGCAAGAACAATGAAGTTGTTTGTTGCATCATCATCCAGATTGATAACTTCTTCTTCATCAAAATCGTAAATTGTTTTACTTAAAAACTCTTCATACTCTTCAGTGTAATAAAAACAATTATGTTCCGGACATAATGCAGAAGAATCATCTGTCGATAATAAAAATGCCTTAACATAATAATACTCAGGCCAATTATCGCAATCAATCTTCACCTTTGCTGATTTTGACTCTGCAGCGACTATTGTTGTTCCGCTTCCAACCATTTGAAATTCTTCAGATTCATAAATAGCCACAACTAACTTTGCTTCTTCCCGGGTTTCCAATTCAACATTTGCATACCCATTGTATATGTACAGGTCACTTATGTAATATTCCTGATTTGTTGTCTGTTCTCCATCCGATTCAGCCAAGTCCATTACAACAGCACCTACAGAATTTGTTGCTTTCAATGAAACATCATCACTATTAATATTCACATCTTGCTCTTCTGAAGCGAAAGAATTCATGGGCAATATTGTCATCATTATAACAAGAGACAACATCAAGGAAATTCCTTTTTTAAATATATTTTTCATATACGCCCTCCTAAAAAATAAGGCAGAATGCAAGCAACTATAGTAATCTTTTTTACTATAGTTGCCTGTAAGAACTTATAGAATAGAGCTGTTAAGATATATTATCCAAAAATTCCAAAAATTGCATAAAAAAGATTTTTGAACCAAGTTGTTATTTTATACCAAATACTTGAAGCTGATGTGTTAGGATAAATTTCTTCGTCAATAGTACCATCGTTATCACCATCCACATTTAAAGCAATTGATGAATCGTGAACATCTACTGTTGTACTAATAACAGTCTCATCAGAAACTTCAACAGTCGGGTAGCTTACACTATAAAGAGATTTGTCATTACAGAAATACTCTACTGAATAGTCCATAGTTCCCTCATCGTATCCTGTGATTTCAATTTCATAATCCGGATTATATGAAAGTGTAACTATTTTCTTTGTTCCATTATTTCCCTCGTCTTCAAACTCCATCTTACCGAACGCTGTTTCTGTATTGTATTTATCAAGTGTTACACCATACAATGTTACTGATACATCAACAGGGCATGCAATATATAAAACAAGCAGATTTGTATCATATGTATTTACATCTGCAGCAGTATTTTCAAAGGTATCAAACAATACGTTTGAACCATCTTCAACCTGTACATATTCTGTTCTACCAATTGTCTGCATCACCTGAGCTGCCGATGATGAATAACCATCCTGTGCAAAATATAAACTGTAGATATTCCATTCTAGTGGACATGCTTCTACAACTGAATATGCATATGATGTATCATGAGGAACACCATCACACATAACAACCATATTCTTGATTACATTTCCGTCAACAGCATCAAGAAGTTCTTTTGCTTTTGCAAGACCCTCACCAAGATATGTGCTACCGCCATCATCAAGGTTATCTATCTTTTCTGTAAGTGCATCTAAATCATTTGTAAATTCACTCTCAACTGTAACATAGCTTTCAAAAGTAACAATTGCAATTTGATTCTTACTACGACTACTTCCTAAAACATCTTCGCAAAATTTCTTTGCTGCTTCTTTAAGCTCCTGAAGTGGTTCTCCCCACATGCTTCCCGAAACATCAAGAACCAATACGCTGTATCTTTTGTTTTGAGGTGCAGCAAAAGCTGTAACTGCAAGAGAACTAATTGAAATTACTACCACCAAAATGATAGCAAGAATTTTTTGTAATTTTTTCATAATTATCATTTTCCTTTCTTGTTTGAGGTGTGACATTGGTCGGGTTTGTGCAACTTCATCTCCTTTCCTTGAGAAATGTCACTAAATATTTTCATCTGTATTTTACAGATTTAATTCTGATTATATTGTAAATATTCAATAATATTTATATTGTCGGAATTTGTCGTCTGATTTCATTTTAGCAAACTGCATTTATAAATTTGTAATTTGCATTTTACTCATTATAAACTTATCGATTTATTATATTACTTTAAATTATTAAAATCTATAAGCCAAAAGCATACACCATACGATTTTTTTAAAATTTGTATGATGTTACAAAATATATAATAAATTTTTGTTATTAAGTTAAAAATTTTTTAAGTTTTACTTTTCAGAGTAATTATTTCATCTGCAAAAGATATTTTAGCGGATTTTCCGCTGAAAGTCAATAGTGCATTATCCGCTAACCGTATAATATTAATGTAATTTTTTAATTATATAACTAACTGATAATATTTTGCTTGGCGGTGAGAATGTGCTATACAGAAGAATAAGAGATTTGCGTGAGGACAAAGACCTTACTCAACGTGAAATGGGCGAAATACTTATGTGCAGTCAGCGAGTTTACAGCAATTATGAGCGTGGTGACTTAGATATTCCCACCGAAATCCTTATTAAGTTAGCCGATTTTCACGATGTATCGGTTGATTATATTCTAAACAGAACAGATAAAAAGAACTGGAAATAAAAACGACGATGGAAGATAATTCAACCACCGTCGTTTTTTGTGATAGTCTTTGCTTACACTCAGAATGACAAGCACCATCGAAAGCATCAAAATCTCCCCTGCTTTTTCTTGACATTTACTGTCCTGAATTTTATAATTATCTATATTTGAAAATGTAAGGGTCAGAGGTTTGTATTATGAATTGTATTAAAAAATCAGTTGCAGTTATATTGATTTCAGTCTTGATATTCTGTTCTCATTCAATGCTTTTGACAGCATCAGCTGACGGTATTTTTGACAAAAATGAAAAATATTATCTCGGTGATGTAAATTGTGATAGTGCTGTTACTGCAATTGATGCACGAATTATTCTGCAAGGAACAGCAGGTCTTACAGAATTAGATGAAAAAGAGCTTTATTACGGTGATTGCAACGAAGACGGCAGTATAACTGCTGTTGATGCAAGAATCGTGCTTCAGATTACTGCAGGGCTTATTGAGGCTGAATATCCTTATGACTCCCTTTCAAAAGAAGAACGTCAGGAAAAACTGATTAAAAATATGTCTTCAAAGGTGTCCTATGATGAGGTTAATGCAGATTTAAAGTGGCTGGTTGATGATATTGGTATCAGGAACTGGTGGGATTTAACACAGAACAATGCAGCTGAGCAAATCTACCAAAAGCTGATTTCTTACGGATATTCTTCAAAAAACTGTGTAAAAAAGGAATTCAGACATAATGATGTAAAAGGAATTAACCTAATTGCAACCGTTACTACAAATATTGAAAATCCCCATATACTTCTTTTTGTTGCACATTATGACACTGTCCGCGGTACAGCAGGTGCAGTTGACAACGCATCAGGAGTTGTCACATTATTGCAGATGGCGAAGCTTTTTCTTCAGTCAGGAAAAGATTATGGTGTTGAATTAAGATTTCTTTTTTCTGCAGGTGAAGAACAGCTTTTCTACGGAACAAGAAATTATGCTGTATCCCTTTCGCAAGCAGATGCACAAAGACACAAGCTTGTTTTTAATATTGATATGTCTGCAAAACCGAATGATGAATATTCACCGGGCGAAAAATATTATCTTGTTGCAAGCACGGAGCCTGTTTCGACCGACTTATATGAGCCATCTCCTGCAACTGAAAATATAGGAAGCATTGCTGTTGACAATGCAAAAGAATTATTGGGTGACCTTGGTGAAGATGGTTACTATTCAGGTGTGAAGGCAGGAAAAACTGATGTTGTACCGTTTCGTGCAGTCGGCATAGAAGCTGTCACACTGTCATGGAGATGCATTGACCCTGAAAGAAGCTATGGTGCTGATTATGACCTTGCCTGTCCGCCAAACAACCACCTGCCTGAGGATAATATGCAGTATGTTGACATACAATCTCTTTATGATACAACACGATTAGCTGTAGGCTCCGCTGCACATCTTGTACATACTTA
>JAFTUP010000090.1 GCA_017466205.1 Clostridia bacterium
AGAAGCCACACGAAAAAGAGCGATTTCATCGGATATTATTAAGAAAGTGTGGAAGCTACCTTACAAGGATATGAAGAAAGGGTACAAATCCACTTGTCGTTACAATTTGGCTAAGGATTGTTTCATTCTATCGTTCTGTTTGATGGGCATGAACTCCGCTGACCTTTATTATGCAACGGATTTACAAGGTAATACTATTACCTACAATCGTGCGAAAACGAAGGCTCGTAGATTGGATGGAGCTAAAATGAAGGTTGACATCCCGGATATAATTATGCCAATTCTTGAAAAGTACAAGGATAAGTCCGGTAAGCGAATTTTCAATTTCTATCGATACTATGCGGATGAAAAGGCTTTCAATAAGGCTATCAATTATGGTTTGAAAGAGATTGGTTCTCTATTGGGCATCGATGATTTGGAATATTATGCCGCCCGGCACTCATGGGCTACTATTGCTTTGAATAAGGTAGGCATTGATAAGTACACAATTCATGCAGCGCTCAATCACGTGGACGATGCCATGAAAGTAACGGACATCTATATCGAGCGTGACTTCGTGAACGAGAACAAGGCAAATGCTAAGGTCGTTAAATATGTTTTTGGAAAATGATTGAAGTTTATCCCACTTGCGGCAGCGTAGGTGGGATTTTCTTTATACCTTTGAAGAAAAATAGCTTATGCCATCGTTTTACGTACCTCAATTAAAAGCATATCTGCCTTTATTGGAAGAATGTTACGGATTTGATATTTGTGAAGTTTCAGATGAACTTTCATGGATTGTTGGGTTGCATCATAGAGAGAAAAGATATGACAAAGAACTGCTGAAACAATTTACTGATGAAAAAGGATACTTGGATGCTGTTTCTTATGCCATAAATACAAACGAACGCATGGGAATCCTTGCTACTGAAGATTTTGGAGAACAAATAGATGCAATCGTTGAATTATGTGGCCAGCATATTGAAAATTTGGACAAATTTAACGAGGTTACTTTTATCTTGGTTTTTATGGCTGCTATTTATAGTCGTGACTTAAATGGCTTATGCTTCGATACAGAAGCCGAGAATATAAGACAATCTATGATACGTGATACTTATATTGTACGGCCTGACCTTTTGCGACTGTTTATAGCATTGAATAAGTCCAAGCATAAGTACGATAGTCCGATGAAGATTTGTTTCAAAACAGATTCACCACATTTGATTCAAAATAAGGATGGTTGGTTTTCATATATGCTTAACGATTACATTAAACAAAAACTTGGCAACATCACAATTGAAGAAGCAGAAGCGGAATTGGAATTTTTCTATTCCGATGAAAAAGGCCGAAAAAGTGATAATCCATACCTTAATTATATTATAAACGGAACTTATAACTTTATCAAACATTTCATGCCATCGGATAAGGTTACGGTTGAGCAATGCAAGTTCTTGCTTGAATACCTTAAAGCAATTGGTCAAGTCAAGGAAGGTGATACACTTGCTAATCTTAATACACTCCAATCTGCTGTTAAAAGTCTTATCAGTAGCAAACATACACCTGTAGAAAAGCACGTCAAAAGGAAAAGTATGCCATCTTTACCTCTATATTCTAAGGTAACTTTATACTGATTCTTTCTTTATTGATATAACAATGAAAATGACACAGCATTTTGTCATTTCCTTTGTCTGCCACAATGGAAGCATTTGTGGCAGTATTTTATTTACCCTATTTTTTTGTTTTTTTCTCATTTTCAATTCAAAAGATATGACATGAAAATATCATAATTTCTTTGAAATGAATTGGTGTGCTCTTTGCTCTATAATTAGCGTCAGACGTTCGGAAAGTGCACGCTGAATCGAAGACAGTAAATGTTTAATATAAAATTTATTGAAAATGAGTAATGAAAAAGAGCTGGCGAGCCAAAACGCAAAAAAGGATGCAGCAACAATCGCTGCAAGTGATGAACAAATTAACGGTGCAACCAAGCCTTGTTGCCCGAGAAGTAAAACAACGGTTATCGCCATGATTGATGGCGAAGAGAAGGAAATCACCTTGGCACGTACCATCTACAGCATGGATATGCTGAAAAAAGGTCAAGAAAAGCAGTTGGAAGCTGTTGACAAAAGTAAGTTGCTCGATGAAATCTTTCATTTCGCAACACCTGAAATATTCCGCAAGGAAGGTGTCAAGCTCTACGATTTAGAAGGTGAGGAAATTATCGAAGGTACAGAAAACGTTTTCGTACCCGTGGAAACATCAGGTACATATTGGCGATTTACCTTCGATGACGTGTTGAAGCACGTACAAGTACATACCTTCGAAAGCGTAGAAGAATTCGCACAAGTTACGGGTACAACTGATTTATTCAGCCGTTCACGTAATACGGTAGAAAAAATGGGCATTGCAGCAGCGGCCACAGGCGATGCTACTTATAAGGCTGTGTACGAACTTGCTCGCATGACAGGGATGCCCGGCAGTTCTGCAATGGCATACTTGGGTGTTCAACTTAAGGGAAGCACCACTTTGGAAATGTCTATTGGTATCAGACACAAGGATATTCCCGTACCGACTCGTAGCATGGAGGAAGCCTTTGACCTCTTCCAACAAATCTGCTTCACCTTCACCCCTGCTGAAGCCAAGAAGCGTTATCCTATTCGTGCAATCAATTCAGTAATGCACGCTGGTGGTTACAAACTTGAAACTATCATGCTTGCGTTGAAGACTATCCCTTCAGATGAGGTACATCGTGCCCTTCTTGCGGATTGCGGTTCTAAAGAATCGTGCATTTCCAATGTCCTGCTCAAATTCATCATCGAAATGAAGCAAAAGCAAGCTGCCTAACGAGCTACAATGGAAGCCCATGTGACAGGTGGGCTTCTATTCACCGTAACCTTGGTTTGGTAGATTTTTATGAACTGCCCTTATAAGAGCATTTTTTTCGGAAATCCTACCAAGCAACGGTTTTCAGCGAAATGATTACTAATGTAAATATTTTTACTATGAACATAGTTAAAGCTATACTTAAGAAAGGCGAATGGCTGCTTGACGCATTAAAACGCATCGGCCACTCAATGATACCAAGTAACTGCATCTTAAATAAGACGCTAACCGGACTTGGGGCAACCCATAGCGAGATTCACAGTAAGCGTTCTTCAATTATCATCGAACCTAATGTGCCTGTAATCCTTGGCAAGTTGGGTGATAACGAGAACTTGGAAGCTGTGTATGCGAAGTGTACTCCTTATAACTTGAAGAAGTACCTGCAAATGGATATTGAATACAAGAAGATTATCACTACTCCGGAGAGTTTCAAGAAAATACGGAAAGCTGCCGAAGAATTAGAAATCAATATCTACAAGACCTTCTTTTGCCTTTTTGACGAGTGCGAGAAGGTGACGCAAGATGTTGACTATCGCAGGAAGATAAGTCAACCGATATACGATTTCTTTCAATTCGAACAGAAAGCATTTGTGTCTGCTACACCTTTACCAATGTCACACCCAGAGTTTGAGAAGCAAGGTTTCCAAATGGTTAAGGTTGAGCCTGACTTCAATTACAAGAAGGACTTAACCTTGATTGTAACTAATAGCTATTATAAGCGATTGCAAAAGGTTTTGGATGATTTGAAGGACAGCAAACATATTTGCATTTTCTTTAATGTGACCGATGGGATTGCAGACCTGATTAGCAACTTGGGCATTACTGACTATAAGGTCTTCTGTTCACAGGAGAGCGTAAACAAGCTAATGAAGCGTGGCATGCAGCAAGCCTATTCGGAGATTGACTATCCTTTGGCTAAGTACAACTTCTTTACTTGTCGTTTCTATTCAGCCTTGGATATACACATCGGCAAGTACAAACCGGATATCGTTATGCTTACTGATTTGCGTACAGCCAATTGGACTATGATTGACCCTTTTACGGAAGCCATACAGATACAAGGTAGATTCCGCAAGAAAGGCAAGGATGATATTACTTATAATTCGCTGACACATATATCTACGGTAAATGAAGACATCAAAGTACGCAGCAATGAAGAAATCCATAATCGGGTGGAAAGATTCATTGCAGACTACAATTTGCTGAAAAAGGAACACGATGCAGAATTGGATGAGTTCAAGAAGAAAGCCATCCTTGAGGATATGGGCAGTTTGAAGTATCAGGATTTGATTGATGAGCGTGGAGAGATAAATCCTTTTTCCGTAGATAATCTATATAATGAAGAAAGGGTTCGAAGCTATTACCAATCAGCAGAAGCCTTACATCAAGCATACCTTGATACAGGTTTCTTTAATGTAACCTTCCATGATGTTTCGGAATGTGTTGGCGCGGATGATTTAGAACGCCTCAACAATACCAAACAGCAGATTGAGCAACGTAAAATCATACTCCAACTTATCGTTCGCATTGAGCAATGGTTTGTGAACGGCAAGATAACTTATGAAGAAAAGGAGCAACACTTTAGTTATTTCAGACAGCAAGTAGAAGGTTACTTTATCTTGACTGCCTATGAGAAGATAGGTAAGGATGCCATTGTTACAGCTGAATACAAGAAGTCTTTAATTGATAGAAAGGTGCGTGAGTATGATAAGGCACAGGCCAACATGCTACGATTCTCCGAAAATGTCCTGAAAGACATCTTGCGTGAGTTCCCGATAGGTGTTTATATTCCGAAGAAGGAGATTCTGCAACGATTACAGGTTATCTTGCAGGAAAATGGTGTGCAGTACAAAGTAACACAAGAAACCATCCGAGATTACTATGATGTGAGTGAAAGCAACTCCATGGAACTACCATCATATCGGCTTAATGTGTTTAAGTTCCCAATGGTAGATTTTTGAAGCGTGGGTCTATAAGAGGAAAATTTTTGAAATCTCTACCATCCGGTAGTCTTTACGGAGAAGTTGACATAATGATGCTTGTGCTACATTGGAGGCATGGGCATTGTTATTTAATTACCAAAAGGAAGTGTTGACCTTTATATCCTCCCCGGAAGGCTGATTTTGAAATTTCTAATTTCTCAATCCTGATAGTTATATAGCATATACTTTGGAATCCTCCCCAATATACCGTTAGCAATAAAAAGCCTTCGGAACGCTGATTTTTCATGGCCGCTGTATTCTTGAAAATATCCCCTTCTTGAAAATTCCAAGAGTTACTTGAATGGGTGTTCACAACCCCTTTAGTCCCCTCCCCATGATTGAATTGAAAAGAATGCTTTTTGAAAAATGTAGGAAAATGTAAAGAGCCAAAAATACTAAAATAGTCATTATAGAAGTATCTGTATCAATATAGGTAAAACAAGTAATTCAATCAATAACATTTAATCATTTATCATTATGAACGAAATTATTACAATGCCAATCGTAGCCAAGAGAATCAATTTGGGTGAGTATGCAGAAGAAGCAACAATCGTTGAGGACATTATCAGAACTCCGAGCCATCTTCACTTTATCGAGGCAAACACCCAAGAAGTAACCATCAATCATTTAGTGAATGACTGCATTACTCCTGTGTTTTCAAAGGACAACGAACTGACCATCAATCACGCTCAATTCATTGGTACAATCCAAGATGCAGCCAATGACTTTTTCAGAGGTGAAACGGTGGACGATGCAGCCATTCGAGTTAGTCATGTTGTGAAAGGAAGAATCCCGGAAGCTGTTCACAAGCCTGCCAATCAGTTGTTGGAATCGGATAAGACCATCTATTATGAAAGAGCAGCCTTCTCTATCGATGTTCCGAGCATTTGGCAAGACGTGAACGGAAACCGTTTGAATCTTTCTATCGTGGGTGTCCGTGCTTACAACTTGCAGAATCTTTACAGCAAGAAGGTCCCGGAATTGTTCAAACTTGCTATCGGCTTCAAGAACCAGGTGTGTTGCAATTTGTGCATCTTCACGGATGGATATAATTCAGACCTTCGAGTGAGCAACACCACGGAACTTTACACCGCAGCACTTGAATTGTTCAACAACTTCAATCCTGCCAAGCAGATTCACTTAATGCAACAACTTGGTGACACCTCCATGAACGAACATCAATTCGCAACTTTCTTGGGAAAGGGCAGACTTTACCAATGCTTATCTACAGCAAGGCAAAAGAAGTTGCCAAGAATGTTACTGACCGATACGCAGATTAACGCAGTCGCTAAGTCCTACATTACGGATGAAAACTTCGGTGGTGATGGTGGAAGCCTCAACATGTGGAAGTTCTACAACCTTTTGACCGGAGCTAACAAGAGCAGTTACATTGACTCCTTCTTGGATAGAAGCCTCAACGCATCGGAAATTGCACAAGGAATCACCGCAGCCTTACACGGTGATGAAAGATACAAATGGTTCATTGAATAAATGGGCTGATATTGATTGGAGGGAGAAAGGGCATCCGTTTGGGTGTCCTTTCTTTGTTTACTTTCACTTTTACATAAAAGAACAAGTAAGCATATACTGAGAATCAACGGCTTACATTTAATGAGCTAATTTTACTTTCACTTACATAGAAAAACCAACATAAATGAAACAAATATGAGTTTGAAGAACAGCTATACAACAAGTGATTATCTCCAATGGGATAATGCGACATCATTGGTCAGGAAATTATATAGGGATAAGAATTACAGGATAAGTCTGCTTATAGGGTGTGGCATATTCTTTGGCTTACGCATCTCTGACCTGTTGCGTCTTAATTGGAATATGCTGCTGAACAAGGAAGCTAAGTTTGTACTGATTGAGAAGAAAACAGGGAAACGTAGAGAGGTCAAAATAAACAGGGAATTTCATAAGCATATCAAAGACTGCCATCAAGCATTACACATTGACAACATGGATGAGCCTTGTTTTCTATCCACAAAGGGCAAGGCTTATTCTGTACAATGGATAAATCTTGTTTTCAAGGAACTGAAATACAGATATGGATTGAAGATAAACCATTTCTCTACTCATTCATTACGCAAGACATTTGGCAGAAAGGTGTTTGAATCCTCTGATAATGCAGAACTTGCTTTGGTTAAGCTCATGGAGCTGTTCAATCATTCAAGTGTAGTCATTACCAAGAGATATTTGGGATTGAAACAGGAAGAAATCTTACAAACTTACGATTGCTTAAATTTTTGATTGATAATTTGCAAAGTTGTTTCTTGCTTTACTGAAACCTTTTACATAATTTTGCATTGTTCTTAGGAACAGACATATTAGATTAAAGGGCGTTTAGCAATATTATCCCAACTGGAATCTGGACAATTCAAGACTGAGGATGATAAGCAAGAAACGTCCACGTCTGTGATATTTATATCTCTACAAGAGAATAACATATCATTTGGCGTGGGCTTTGCTTATTATTCAGTCAGGCAGTCCAGAGCCACAGTTGATAATAGGTTAAAGTTTCCACGCCTTATTTTTTATAATGGCTTTTATCTGGAAACTGAAAAGCAAATAAAAACTTTTTAGTTATGAAGACATTAAGATTAGTTGGAATGGCTTTGTTTGCCATTCTTATGTGTGTGAACTTTGCTTCTTGTAGCAATGAGGAAAATGATATTCCCCAAAAGGGTAAAGAAGTAATTGTGTCATTGGGATTTGGAGGTGATTTTGAAATATCAGAATCTCCTTTAAGTCGTGCAACAAGTAATGACTTATATTTTATTCAAGTTGGACAAGGTAGTTCTTCTACTGATGCTACTATATGTGCATATGGTTTGTTTGATAGCTCCACTGATATAAAAATTAAATTGGTAGAAAATGAAGCATATTATTTTCATGCTTATGTAATGAAGGGAGCAAAAGAAGTACTAAAACATACAAACTATATCTATCAAGATGAGCCATTTTTATTTGATGTAGAGCTGAACAACACATTTACCTATTCTGATGATGAATCGTTTGCCGCTACAGAAAAAGAGACCAGTCAATTTGGCTACAAATTTACATATACAGACGGAAGCGCTTATCACTTTGCCAAAGATATTGATTTATATTTTACAGAAAACGTAAATCCATTTACTGCAACAGATAATGGAAAGATAACCTTAAACTTGATTCGTTTTTCTTATGGAGCTAATTTTATTGCTGAAAATTTAACAGAAGGTTCACTAAAGATTTCTATGCAAAAAAAATTGGAAGGTAATACGGAAATTTACATTTCCCCTACAATTGAGTTAACAGAGTCTAACACTTCATCTGACAACATTTATGCTATTCCCCCAACATCTGTAATGGAAGTAAATGAAGATAATGAATTTGTTGTAAATATGCCCATTTCGTTTACATGGGTGAAATCTGACAATTCAGAAATTCTTTTAGGAACTCCTACGATAACTTTAAAGAGAAATAAAAAGGTTACAGTAAAAATTAAAGTAGATAAGACTTTAGAAAACGGAATAGAATTTGCTTACGCTGAGGATTTAACAATGGGTGACGGTGGAACTTATAACGTAGATGGAGACAATGCTACAGAAGTTACAGAATAATATCATAACAAACAACAAACGCCAGCCTATCCAAGGATAAGTTGGCGTTATCTTTTACTTACTTCTCTAAACTAATCTTGCGTCTGAAACACCTTTCTGCAACATAGGTTTTGTGACAGATTGTTTCATGGTTGTTGGCATTCCAACGAGATTTCCAAAATACTTCTTAAGTTCAAAATTCTTCATAGCTATAAATTTTTAATTAGACATATATCCAAGGATATTCATTACCGATGAAGATTGCAAGTAGAATACACCGAATGATTGGTTACGATGGTGTGGCCTTGCTGACGCTTGAATTTTGTGTGTTCGCCGGTGTGTTGTATGCGATAATGTAGCAGGTTGGAGAACGTAGAAAAAAGATGTACCGGGATGGTAAGTTATTGCCCGGAATGATTGCAAATAATAACGCAATCATGTAACTTTGCAATCAAACAAATGTTGACTAATTGTTGACTAATTTGTTTTGGCGAGTTTATTATTATGGTTGACGCAATGCGTTTATGGGCTTGTAGCTCAGTTGGTTACACATCTAAAATCCGCAGGATTTTGGATGCTTGGCAACAGACTCATAATCTGGAGGTCCCTGGTTCAAGCCCAGGCTGGCCCACAAGAAAAAGAAACGCTAATTGCAAGAAATCAAGCAGTTAGCGTTTTTTTCTTTTTGTGTTTCTTCGGATTGTCAGCTATTTCGTATATCATTTTTCTCTTGGATTTTTATGCATTTGTTTCCTGTTGTCGAGGCAAACACCCAAGAAGTAACCATCAATCCTATTGCATAA
>JAFTUP010000091.1 GCA_017466205.1 Clostridia bacterium
AACCATCACTATTATACTTGGAGGTTTAATATTTCCTCAACATTTTTTCGGTGTTCATTTGCACGCCTGTTTTGTCTTTGCTAAAGCCTTTTTTCACCCCCAGTAGAACTGGGGGTTTATTTTCACGCATAAATACACCAATAAAAACGGGACGATGTGGGCATCGTCCCCTACAAGGTAACCAAAATGAAAAACTTTTAACTTTCCGTTTTCAGCTATCCATTTTGCACTTTTTATGGTTGGTTTACAACACCTGTGAAAAGAGGTAAACCATCTTCACTTGTTATAACGAAAATGAATGGTCTGTCAACTACAAAGTCGATTTCATCTTCAGGTGGACTTGAAGCACCGGGAACAAACATAACAGTATATGCTGTTGCTGTTACGCCTTCTTCATCAATGGCTACACGTACTCCGTGTTGTGCTTTCGAGACATACATAGGTTCATCGTAATCTTCGCAAAGTGAACTGAAATCAGATTTTGTATAGTCAAAGCAATTTACAACACCAAGATTTTTCAAACCATTTTTCAGATCGAAACTTGAAGATACATCAAATTTAGGTACTGAAAGATTTACTTTGAGTTGTTTTTTATTATCCCATTTTCCGTTGGAAGTCATAAATGATAACGCTTGATTATCAGAGAGTAATTTATCAACGCTTACATTTTCGTCAGGTAAAATAAACCACATTTTTCCGCTTCCTTCCAAATCCTTACTTACTGCAGAAAAATTCTCGCCCCAGTAATAAACGCCGTCATAATCCGTTTGATTCATAAAATCACAGGTAATATCCCCTGTTGCAGAATGGAAAACACTTTCTTTAGTATAAGCTTCGGAAAATTCATAACCCCATTTTGCCTGATAGAAAATGGTTGTTGCTATTGCAATAACTGTTTCGGGTTCTAACTCAATATCTCCAATCTGGTTGTTTAACATTCCGCCAGTCTGCTCATTAAGCCATTTTTGTAATGCCTTATTGACTTTATCCGAACCCATTGTACCCTGATATGAAGATGCATAATAATTTGTCGCAAGAGTATTAATGACCTTTTTATTAAATGTAATGCCTTCATCAAGCCACAAGGAGCTTGCAAGAATACTTGTAACAGCACCGTCATCACTGTAATTTGCATTCCAAACAGAGTTTGCCTGTTGACGCAAAGACTCAATGCTGTCCGCACCAATCAAATCGAGAATCTGCTGACGAGTTTCACCGTCTGTAATTTCAGCAGTCATAGCAAGAGCCATATAAACGTTCAAAGGTGAATAGAGTTTATTTAAATTTCCTGAATTAGACAGAAATTCCCCATAAGTTTTTTTGAAAAATGAAGTAAGGTTTTGTCCTGTGCCATAATATGCTCTGCGTTCTTTTTTACTCCTTTCCCATGCAGATACCTGAAGCATATTCCTTTCATCTTCAGGATATTGAGCCATTCGAGGATATTTTGCAAGTTTCAGGCTTAAAAGCACCGGGTTTGTAGGATTGTCAATAGTCGGTGGTACTATAATTGGTGATGTGGGAGTTACCGTTGTTGGTTCTTCACCTGACGAACTGCTTGGTTCCGTTGGGTTAGTTGGGTCACTTGGTTCTGTCGTGTTACTTGGTTCTGTTGGATTGTTTGGTTCTGTTGAATTCTGTTCGTCTGAATGCGTTGTTTGTTCAACTGACGGATTGTCAACCATAGGTTTGTCCTGCTTTAAAAACGGAACAACAGCAAACACAATAAGAAAAACTGCCGCAACCGCTGCTAAACATTTTATGAAATACAAATTATTTTTTTGTACTTTTTCATCAGCCTGTACTATTAAATCGTCATCTATCATACCGATAGCATCAATCAATTTGTCTGATTTCATACTAACATTCCCTCCTTTTCAAGATAGGAAATCAACTTTTCTCTTGTTCGTTTTAACATCATTTTCACTTTACTCTGACCGTAGCCATATCTTTTACAAATTTCAGTTATGGAATCAAAATACCAATATCTTCGCAGAAAAACATTACATTCGTTCGTTGGCAAGGTTCTGAGAAATTTTGATATTTCCTTTGCCAGTTCTTCTGCTTCAAGTGTGTCATTGATAGAGTTTTCATTAGATATGCAACCCTCAAGTTCATTAAGTGACAGTTGAAACTCCCCTCCACCACGTTTATCTGCATTTTTTCTTCTCCACTTATCAATTGCTTTCTGCCTTGTTATCGTTCCAAGATAAGTGGAAAACATTTTTGGCCTTTGTGGTGGGATGGTTTTCCACATTTCTAAATATGTATCGTTCTCACATTCCTCTGCATCTTCATTATTGTTTAAAATGCGGTATGCAATAGAATAACAGTAATTCCCATATTTAGCTTTGGTTTCAGAAATTGCCGATTCATTCCTCTGCCAATACAACTCAATAATATTTATATCATCCATAAATCCACCCCCGGTTTTTGTTTTGAAAGTCCTTTCACCTATATAGACGAAAAAAAGAAAATTTGGTCACAAATAAATAATGACGGGAGTATACTCCCGCCCTGTCAATCAAGATCTTCTGTAATATTAGTTACATTTTTTGTGACAAGTTTTTCAGAACATTCACCGATAACATTATTCTTTATAACAACATTGTCTGTATCCTTAATATCAAAACACGCTTTTTCGCATTTTTTGAATGTGTTACCCTCAATTGTGATATTTTTATGTACAGCACTCTCGTATTTAGTGTTTTCAGGTTTGATTAAAACGCCATTTTCACCACAATAATCAAAAACATTATTCTTAATAGTCATATCAAGGCATATTCCGCTTTCATACCAGTTATCAGCATCATCTGAAAGCAGAATTCCACTCATTGTCGTGCTGTAAAAATGATTGTTTTCAATATTTGTTTTGCCACGTGTTGTAAGGAGCAAACCTCGTGTGATTATTCTGTCAACTTCATTATTTACAAAATCAACTTTGGGACAAGCAGTAACATTTTCAATGAACTCGCCGATTACTGCATTTTCTGTATTATCAAGTGTCAATTCAATATCGTATTCATTGAGCATTATTGAATTCAGCACCTTTGCACTGCCTTTTGGGAGTAATGTTTTTGGGTGGATAAATTCAATTTTGTCACCATTTTCAAAAGCATTGTACCCATGGGATTGCGGGTGCATAAATCGAACTGTAATTTTTTCATTATTCTTGTCCGCAATCCTGAAATGAAAACCGTGGACATTCATACAATCGTCTCCTGCACCGCTGAATTTACTGTCCTTTACAGTAACTTTCCCACGGCACATACAAATCTGAATAAAGTCGGCAACAGAGCACATTACTCTGCCTTTATCAGGTGTGAAATCCAATTTGTCAAGTATTATATTTTCTGTATTCTGTGCCACAAAAGCAAGAGAATAGTTGAAATGCTGTTTCACATTATTGAGTGTGATATTTTTACTGTCCTGAACAAAAATTCCTGCATATTCACGACGGACATCATAAAGATAATATTTATCACCGATTTTGAATTTGTTTGCAGAAAAGCAATATGCACGAATTTTTCTTTTACCGATTTCTTTGATATAAAAAACATCACATAAAGGATGACGCATACGCTGACAGAAATGTGGCCTGTCTGCAGGAAAATGTGCATTCCACCAGGATGTTTTTGCACAATCGGTTAATGCTCTTTTATAATCGTGACCTACAAAATAGAATTTACCATTTTCCTTTACATAATCTGACTGCTCATCAATTTTATAATCAACAAAAAATGCACCTTTTCCTATTACTTTTAACTCGTGCATTTCAGGGTTGTTCGTATCGATTGTCAGGTTTTGAATTTTAATATTTTCACAATTTGAAATCACAACATTTGTTGATTTTCCGTGAATTATAAACTTTGCACCACTACCCTCAACCGTTACATTTTTCAAACTATCAAGCCATAACGGTGCGCGGTTAAGATGTGGCGTTTCATCATTTGAAAACTCCTTGTCACCAGCAGTATTTGTAATATAAAGCATCTGCTTCTGAAGTTTTGTGGCATCAATTAAATATGTACCTTTTTGAAAAACAATAGTTTTTTCTTTCTCATCATGTGGAATGGATATTAAAAATTTTTCAAGTGCTGTTTCGCAGTATGTATAGGGTTTTACACCATAATCATAAGCATTAAAAATCTTCATTATTCACCATTCATTTCCTTTAGTGTCATTTCTATTCCGTCGGCTATGGCTTTTGCGTAGTCATCAATATTTTCATCATATTTTTTATTGTCTTCTTTACTTGAGATGAAACCGATTTCAGCGAGTACAGAGGGCATTTTTGTATTTCTGTTTATGTAATAATTCATATCTTCGCCATCACGGTAGCCTGAATAAATTCCGCGATTTTTCATAATATCCAAAGTATCAAAACAATCGAGAATATTCTGTGCTAAAAGTGTGTCGTCAGTAGGATTCGAGGAATGAACCCACATTTCAACACCTGTGGCAGATGGCGATGAGCTCGAATTTCGGTGAATAGAAACAAAAAGCGACGCTCTCGCCTTATTTGCAATTTTGCATCTGTCGGCAAGGGACACGTCGCTGTCATCATCACGAGTCATAACAACCGTATATCCCCTGTCTGTCAGAATATCCCTCACTAAAAGAGAAAGTGCCAATGTATCGTCTTTTTCATAACGATTATCAAGAACAGCGCCTGAGCTTGTTCCGCCGTGACCCGGGTCGATGCACACAGTCTTTTCGTCAGGAATGAAATTCAGCTGACCGAGCTCATATATGGTTTCTGTTCCTCCTGCCACAATCAGCACAAAGACAATGGATATTGCCAATGTAAAAAGTGCTGTCAAAGGAAAGAGAAAGCTTTTTTGTTTATTTCGTTTAACTCTTGATTTTTTCATATTAAATTAAAGTTTTAAAAATTTCTCCTTAATTTCAGACGCTCTGCCGCAGGTCATTCGCCCCTCGGGACAAGCACCTACAAAACAGCTCGGACCATAGAAATTGAAGATAGAAGGTTCAATTTCACGAAGCTGTTTAAGTGCTTCAACCGCATATTCCTGAATTTCCCATTGTGCACGAGTGCATGAACGAAGTCGCATAAAGAGGAGAAGCTGTCTTGCATTCATAGTTGTTACAATATCAAGTGTATTACCTGAAAGCTGATAATATACCAAAAGCTCTTCAGCTACACCAAGGTTTTTAAGTCTTGCATATTCCTCTGCTGTTTCCTTGAACGCATTTTCGTATTTTGCTAAAAGTTCAGGTTTATCCTTTAAAACAGGTGGAATTATGTAACTCATTCTATCAGTATTGATAAGTTCAGGAATTTCGATTGACTGAATTCTGTGACGGGCAAAATGAGTAATGCAAGAAAGTGAAACATTGTTGAAACGGAAAGTATAATTTGCACACTCCAAAGAACGAGGTCTTTTACTCTTCACAACTGCTTCAATAATTTTTTCTCTTATTTCTTTATCTTCAACAATTTTGTTTGCTT
>JAFTUP010000092.1 GCA_017466205.1 Clostridia bacterium
CCATTTCTACAATAACGAAAGAATTCAACTAAAAACAAAACTGACTCCGCTTGAAAAACGGAATCAGTTTGTTGCTTAAAATTTAATTTTTCCCTACCATAGGTGCTTTTTTGTACTGTCTGTACAATTTGGAGCAGTCCATTTCTCCAAGGTGTTAATTTTATTTAAACTTTGAAATATCCTTTATCAACAAAACAGCAGTTGTAATATAATGAACAACACATAAAATCAAAGAAAATGAAATTACAATTGCAAACTCTATTGAAATATCAGAAATTGCCAGACAAAACAAATATATCGCAGGTGGCACAAGTAGTGTTGCGATAAATATGGTTGTAATCCTTGAAATGTTTTTTCCAAAAGCACTCAAAAATACTATCATAAAAACAATAATCGCCAATATTGACAGGACAAATTTAATGCTTCCGGCTTCTTTATAAAAAGCAAGGTTTAAACAATCCCATATAAAATCCGGTAACAGCTCCATTCCGAACACATATTCACCCAATACATAAATTCTGCCTGCAAAAAAATGCATTATAACTGCAATATAAGATATTATGGCAACTATGAAAAATATCTTCTTGCTTTTACTTATACTTTCAATCAGCATTTTGTCAGTTTCTGTGTGTATTTCGTCTTTGCTCATATACTCACCGTTAAGAAGCTCGACAACTGAAATTTGTAATGCATCAGCAACCTCAACAATTAAAGATACATCAGGAATTCCTCTGCCTGTTTCCCATTTTGAAACAGCCTTATCCGTCACATTCAGTTTTTCTGCCAATTCCTTTTGGCTGTATCCAACCTTTTTTCTTTGTTCTGCTATAAAATTGCCTATTTTTTTCTTGTCCATAACTGCACCTCCTGTTTTGAATATATCATAAAATGTTTAAAAAGTCACCCTACTGACCGTAGAATAGCAAAAAAAAACACCTCGGATTTCTCCAAGGTGTTAATTTATTGGTCTATTAAAGCCTTACCGCATTAGTCAGCGATGAGTTCGATGATGCACATTTCAGCAGCATCGCCTCTTCTTGGGCCGGTCTTGATAACACGAGTGTAGCCACCGTTTCTGTCTGCATACTTTGGTGCTACTTCTTCAATCAACTTCTTAGCAACAGACTCTTTTGTGATGTAAGAGTAAACCTGTCTCTTTGAATGAAGACTGCTATCTTTAGCGATTGTAATCATTTTTTCAGCCATAGCCTTAACTTCTTTGGCTCTTGTTACAGTTGTTTCAATCTGACCGTTCTCGATAAGGTATGTTACCATACCTCTGAGCATAGCCTTGCGGTGATCGCTTGTTCTGCCGAGTTTTCTTGTTCCTGGCATTCAAAATCACTCCTTTATTATTCGTCGTCCTTACGCAATGTGAAGTTCAATGAGTCGAGCTTTGCGATAACCTCTTCAAGAGATTTTCTACCTAGGTTTCTGACTCTCATCATATCTTCTTCTGTTCTGTTTGTCAAATCTTCAACAGTGTTGATGCCTGCACGCTTGAGGCAGTTGAAGGAACGAACTGAAAGGTCAAGCTCTTCGATAGTCATTTCAAGAATCTTACCCTTTGAGTCGTCATTCTTGACAATCATAGTCTCTGTGCCTCTTGCTTCATCAGAAAGGTCAACAAAGAGGTCTAAGTGGTCTGTAAGGATTTTTGCGCCGAGAGAAACGGCCTCCTGCGCTGAAATTGTACCATCTGTCCAAGCTTCAAGTGTAAGCTTATCGTAGTCAGTAATCTGACCTACACGAGTGTTTTCAACTGTGTAGTTTACCTTAAGGACAGGTGTATAAATTGAATCTATTGCGATTACGCCGATGATTGGCTGCATTACCTGCTTATTTCTTTCTGCTGAAACGTATCCTCTGCCCTTATCGCAAGTAAGTTCCATCTTGAGAACTGCACCTTCTTCAAGTGTTGCGATTAAGTGGTCAGGATTAAGAATTTCAACATCAGAATCTGCCTGAATATCTCCGGCTGTAACTTCACATTTGCCACTTGCGTCGATATAAATTGTTTTTGGTCCGTCGCCGTTAATTTTAAGGATAACACCCTTTAAATTAAGAACGATTTCTGTAACATCCTCTTTCACACCGTCAATGGTTGAGAATTCATGAAGAACACCGTCAATTTTTACCGAAGTAATTGCATAACCCGGAAGTGATGACAAAAGAACACGACGAAGGCTGTTGCCGAGTGTTGTTCCGTAGCCTCTCTCTAAAGGTTCAACTACGAACTTGCCATAAGTTCCGTCAGCAGTCAAATCAAGTGCTTCAATGCTGGGCTTCTCAAATCCTATCATTCAAAACCCTCCTATTCGAGTACAGAAATAAATTTTTAGCTAATATTGTTATAAATTCAAGCCTATTATTTAGAATAGAACTCGACGATAAGATGCTCTTCAACAGGAACAGCAATCTCTTCTCTGTCAGGAAGCTTAGCAACCTTAGCTGAAAGATTTTCTGCATCTTTATCAAGCCATGCCGGAACAGGACGAGATGCGTTAGCTTCAAGAACTTCTTTAATCTTAACGCTGTCTTTACTGTTGTCCTTAACTGTTACAACATCGCCTACTTTAAGAAGGTATGAAGGAACATCAACCTTCTTTCCGTTTACACGGAAGTGTGCGTGAATTACGAGCTGTCTTGCTTCTGCACGAGATGAAGCCCATCCGAGAAGATAAACAACGTTATCAAGACGGCTTTCGCAAATTCTTAAAAGGTTTTCACCTGCTACACCCTGACGCTTTTCAGCCATCAGGAAATACTTGTGGAATTGTCCTTCCTGAATACCGTAGTAACGCTTAGCAGTCTGTTTTGCACGAAGCTGCAAGCCGTATTCAGAAACTTTCTTACGGTTCTGGCCGTGCTGACCAGGAGCGTATGAACGACGCTCGATAGCGCACTTACCAGTATAGCAACGGTCGCCCTTAAGGAAAAGCTTCTTTCCTTCACGACGGCAGAGCTTACAAACCGCACCGGTATATCTTGCCATAATCTGTTACCTCCAAATTTCTGTTATACACGTCTTCTCTTAGGTGGGCGGCAGCCGTTGTGAGGAATTGGAGTTACGTCCTTAATCATTGTAACTTCAAGACCTACTGTCTGCAATGCACGGATTGCAGCTTCACGTCCTGAGCCTGGGCCTTTAACGTATACTTCTACGGTTTTCATACCGTGGTCAATCGCAACCTTAGCTGCAGTTTCAGCAGCTGTCTGAGCAGCGAAAGGAGTTGATTTTCTTGAGCCTCTGAAGCCCATTTCGCCTGCGCTAGCCCATGATACTGCGTTACCCTGAGTGTCAGTGATAGTAACGATAGTATTATTGAAGGTGGACTGAATATGAACTGCGCCTTTTTCAATGTTTTTCTTTTCACGACGTCTGCGAGTAGCAGCGCCCTTCTTAACCTGAGCTTTTGCCATAATTTAAGTCCCTCCTTCTTACTTCTTCTTGTTAGCAATTGTCTTCTTTGGTCCCTTACGTGTACGAGCGTTTGTCTTTGAACGCTGGCCTCTTACTGGGAGACCCTTGCGGTGACGAACACCTCTGTAGCAACCAATTTCAACAAGTCTTTTAATATCAAATGCTGTTTCTCTTCTGAGGTCACCTTCAACTGTTACGTTGTGTTCGATGTACTCACGAAGCTTTGAAACGTCTTCTTCGGTCAAGTCCTTAACACGAGTGTCAGGATTGATACCTGTTGCAGCAACAATGTCGCTGGCTGTTTTTCTGCCAATACCATAGATGTATGTGAGACCGATTTCGATTCTCTTCTCTCTTGGTAAGTCAACACCTGAAATACGAGCCATTTACAGTTGCACCTCCATTTTCAAAAATGCGGCTGTTAGCCTTTTTATGGTTTTTAAATATCGTTCCTTAGTACTTTAGAAACGATTGAGCGAGAGAGCTCTAAGACAAATTCAAGCTGCTCTGCAGTTGCAGCTCATTGCGATTTATCTTAGCCCTGACGCTGCTTGTGCTTAGGGTTTTCACAGATAACCATTACTTTACCCTTGCGCTTAATTACTTTGCACTTTTCGCAAATTTTCTTGACAGAAGGTCTAACTTTCATTTAAAAATACCTCCTCATAAAATGCTGTCAAAAATTTTCTTACTTTGAACGCCATGTAATTCTTCCGTTGTTAAGGTCATAAGGTGAAAGCTCAACAGTAACCTTATCTCCCTGAAGAATTCTGATGTAGTTCATACGAAGCTTGCCCGAAATACGAGCGTGAACCTTGTGACCGTTCTCAAGCTCTACAATAAAGTTTGTATTAGGGAGAACCTCAGTCACAGTTCCTTCAACTTCAATCATATCTTGTTTTGCCATAAGTTTAAACCTCTTTCGATAATGCTTTTCTCAATGCTCTGTCCGTTGAGAACATATTGTCGGATAATTGCTTTTCTGTTTTAACGACGTGTTTAGGATTTTTTCGTTTCGGATTGTTAAACTTTCTTTCCTTTCCGTCACAGACATAAACATATTTTCCGTCAAAGTCTGCAACACACATAAGCCTGTCTTTTTCACGGCCTGCTGTACAAACCACCAAATCTCCTTTACAAAACTCCATAAGTAGTCACCTCATTAAAGCTTCGTTAAGATAATCGGTTCGCCTTTTGTAATAGCAATTGTGTGTTCAAAGTGAGCGGACAGTTTGCCGTCAAGCGTTTTGACGGTCCAACCGTCAGGCAAACATTTTACTGCTTTTGAACCTGCGTTAATCATAGGCTCAATTGCAATTGTCATTCCCGGAAGAAGTCTTTGACCTCTTCCCGGTGTTCCGTAATTGGGAACTGACGGGTCTTCGTGAAGATGAGTTCCTACACCATGTCCTGTGTATTCACGGACAACCGAAAAACCTCTTTCCTCACAGTAGGACTGAATAGCGTGTGCTATATCGCCGATTCTGTTGCCTGCGACAGCCTGTTCGATTCCTAAATAAAGGCTCTCACGAGTTGTGTCGCACAGCCGCTTCGCTTCATCGGAGATTGTTCCGCAAGCGAAAGTAGCAGCATTATCACCGTTATAGCCATTCACCTTAGCCCCAAGGTCGATACTGACAATATCGCCTTCCTTCAGCACTCTCTTTTTTGACGGAATGCCGTGGATGACCTCGTCATTTATGGAAATACATGCTGTTGCCGGAAATCCGTTATAGTTTAAGAAGTTAGGTTCTGCACCCTGTTTCTTTATATAACGGTATGCAATCCTGTCAAGTTCGTAAGTAGTAATACCCGGCTTGACCGATTCTCCCGTCAACTGTAATGCTTCTGCGGAAATCTGACAAGCTTTACGCATCAAATCAATTTCCTTTGCAGTTCTAAGCACTATCATGTTAATCCTCCAACAGTAACTGCTGATTAAATCGGGTTGCGATTATCAGCGAGTTAGTTTTTTGTCAGAACCGTCAAAAAACGCAGGCAATACTTTGTGTATTAACGAGTATTTTGGACGAGTTATGACGGAAAAGTAGCCGCTGAGAATTGTGACTCAATTTAATCAGTGGTTACTCTAAAGCTTTAAAGACAAGAGCAGTTGTATCTTTAACCTCTTCCTGTCCTTCTACTATTACAAGCTTACCTGTCTTTGAATAGTAGTCCTTAAGTGGTTCTGTCTGTTCGTGATAAACGTGAAGTCTGTCAAGTACTGTTTCAGGACTGTCATCCTTACGCTGAACAAGCTCATCACCACATACGTCGCAGATGCCGTCTTTTGCAGGCTTTTTATATTCAAGATGATAAGTAGCACCGCATTTGAGACAAACTCTTCTGCCTGAAAGACGAGCTGTAATCTTTTCATCAGGAACTTCGATGTCGACAACCTTGTCAATAACGATGCCCATATTATCGAGAGCTTCTGCCTGAGGAATTGTTCTTGGGAAACCGTCGAGAATGAAACCGTTTGCACAGTCACTCTCTGCAAGTCTTTCCTTGATAATACCAATAACAACATCATCGGGAACTAATTTTCCGGCATCGATATAGGACTTAGCTTTAAGTCCCATATCTGTACCGTTTTTAAGAGCTTCTCTGATGATATTACCTGTTGACACAGCGGGAATATTGTATTTTTCACAAATTTTCTCTGCCTGTGTGCCTTTTCCCGCGCCGGGAGCGCCGAGAAGGATTAAGTTCATATCATTTACCTCCCAAATTAATCGAGGAAGCCTTTGTAGTGACGCATCATCATCTGGCTTTCGAGCTGCTTCTGTGTTTCAAGAGCAACACCAACCATAATGATAATTGATGTACCACCAACTGCAAGGTTCATACCATATTCTGTGAAAAGACCTGCAATCTGTGAGTAAATGATTGGGAACATTGCAACGACGCTGAGAAGAAGTGCGCCGATGAGTGTCATTCTGCTGAGAATGTTCTGAATGTAAGTTGAAGTTGGTTTACCAGGACGGATACCTGGGATTGAACCACTGTTCTTACGAAGATTTTCTGCCATTTCTATTGGATTGTACTGAATTGATGCATAGAAATAAGCAAAGAAAATGATAAAGATGAAGTAAAGTGTTCCGTAGAACGGATGTGTCTGACCAAGCCATACTTCACTAAGCTTCTGCCAGAATGAACCTTCTTCACCCGGAGCAAACATAGCAATTGTCGGGAGAATTGAAAGGATTGAGCTTGCGAAGATAACAGGGAGAACACCGCACATATTAACCTTAATAGGCATGTGTGTGCTCTGACCGCCATACATCTTACGACCTACAACACGCTTAGCGTACTGAATAGGAATCTTTCTTTCGCCGTTATCCATCCAAACGATGAAGAAAATCATACCAACAAGTGCGATTGCTGCGATTGGAACAAGAACGAAGTAAACGCCACCCTTGTCCATATACTGATAAAGGTTATAGATAGTAGTTGGCATACGAGCTACGATACCTGCGAAGAGAATCATAGAAATGCCGTTACCGATACCCTTTTCGTTAATCAACTCGCCAAGCCACATTACGAGAGCTGTACCTGCAGTATAGCAAAGAATAACTACAACTGCCTGGAATACTGCTGCAAAGCCTGTGAATGCTTTACCGCTTGCATCTGACATCAACATATCCTGTGAACGGATGAAGAAGAAGTATGCAATACTCTGTAATAAACCAAGTGCAAGTGCACTGTAACGAGTGATTTTGTTCATCTTCTTTCTGCCTTCTTCGCCTTCCTTAGAAAGGTTCTGAAGATAAGGAATTGCAACAGCAAGAAGCTGAATAATGATTGATGCGTTGATATATGGTGTAATTGAGAGAGCAAACAATGTACCGTAGTTGAATGCGTTACCTGTCATCATTGAAAGGTATGTCATAAATGTACCTGCAGCCTCTTCACCGAAAAGTCCGTCACCTCTCATTGCGATGTCAACGAAAGGAACAGGTAATGCTGAACCTACTCTGTAAATTAAAAGAATAAGAGCTGTAAAAAGGAGCTTTTTACGAAGGTCAACAATTTTCCAAGCGTTTGTAAATGTACGGAACATTATACCACCTCAGCCTTTCCGCCTGCTGCCTCAATCTTCTGCTTTGCAGCATCAGAATAAGCGTTAACCTGGACAGTAAGCTTTTTGCTGAGTTCGCCATTACCTAAAACTTTAACTCCATCAAGAGCTTTCTTTACAAGGCCTGCATTAACAAGTGCCTCGATAGTTACTGTAGCGCCGTCCTCAAATGCGTTGAGTGCTGAAACGTTAACAGTTGCGATTTCCTTAGCGAAAATGTTATTGAAACCACGCTTTGGAAGTCTTCTCTGCAAAGGCATCTGGCCACCTTCGAAGCCAACTCTCATACCTCTGCCTGCACGGGCTTTTTGACCCTTATGACCCTTACCAGCTGTCTTACCCTGACCTGAAGCAGCACCACGACCGATACGCTTAACGTCTTTCTTTGAACCAGCTGCCGGTGAAAGTTCGTGCAATTTCATTTTTCTGCACCTCCTTAAGCCTTTGTAACCTCTACAAGATGTGAAATCTTCTTAATCTTACCCTGTGTCTGAGGATTATCAGGCTGTTCTGATACATCCCCAATTTTGCGGAGACCAAGTGCATAAGCGGTGGCGATTTGGTCTTTTTTGCTTCCGATAAGACTCTTTACGAGTTTAACCTGAATTTTTTCCATATTGTCCACCTTCCTTATTCAAGAATCTCTTTTACTGATTTACCGCGGATAGCAGCAACTTCTTCAGCATTACGAAGCTTTGAAAGTCCGTCAACAGTTGCACGAACTACATTGCAAGGATTGTTTGAACGAAGTGCCTTTGAACGGATGTCCTTGATACCTACTGCTTCAACAACAGCACGAACAGGACCGCCGGCGATAACACCAGTACCCGGTGCAGCAGGCTTCATGAGAACAACGCCTGCACCGAATTTACCTGTGATTTCATGAGGGATTGTTGTGCCCTTAAGAGCAACCTTGATAAGGTTCTTCTTAGCAGCTTCAATACCCTTACGGATAGCATCCGGAACTTCGCCTGATTTACCAAGACCGAAGCCTACGATACCGTTACCGTCACCTACAACTACCAAAGCGGAGAATTTCATTACACGGCCGCCCTTAACTGTCTTAGAAACACGGTTGATAGCAACTACTTTTTCCTGGAGTTCAAGTGTTGATGCGTCAATAATAGCCATTTTATTTTTCTCCTTTCCTTAGAAGTTGAGGCCGCCCTCACGGGCACCTTCTGCGAGAGCAGCTACTCTGCCTGTGTAAACGTAACCGCCTCTGTCAAATACAACATCATTGATGTTCTTTTCTTTTGCTCTTTCTGCAAGGAGCTTGCCAACTTCCTTAGCAGCATCCTTGTTTCCGCCGTAGTTTGTGAAGTCCTTCTCTGTTGATGAAGCACTAACAAGTGTAACACCTGCAACGTCATCAATCAACTGAGCATAGATGTGCTGGAGAGAACGGAACACATTAAGGCGAGGACACTCTGCAGTGCCTGAAATCTTAGCGCGGACTCTCTTATGTCTCTTGAGTCTTGCAGCTTTTGTATCTGGTCTATTAACCATAACTTAACTCTCCTCCTATTATTTACCGCCCTTACCGGCTTTACCTTCTTTACGACGAATATGTTCGTCAACATACTTAATACCCTTGCCCTTATATGGCTCCGGTGGTCTCTTTTCGCGAACTTCTGCTGCGAACTGACCAACAACCTGCTTATCAGGACCTGAGATTACAATTTTATTTGGGTTTGGAGTCTCAACTGTGATTCCTTCAGGTAATGGCATAATTACCTGATGTGAGAAACCGATGTTAAGAACAAGGTCCTTACCCTGCATAGCTACACGGTAACCAACGCCGTTAACGTCGAGCTCTTTCTTGTAACCCTTCTCAACGCCTTCAACCATGTTAGCGATGAGTGTACGTGTGAGACCGTGGAGTGATTTGTTGAGGTTGCTGTCATCCGGACGAGATACAGTAACAACTGCACCGTCAAGTTCAACCTTCATATTACTGTGCACTGTTCTTGTAAGAGTACCCTTAGGGCCTTTAACGGTAACAGTGCTGCCATCTACCTTAACTTCTACCCCAGCAGGAATTGCGATAGGGTTCTTGCCAATACGTGACATTTACTGTACCTCCCTTACCAAACGAATGCGAGAACTTCGCCGCCAACGTTGAGCTTGCGAGCTTCTCTGTCTGTCATAACACCCTTAGATGTTGAAAGGATTGCAATACCAAGTCCCTTCATAACCTTTGGCATGTCTTCACAGTTTGTATAAATACGTAAGCCAGGCTTTGAAACTCTTCTGATACCTGTAATTACGCTTGACTTGTTAGGACCGTACTTGAGAGCGATTTCGATAACGCCCTGCTTGCCGTCTTCCTCTACTGTAAATCCTTTGATGTAACCTTCATCAACAAGAATTTGAGCAATCGCTTTCTTCATGTTTGATGCAGGCACTTTCACTGTATCATGCTTTGCGGAATTCGCATTACGGATTCTGGTGAGCATATCACCGATTGCATCTGTAATTTGCATAATGAGTTACCTCCTATAAATTTTAGATTGCTCTATTACCAGCTTGATTTCTTCACGCCAGGAATCTGACCAGCGTGTGCTAACTCTCTGAAGCAAATACGGCAAACGCCATATTTACGGAGGTAAGCATGTGGTCTGCCACAGATTTTACATCTGTTGTAAGCTCTTGTTGAGAACTTTGCAGGTCTTGCCTGCTTAACTTTCATTGATGTCTTAGCCACTTGTTACCCCTCCTTATTTAGCGAATGGTGCACCCATGAGTGTTAAAAGCTCACGAGCTTCTTCGTCTGTGTTAGCTGTAGTTACGAAACAGATATCCATTCCGCGAACCTTATCAATCTTATCATAGTCGATTTCAGGGAAAATCAACTGTTCCTTAACACCCATTGAGTAGTTACCTCTACCATCGAATGAGTTAGGGTTGATACCTCTGAAGTCACGAACACGAGGAAGAGCAAGGTTGAAGAATCTGTCGATGAATTCATACATCTTGTCGCCTCTGAGTGTTACCTTAACGCCGATTGTCATACCTTCACGAAGTTTGAAGTTAGCAACTGATTTCTTTGCTGTACACTTAACCGGCTTCTGACCTGTAATCTTAGCAAGGTCGCCCATAATAGCATCGATAACCTTTGCGTTGTCCTTAGCTTCGCCGGCACCAACGTTGATAATTACCTTATCAATCTTTGGAATCTGCATAACGCTCTTGTAGTTGAACTTCTTCTGAAGTGCAGGAACAACGTCGGCTTTGTACATTTCTTTAAGTCTAACTGCCATTTTATTGTTCCTCCTTATTCAAACTTTGCGCCGCACTTTTTGCAAACGCGAACTTTTTCTTTGCCTGTTCCTTCGTGGCCAACTCTTGTAGCTGCCTTACACTTAGGACATACAAGCTGAACCTTGTCAGCGTAAAGAGCACTTTCTGCCTTGATGATACCGCCCTGTTCACCCATCTTACGAGGTTTAACATGCTTTGATACCACATTTACGCCTTCAACGATTACTTTGCCTTCTGAAGGGCTTACTTCAAGTACCTTGCCCTTCTTGCCACGGTCTTTACCGTTGATAACGATAACTTCGTCACCTGTTCTTACATGAACCTTATTCATTTAGGGCACCTCCTTAAAGTACTTCCGGAGCGAGTGAAAGGATCTTCATATAGTCCTTGTCACGAAGCTCTCTTGCTACTGGCCCAAAGATACGAGTACCTTTTGGATTCTTGTCTTCTTTAATAATAACTGCTGCGTTTTCGTCGAAACGGATATATGTTCCGTCATCTCTGCGAACGCCCTTTACTGAACGAACAACGACTGCTTTAACAACATCACCTTTTTTAACAACGCCACCAGGAGCTGCCTTTTTAACTGATGCTACACCAACGTCGCCGATGTTTGCATATCTTCTACTTGAACCACCGAGAACTCGGATGCACATTAATTCTTTTGCACCGGTGTTATCGGCAACCTTGAGGTAAGTCTGCTGCTGTATCACAATGATTGCCTCCTTTAATTACTTAGCTTTCTCGATAATTTCAGCAACACGCCATCTCTTATCTTTTGAAAGTGGACGTGTTTCCATTACTAATACTCTGTCGCCGATACCGCACTCGTTATTTTCGTCGTGAGCCTTGAGCTTCACTGTCTTGTTAACGATTTTGCCGTAAAGAGGATGCTTAACTCTGTCCTTGATTGAAACAACAACAGTTTTATCCATCTTATCGCTTGTTACGATGCCGACTAATGTTTTTCTGAGGTTTCTTTCCATATTGAACGCCCTCCCTTTCCTTAAGACTCACTGCCGTGAAGTTCGATGTCGCGAATTACTGTTTTAACTCTTGCGATATCCTTCTTAACAGCACTGATTCTCATAGGATTTTCGAGTTGGTTGATGGCTTGTTGAAAACGAAGCTTGAAAAGCTCGTCTTTAAGCTCTAAGAGCTTTGCATCCAACTCTTTTGCAGAGAGGTTTCTAATCTCGCTTGCTTTCATTACTGCTCACCACCCTGTTCTTCTTTAGTTACAAATTTGCATTTTACAGGAAGCTTCATAGCTGCAAGACGCATAGCCTCACGAGCAACTTCCTCTGAAACGCCCTTAATCTCGAACATTACGCGACCGGGTTTTACAACTGCTACCCAGTATTCAGGAGAACCTTTACCTGAACCCATTCGAGTTTCAGCAGGCTTCTCTGTAATTGGCTTATCCGGGAAGATTTTAATCCAAACCTGACCGCCACGCTTGATGTATCTTGTCATAGCGATACGAGCTGCTTCGATCTGGTTTGATGTAATCCATGCCGGTTCAAGAGACACAAGACCATAATCACCATAAGTAACTGTTGTACCTCTTGAAGCTTTACCTGTCAAACGTCCTCTGTGAACGCGACGGTATTTTACTCTCTTAGGTAAAAGCATTATTTTGTGCCTCCTTCTTTACGTGATTTACGGCTTTCGTGAAGAACTTCACCTTTGTAAATCCATACTTTAACACCGAGCTTACCGTATGTTGTGTCTGCTTCTGCAAAACCATAATCGATATCAGCACGGATTGTCTGAAGCGGAATAGTACCTTCATGATAAGACTCTGAACGAGCAATTTCTGCACCGCCGATACGACCGCTTACCTGTGTTTTAATACCCTTTGCACCGAGTCTCATTGTTCTGCCGATTGACTGCTTGAGAGCTCTTCTGAAAGAAATTCTTCTTTCGAGCTGAGAAGCAATGTTTTCAGCAACAAGCTGTGCATTAAGGTCCGGCTGCTTAACTTCAACGATATTGATGAATACTTCTTTATCGCCGCCAAGCATCTTTTTACATGTGTCTTTAAGCTTTTCAATCTCTGCACCCTGACGTCCGATAACCATACCGGGCTTTGCGCAGTGAATGTTAATGCGAACTCTCTTCGCATCTCTTTCGATTTCTACCTTTGGAACACCTGCAGGAGCGAGTGTTTCAAGGAGATATTCACGAAGCTCGTAGTCAGAAACAAGTGTGTCACCGAAGTTTGACTTGTTTGCATACCAGCGAGATTCCCAGTTTTTAATAACGCCGATTCTTAAACCGGTTGGATTAACTTTCTGGCCCATAACTTAACCTCCTCCTTGATTATTCTGCTTCCTTAAGTGTTATGTTGATATGAGATGTCTTCTTGTTGATTCTGTAAGCTCTACCCTTGTCACGAGCTCTGATTCTCTTAAGAGTAGGACCCTGGTCAACTGAACAAGCAGCTACATAAAGTCTTGTTACATCCATATTTTTCATTTCTGCATTAGCCATTGCTGACTTGAGAAGTTTATAAAGCGGTTCACACGCAGCCTTAGGTGTGTATTTAAGAATCGCCATAGCTTCGTCACAAGGCTTGTTTCTGATAAGGTTAAGAACAATCTTTACCTTACGTGGTGCAATTCGCACAAAAGTAACTTTTGCTGTTGCTTCCATTGTTCAATACACTCCTTTCGCTTATTTACCGTTGTTTGATGTCTTTGAACCTGCATGACCTCTGTAAGTTCTTGTAGGTGCAAATTCGCCTAATTTATGACCAACCATATCCTCTGTAACATATACAGGAACATGCTTTCTGCCATCATGTACCGCAAAGGTATGACCAACAAAATCTGGGAAAATTGTTGAGCTGCGGCTCCATGTCTTGATAGCGATTTTCTCGCCACTTGCATTCATTGCTTCGACCTTTTTCATAAGACTTGCTTCGACGTAAGGTCCTTTTTTAGTACTTCTACTCATTTAATGACAGCTCCTTTCCCGATTATTTAGCGTTACGACGCTTTACGATAAGCTTGTCTGAGCTCTTCTTCTTACTTCTTGTCTTAAGACCAAGAGCAGGCTTGCCCCAAGGTGTGCATGGACCCGGACGACCGATTGGTGACTTACCTTCACCACCACCGTGAGGGTGGTCGTTAGGGTTCATAACAGAACCGCGAACTGTTGGTCTGATGCCCATGTGACGTGTACGACCTGCTTTACCGATTTTAACATTTTCATGGTCAACGTTACCAACTGTACCGATTGTAGCCATACATGTTGCAGGAACGTTTCTGAGTTCTCCTGAAGGAAGTCTGAGAAGAGCGTAAATGCCTTCCTTAGCCATAAGCTGTGCTGCGTTACCTGCTGCTCTTGCTAACTGACCGCCTCTACCCGGATAAAGCTCAACGTTGTGTACGAATGTACCTGTTGGGATATTTGTAAGAGGAAGTGCGTTACCTGGCTTGATGTCAGCGTCAGCACCTGCTGCTACTGTGTCGCCTACTTTAAGGCCAACAGGAGCGAGAATGTATCTCTTTTCACCGTCTTCATACTGAACAAGTGCAATATGAGCTGAACGGTTTGGGTCATATTCAAGTGTTAATACTGTTGCGGTGCCCATCTTATCTCTCTTGAAGTCGATAATACGGTACTTTCTGCGGTTTCCGCCACCGTGATGACGAACTGTAATTCTTCCGTAGCTGTTACGGCCTGAGTGCTTTTTGAGAGGAGCGAGAAGACTTCTCTCAGGAGCAACCTTTGAAAGCTCGGAATAATCTGTAACCGACATGTTACGTCTTGCGTTTGTAGTCGGCTTATAGACTTTAATCGACATATCTTTCATCTCCTTTGTTTATTTTCATATTATATGGAGTGGCTCTATAGCCTGTCAGGAAGCTTTGCGGAGTATGTCGAAACTCCATACCTTACCGCCTGACCTCAAAATCATTACATCATTCCGTCAAAGAACTCGATTGTCTTTGAATCTGCTGTCAAAGTTACGATAGCCTTTTTCCAAGAAGCCTTGTAGCCCTCAAATCTGCCGTAGCGTCTGAGCTGACCACGAACGTTCATTGTGTTTACCTTTTCAACCTTAACGCCGAAAAGTGTTTCAACAGCCTTTTTGATGTCAACCTTAGTTGCATCCTTTGCAACCTTGAATGTGTACTTTTTGTCTGCAGTACCCATCATTGACTCTTCAGTAATAACGGGAGCGAGGATAATTTCCTGTGCAAGTTTCATTATGCGTAAACCTCCTCAATTTTTGCAACTGCATCCTTAAGAACTACGATTGTATCGCAGTTAAGAATGTCATAAACATTAAGTGTATTTACAAGAGTTACGTTAACACCTTCGATGTTTCTTGCACTCTTATAAACAACATCGTTTTTCTCAGGGAGAACGATAAGAGCTTTCTTGCCAGCCTTGATAGCTGAAAGAACATTAGCTGCTTCCTTTGTCTTGATTGCGTCCATATTGAATGAATCGAGAACGATCATTTCGTCTGCTGCAACCTTTGAAGAAAGAGCTGACTTCATAGCAAGTCTTCTTACCTTCTTGTTGATTGAGAATCCGTAAGCACGTGGCTTAGGACCGAATGTGATACCACCATGTGTCCACTGAGGTGCTCTTGTTGAACCCTGACGAGCTCTGCCTGTACCCTTCTGTCTCCATGGTTTCTTACCGCCACCAGACACCTCTGCACGAGTGAGAGTTGACTGTGTACCCTGGCGCTGATGTGCCAAGTAATTAACTACTACAAGGTGCATTGCTGATGTGTTTGGCTCGATAGCGAAAATGCTGTCGTTGAGCTCGATATCAGAAACTTTCTTGCCCTTTGTATCTACTACTGCTAATTTAGCCATTTCTTAACTCTCCTCTCTTACTTTGATTTAACTGAGTCTGCGATAACAACGATACCGTTCTTAGGACCCGGGATAGCGCCCTTAATAGCGATAAGGTTGTTTTCTACATCTACCTTAACAACGTCAAGGTTCTGAACTGTAACCTTTTCAGCACCGAGATGACCGGCCATCTTCTTGCCTTTAAAGATACGAGCCGGGTCGATAACGCCGAGTGAACCACCGTGACGGTGAACAGGGCCTGTACCGTGAGATTCCTTAAGACGTGCGAAGTTCCAACGCTTAATTACACCTGCTGTACCCTTACCTTTGCTTGTTCCTACAACGTCAACTCTGTCGCCTACTGCGAAAGTGTCAACCTTGAGGATGTCACCTACGTTTACTGATTCTGTGTCCTCAAGTCTGAATTCCTTGAGTACCTTCTTTGGAGCAACGTCAGCCTTCTTGAAGTGACCTGCCATTGGCTTGTTCACTTTAGTAACCTTAACGTCGCCGAAGCCTACCTGAACTGCTGCATAGCCATCGTTCTCGACAGTCTTCTTCTGCACTACTGTGCATGGACCAGCTTCAACAACTGTAACAGGAATTACTTTTCCGTTTTCGTCGAAAAGCTGTGTCATACCGATTTTTTTACCGATAAGACCTTTTTTCATGTTTATTTCCTCCTTTGGTTATTGGTCGGGATTTCCCGACTTGACCTTGCTCGGTGTCTTGTTCTTAAAGATTAAGAATTAAAGCTTAATCTCGATATCAACACCGGCAGGAAGCTCAAGACTTGTAAGAGCCTCAACTGTTTTGTTTGAGGGTCTTAAAATGTCGATAAGCCTTTTGTGTGTTCTCTGCTCAAACTGTTCACGGCTGTCCTTGTACTTATGAACAGCACGAAGGATTGTAACGATTTCCTTTTCTGTAGGAAGAGGAACCGGACCTGAAACCTGAGCGCCTGTACGCTTTGCTGTTTCAACAATCTTTTCTGATGCCTTGTCAACAAGGTCATGGTCATAACCCTTAAGTCTGATTCTGATTTTCTTACCTTTTGTTGCTGCCATTTTGTTTCCTCCTAAATTACTGGGCACGTTATTTTACTTGCAACTCTTCCGGGTGTTTCCACCCTTCCGTTTTAAAAACCGAAAAATCGGCTCTGATTTTTCGGACGGCGTAAAATAGCGCAGAATGCTCCTGCAAGTACCGTTATGGCATAGTTGGGTTATAGCCACAAGGTTTTAAAAGCATTATTGGTCGCCCGATTTAAAATCAGACATACTCCACGGTAATTCCCTGCATCAACGTGCAGCCACCTACCGCTTCAACGCATATCGCACAGTGTTTAGAAATAGGCACACTACGCCCATTCCCACGCGTGCTTTGATATTCTAACACATAATTTGTGAAAATGCAATAACTTTTTTAAAAAAAGTTTGTGAAAAATGCAGAAAATTTTTTATCGCAAAAATCACCACAATATGTTGTGTTTTTACTGATTTTCAGCACAAAATTGGCTATAAAATTTTGTTTCAAAATTCCCTTATATATAATAAGTATAGCAAAATTACGTCAAAATTGGGTGTGGTGTAAGTGCAAAATGTCTGTTTAACAAATCGGAGTTTATCGGTATAATTCGAAATTCGTAATGCGTAATTCGGAATTGTAGGGTCTGCGACGCTGATTTAAAATATAACCAATTGATATCACGGTAGGGCGGGGTCTTGACCCCGCCGTTGTTGGTTCGCGTGTTACTTATCGGCGGGAGCAAG
>JAFTUP010000093.1 GCA_017466205.1 Clostridia bacterium
ATAAGCACAGGGAGATAGTTAAACAATGATGAAAACTGAGTAAGATTCCATTCATATTGAATTAAGCTTTCACCATTCAACATACGGAAAGGTACTATAGGATAAAAGGTTTCGTCGTTACTGTATGGATAAATATTTACAAAAAAGATATGTAATAACAGCACTGAAAACAATGCTGCGACAAATAAAAAATCTGTTTTTCTGATTTTTTTCATTGATAAACACCCTCTGAAAGTTAATGTGTTTTACCGATTGATTTTATCATAAAAGCTAAATTAAGTCAAATTGCTTTCTTGTTTGGTAAAATTCGTAATAATTGGTTCTCAAATGCTTGATATTCTAACAATATTTATGGTATAATTATAAAAATTGACATTTTGGAGTACTATGTAATGAATAAGGTAATGTTGCTTTATCCACCGGGAAAAGCATATCAACGAAGTGAAGACCGTGCACAATGTAATATTGAAGATTCTGCAGTAGCGTCAACACACGCTTGCAACGACATTGGTTATGCGGCTTCCGTTTTGATTGAAAAAGGATATTCTGTTTTTCTCAAGGATTATCAGACAGAGCTTGCAACTAAAAACCAGGTTAAGGATGATATTGAGGCCTTTTTGCCTGACCTTATTTTTATAAGCACTACCAATGCAACAATTTATGAGGACCTTGATTTCATCAACTGGATAAAAAGCTTCCACGATTGTCTTTTTGTAATCAAGGGTGCAATTTTTTACAACCCTAAAAAATCACTTCTTGAAACCCTCGACCTGAGTAATGTGGCTTGTATGGTTGGCGGTGAAATAGAGTTTATTATGGGTCCTCTTACAGATTATCTTTTAAGAGGAATCGGAAATATTGACCAAATTCCGGGAATTATTTATAACAACGGAAAGGATTTTATTTCGACAAAATTTGATTGCTGGAGCAAAAATTTGGACGAGCTTCCGTTCCCTGCAAGACAGCTTATGAACAACGCTCTTTACACAAGACCTGATACGGGTGAGCCAATGGCTACAATTTCTGTTGGCAAAGGCTGTCCTTCCCAATGTATTTACTGTCTTACACCTATTATATCCGGTAAAAATGTCAGATTAAGAAGTGTTCAGAATGTCTTTGCCGAAATAGAAGAATGTTATTATAAATATGGCATTAAAAATTTCTTTTTTAAAGCAGATACATTTACCATTGATAATGAATGGGCATCTGAGCTTTGTGACAAAATTATAAATTCTCCTCTTTGCGGTAAAATTGAATTTACTGCAAATTCAAGGACAAAGCCCCTGTCCTTTGAGCTGTTGCAAAAAATGAAGGCAGCAGGTTGCTTTATGATTGCAGTCGGCTTTGAATCCGGCTCTGAAAAGACAATGAAGCTCATAAAAAAAGGAGCTACTATTGAGGATAGTATCCGTGCTGCTTCTCTTATCAAAAAGGCAGGAATTCCTATGCTTGGCTTCTTTATGGTAGGTTTTCCCTGGGAAACAAAAGAGGATATTCGGCAGACAGAAAAGTTCATTCTGAAATTAAATCCTGATTTTATAGAAATACATATCGCTATGCCCTATTACGGTACTGAACTGTATCAATATTGCGTGGAATATAACACATTAAGCGATTTGGCATGGGGAAATGATTATTATGCTCCAAATACTATCGGGACAAGCTCCGTCTCTCTTGATGAAGTAATAAAAATAAAAAAGAGAATGCAGCTTCGTTTTTATCTGCGACCTATATATATTCTGAAAACCCTTAAAAAGTGTATAACTTCTTTTACAGTATTTAAGAATTATATGCAACATGCAATTAAACTTTTGAAGAAAAATCTTTTTTGAGGTACAAATGAAAGTCTTATTTATTAACCCGTCTGTGGGCTATTATACAAGAGCTCTTTCCAATCCGTTAGGACTGCTCTCAATAGCCACTTACATAAAAAACAACGGACACCAAGTCAAGCTTGAGGATCGTTGTGTCAACAAGGTGAATATCAATAAGCTGTTAGATTCTTTTAAGCCTGACATCATCGGCGTTTCCCTGATGTCATCCCGAGGACTTCTTGATGCTGCAAAGGTATCTGAAGCGGCAAAATCCAAGGGAATCCCTGTTGTATGGGGCGGACAGATGCCGTCTCTGCAGTTAGAGGAGGTATTGTCATTTGATTTTGTTGATTATATTTCCTATGGTGAGGGTGAAGAGACCTGGCTTGAAATAATGAATTCTCTTGAAAATGGCACTTCTTTCTCTGAAATCCAAGGATTGGCATATAAGGAAAACGGAAAAACAGTTATTACTCCCTGCCGTAAGTTTGCTGACCTTCGCGATATGCCTGTGTCAGATTACACTCTTATTGACCCGCCAAAATATATGCAGACATATCTTGGCTGTAAGAAGATGATGTATGTATATTCCGCCAAGGGATGTCCTTGCAGATGTGCTTTTTGTTCTAATCAGAATTTCCATAAAAGCACATACAGAAAACGTCCTAATGAGTATGTTCTTGAAGAAATCCGTTATCTTATGGAAAATCACGGTGCAGACGGATTTTTCTTTTCAGATGAGCTCTGGGTTGTAAAAAGAAGTGATTTGGTAGATTTTTGTCAAAAGGTTCACGAAAGCGGTCTCAAATTTCAATGGGGAATTGAGCTTCGTATAGGTATGTTTGAGGAAGAAGACTACCGGATGCTTTATGATGCAGGATGTCGATGGATTTTCTTTGGAATTGAAACAGGCTCAAAAGAAATGCAGAAAATTGTGCATAAGAACATTGATTATTCAAAAATCGCACCTACATTTGAAATTCTTAATAAAATCGGCATAACAACTATCGGCTCATTCATTATCGGTTTTCCCGGCGAAACTGTTGAGCAATTGAGAGATACTGTCCGTCTGTTGAATACTGTAAAGGCAAATCTTACTCCCGTATTCCATTTTACACCTATTCCCGGCACTGAACTTTATGATAAGGTAGTAGCAGACGGAACTTACAATGCACCAAAAACACTTAAAGCTATGAGCAAGGTTGTTGCTACTGAATCTCTGGGTGTTAATCTTTCGGCTGTTCCAAGCGTGGATTTGCGTGTTATCAGAAGCTGGTACTTGTGGAAAAGCTTTTCCAATAAGAGTGCTTTACAGAAACACGGTGCTTTTGAATTTGCAAAAGAAACAATTCTTAACGGACTTCACTCCATTTCGCTTAAAGGTCCGATTAATTTCTTCATCGACGGATTTAAAGCCTTGTATGAGTTCCTTTATATTTTCTGGTACTCACATGCACACCCTAAAATAATTAAAAAATACGGTTTAGATAAAACCTACAATTAAATAATACTCTTGAGGTAATAAAAATGAAAGTCTTATTTATTAACCCGTCAGTCGGCTATTATACACGAGCCCTTTCAAATCCGTTAGGATTGCTCTCAATAGCCACTTACGTAAAAAATAACGGACATCAAGTCAAGCTTGAGGACCGTTGTGTCAATAAGGCGAATATCAATAAGCTGTTAGACTCATTTAAACCTGACATTGTTGGTGTTTCGCTGATGTCGTCACGAGGGCTTGTGGATGCCGCAAAGGTATCTAAAGCTGCGAAAGCCAAAGGAATCCCGGTTGTATGGGGCGGACAGATGCCCTCCATGCAAATTGAAGAGGTACTGCTGAACGATTTCGTTGATTATGTTTCGTATGGTGAGGGCGAAGAAACCTGGCTTGAAATGCTGAATGCTCTCGAAAAAAACGAGTCTTTTTCCGAAATTCAAGGATTGGCATATACGGAAAACGGAAAAACAGTCATTACTCCCTGTCGTAAGTTTGCTGATCTTCGCGATATGCCTGTGTCAGATTACACACTTATTGACCCGCCAAAATATATGCAGACGTATCTTGGATGCAAAAAAATGATGTATGTTTATTCCTCCAAAGGTTGTCCTTGCCGATGTGCTTTTTGTTCTAATCAGACATTTCACAAAAGTACCCACAGAAAGCGACCCAATGACATCGTATTAAGTGAAGTTAAATATTTAATCGATAATTACGGTGTTGACGGAATTTATTTTTCAGATGAATTGTGGTGTATAAAACGAAGTGATTTGGTAGATTTTTGTCAAAGAGTTCACGATATGAACCTGAATTTCCATTGGGGAATTGAAATGAGAATCGGTATGTTTGAGGAAGAAGATTATCAGATGCTGTACGATGCAGGTTGTCGATGGATTCTCTTCGGAATTGAAACAGGCTCCAAGGAAATGCAGGAAATTATCCACAAAAACATTGACTATTCAAAAATAGCACCTACATTTGAGGTGCTGAACAGGATTGGTATTACGACTATAGCCTCTTTCATTATAGGTTTTCCGAATGAAACAACAAAACAGCTAAAAGATACCGTCCGTTTACTAAATACCGTTAAAGCGAACTTGACTCCCGTATTCCACTTCACACCGCTACCCGGAACCGAACTATATAACCAGGTTGTGGCAAATGGAACTTATAAGGCACCAAGAAAGCTTAAAGATATGAGCAAGGTTGTGGCGACCGAGTCTCTGGGCGTTAATCTTTCAGCTGTTCCGAGCGTGGATTTGCGTGTAATCAGAAGCTGGTATTTATGGAAAAGTTTTTCCAATAAGAGTGCTTTACAGGAACATGGAGCTTTTGAATTTGCGAAAGAAACAATCCTTAACGGACTTCATTCAATTTCGCTTAAAGGTCCTGTCAGCTTCCTGATTGACGGTTTTAAGGCATTATATGAATTCCTTTATATTTTCTGGTATTCACATGCAT
>JAFTUP010000094.1 GCA_017466205.1 Clostridia bacterium
ATAGTTATTGCATTTGCAATTTCATTTACAGGTTATTTTCTTGTAGATAAAGCCTGTAAAAAACTTGAAAACCATCTGACAGATATATGTACAGTGGCACAAAACAAGAATACTGAAAAATCTGTTCAGATGTCTGAGGATGCAGTAAAAATGTGGGAAGATGTCCACGATACTATTGAGAGTTTCATCCGTCACGAGGAAACTGACAAGCTTGAAGAATTAATAAAAAGCCTTCCCGTGTATGCCAAACAAGGCAACATGGAAAGGCTTGAACAACAAGCTGATTTGGCTATCGACGAATTACATCACTTAATCCGTAACGAAAAACCTTTAATCAGTAATATATTTTAAGATTTAAGAGCAATATTTTCCTTTGCAAGAGCATCAATAATACCGTTTGCAACATCCATAACTTCTTCTCTTGTGAGTGTTTTCTCAGGGTGAGAGAAAGTAATTCTTGTTGTGATTGACTTACCGTTTTCGTCACGGTAGGTATCAGTAACCTCAACCTTTGTGATAAGTGGACATTCTGCATCCTTAATAGCCTTGCCGATTGGTGCGAATGTTTCGCTTACGAATGAAAGGTCAACTTCAATTGCAGGGAATTTTGAAGGCTCTGCATAGTGAATACCTGCGTCAGTAATTTCAGAGAATGCAGGAACATCAATTTCAGCATAAACGATTGATGCTTTCTTGTCAATTTTCTTTGAAACTGTTGGGTGAACAACACCGATTTTACCCAATTTCACGCCATCACAAGAAATTTCGTTAAGGTTTCTTGGATGCTCATAAGAAAGAGTAGCTTCCATTGGAGTGAACTCAAGAGCCTTATGCTTAATGTTGTCAGCCATAACTGAAAGCATTGTTGAGAGCTCAATGTAAAGAGTTTCAAGAGACTTTGTCTTGCTGAAAAGTGTAACACAGAGCTTCTTATGCTCGTCACACATACCGTCAGCCTTTAAGCCGTCAACAGTTCTGCCAACCTCGAAAATACCGAAATCAGGTGCAAAGCCGGTGTTTACCTTAACCTGACAAAGCTGTGTTGGGATAATTGACTTACGGATTGTTTCAATATTAGGATTTGTAGCATTCTGAAGCTTGATATTGTCTTCAATTTCAATTCCTAATGATTTGTATTCATCGTAATACTGCCATACATAAGAATGAACCTCGTGAAGTGAATAACGGTGAACGAGAATGTCCTTAATTCTGTCCTCAACAGTCTTTTCAACTGCTACACGAACAGGATAAAGTGGAGCATTTGCTGTGTGAACATCAAAGTTGTCGTAACCGTAAATTCTTGTGATTTCTTCAACAATGTCAGCCTTGATTGTAACATCCTTAGTTGCTCTCCAGCTTGGTACTTCTACTGTGAAATTATCACCGTCATTTGAAGCCTTGAAGCCAAGTGAATTAAGAGTATTCACAATAGTGTCATTTGCGATTTCAATACCCGTATATTTGTCGATAAATGCCTTATCGAAATCAAGTGTAACTTGAGGATATTTATATGCATATTCATCAGTAAGTGCTGATACAACCTTAACTTCAGGGTCGATTTCTTTAAGAAGATTTACAAATCTGCCGATTGCAGGAACTGTCATTTCAGGGTCAAGACACTTTTCATATCTCATTGAAGCGTCAGTTCTGTGAGCAAGACGAACAGTTGACTTACGGATAGATGCAGCATTAAATGTTGCTGATTCAAGAGTAAGAGTAGTTGTGTCTTCTACGATCTCACTGTCCAAACCACCCATAATACCTGCAATTGCAACAGGAGTGTTGTCGTTGCAAATCATAAGTGTATTTTCGTCAATATTTCTGTCAATTCCGTCAAGAGTCTGGAATACGAAAGGCTCATTGAATCTCTTGATTCGGATTTTTTCAACCTTTCTTGAATCGAATGCGTGCATTGGCTGACCCATTTCAAGCATCAGGTAGTTTGTAAGGTCAGCAAGGAGGTTAATTCCTCTCATACCACAGTAGTAAAGACGTATTCTCATATTAACAGGGCTGACATTCTTCGTGATATTCTCAACCTGTAAGCAAGAATAACGCTGACAGAGTGGATCTTCAATCTTAAGGTCAACCTTTGGAAGATTTTCGTACTGTGTTAAGTCAACCTGTGGGATTGGTTTTAATGGACGACCTGCAAGTGAAGCAAATTCACGTGCAATACCATAATGGCCCCAAAGGTCAGGACGGTTTGTAAGAGATTTATTGTCAACCTCAAAAACAATATCGTCGATTTCGTAAATATCTTTAAGGTCAGTACCGTTCTTAACATCGTCTGTGATGTCCATAATACCTGAATTATCGTCACTTATGCCGATTTCCTTTTCAGAACAACACATACCGTTTGACATAAAACCTGCAAGTGGTCTTGGTGCGATTTCAATTTCACCAAGCTTTGCACCAACCTTTGCAAAAGCAGTTTTCATACCAACTCTTACATTTGGTGCACCACAAACAACATCTACTAACTCTGCTTCACCAATATCAACTTTTAAAAGGTGGAGCTTTTCTGATTTAGGGTGATTTTCGATTTCCTTGATTTCAGCAACAACGATGCCTGAGAAATCACTACCCTTTAAGAAAATTTCGTTTTCAACTTCAGCAGTTGAAAGTGAAAATCTACGGATTAAGTCCATTTTGTCAAGACCTGTAAGGTCAACGAAATCACTAATCCAGTTCATTGATAAAAACATAATCTGCTCCTCCTTCCTTAATCTTCATCATCTGTGAACTGTGAAAGCACTTTGAGACTGCCACTGTTCAAATCACGAATATCTTTAACGCCATATTTCATCATCGCAAGACGGGTCAGACCAAGACCGAATGCGAAGCCTGTGTATTCTTCAGGATCAATTCCGCCTGCTTTAAGCACTTCAGGATGAATCATACCGCATGGGCAAAGCTCAAGCCAACCGCTGTGCTTACATGACGGACAACCCTCACCACCACAGATAAGACAACTGATGTCAAGCTCAAAACCTGGTTCAACAAATGGGAAGAAACCGGGACGAAGACGAACTTTAATGTCTTTTCGGAAAACTTCTGAAAGCATTGTTTTCATAAAGTAAATAAGGTTTGAAATTGAAATGTCCTTGTCAACCATAACGCCTTCCATCTGGAAGAATGTGTTTTCGTGACAAGCGTCAGTAGCTTCATTTCTGAAACAACGACCCGGGAAAATAGCCTTAATCGGAACACCGTCGTTAATGAGTGCATCCTTATACTTTTTATAGATAGCATTCTGTGCAGCTGAGGTCTGTGACTTTAATAACTGACCGTTTTCAAGGTAATATGTGTCCTGCATATCACGAGCAGGATGGTCCTTCGGAATATTAAGTGACTCAAAGCATTCATAGTCAGTAACAACTTCGCTGTAATCTTCAACAGTAAAGCCCATTGACTTGAATATTGTTTCACACTGACGCTGAACAAGAGTAATAGGATGATATGAACCTCTTGTTAAGTTTGCAGGAACTGAAATGTCGAACACAGGTGTGCTTTCGATTTCTTTCTTTAATTCAAGCTCTTTAAGTTCTGCACTTTTTTCAGCAATTTTCTGCTCAACATAAGCTCTTACTTCGTTTACAACCTGACCCATAACAGGTCTTTCTTCAGCTGAAAGTGAACCCATCATTTTAAGCATAGATGTAAGCTCACCTTTTTTGCCGAGAATCTGTACTCTGAAATTTTCAAGCTGGCTCTGTTCAGTAAATGTAGCCAACTCTGCTTCCGCTTTTTGACGGATAGCTTCAAGTTTTTCTCTCATAATCTCAATCCTTTTCTAATTATAATCGGAAATAGGGAATAAAAAAATCCCACACTCCAAAGAGTATGGGACGAATAAAATCCGCGGTACCACCCAAATTTTAGCAAAAAGCTAACACTTTCCGTATCCTGTAACGGGAATAAACCGTCATCACCTACTGTTATTTCAGCAATGCCACTCCAAAGGGAACTTCAATTAGGCTTTTGACTATTGTGCTTTCAGCCACGGCACAACTCTCTGCAAGTGTACTCACATAATCTACTTTCTTTATCATCGTGTTTTCAATATCCAACACATTATAACAAATGTGGAATTTTAAGTCAAGTGCAATTTTCAGCTGTGTTGACAAATCGGAGTTTATCGAAGTGTTTTTCGTAGGGGCTGGCGTCCTCGACAGCCCTAACCAAATAAACAGATAAAGCAACATCGGGTCGTCGAGGACGCCGACCCCTACGAATTATCATCCCGACAAATTATAATTTATTAATCATTTCTCAGCATAACGGTTGCTGTAAAAACTTTATTTTCTTCGTCATACTCCCAATCGTAGTCACCGTTATACTTTGAGAGTGTTTTTGCAACGCTTTTAAGACCTATACCGTGAAGTTTTTTGTCAGTTTTTGTTGTAATTAACTTGTTATTGGATGTTTTTGGTGGTGTGTCACAGCTGTTTGTGACAATCAGAACATCATAAGTGTTTCTGTAATCTGTTGATAATGTGATTTCTCGGTTTTCTGACTTTTCGGCAGATTCCAAGGCATTGTCAAGAAGATTACCTAAGATTGTCACAAGGTCATAGCCCTCAACATATTCAAGGTTTTTAAGTCTTGTATCAAAAATGAATTTAACATCTTTAATTGAACATTCAGTTACATATCGATTGATAATAACATCAAGTGAATGATTACCACTACGACTGACTTTACTGTAAGTTGCAAGACTTTCCGTGATTTTATTAAGATATTCTTCAATTTCAGGATTGGTGTTAAGACTTCTGATTGCTGCAAGATGATTTTTAGCATCATGAGCATAAATTCTTAAATCCTGATTCTGCTTATCAAGAATATCATAATACGTTTTTTCAGTTTCGACCTTATCCATTTCATTTTTCAAACGGAAAAGCTCATTTTCTTTTTCAATGTTTCGTTGATAAATAAGGAACAAAAGAGTTGTGGGCACAATAAGAATAAGGCTGACTATTGCCAATGCCATTTGCCCTTGTGCATTAACACCGCAATAAGCACAAACGTAGGTAAATATAACGAGAGAAATCATAAGTGCTCCGGGATAAATAAAAAATGAAATCGGAGTTTTGAAGTCACTGCCTTTAACAACAAACCTTGATAGAATAAGTACAGTTATAAATAACAGACTTTTACAGGTACAGGCTACAAAAATATTAGTAGAATAACCATATACAAATTCAAAAAACTCCTTTTCCAATACTGACATAAAGAAAATTTCAACTGCCATTTCCCAGATTGTTCCTACAAGTGTAAGAATAAATCCGTAAAACAAAGATTTTTTCAGACTCAGTTCAAAGCATAAATATCCATAAAGAAAGTTTGCAAGAATGTAAAAGAATAAATTAAGCCAAAGTGTTTGATTACCAAGAATATTCAATACACAAGCAATTGCAAACAGACCAAAGCCCACTAAATAACAGGTTGACTGTTTAACCCTCTTTTCGGCTGCTGCAGAAAAGAAAATGTATGCTGAAATAAATTCAATAACATACGAAATAACTATTCCCAATCTAAGCATTATAAACTATCTCCTTTTCAGGTATCTGAACCAGGCTTTGTGAAAATCCGCCTGTTTTCTCGGTGCAACAGGTATTCTTATATTTTCATTAAGATAAAGCTCTTCATAAGTGTATTTCGTAACATAATGAAGATTTACCATAAAGGATTTATGCACCTGATAGAAAAATGTTGTAGGCAATTTTTCATTCCATTCTTTAATAGTTTCACGGGCAATAAATTCACCATCTGTAGTATGAAGATGAGTTTTTCTGTTTTCATTTTCTATGTAAATAATATCATCAACTAAAATTTTTTTGTGTTCTTTGTTACTGTAAATAAACACATCAACATAAGCACCGTCAATATATTCCATAGCCTTGTCAAGGCTTGAATAGAGTCGGTTTACATCAAATGGCTTTTCAAAGAAACGGAAAACCTGTAAATCCATCGCCATATCCTGATATTCATTAAATGATGTGACGAAAAAGATAACAACCTTACTGTTTCTTTGTTTCAGTTCGTAGGCCAAATCAATTCCGCTATACTGTGGCATTTTTATATCGAGAAACACCAAATCATAAACAGCATTACTGTCTG
>JAFTUP010000095.1 GCA_017466205.1 Clostridia bacterium
CCATGTGGCCACCAAGACAAGGACCACAAGTTGGTGTTGAGAACACAGCACCTGCTTCAACAAAAATTTCAGCAAGACCTTCTCTTACACACTGGAGATACACATTCTGAGTTGCAGGAATTACGATACAACGAACATTTTCGTTGACCTTTTTACCTTTAAGAACTTCAGCAGCAGCACGCATATCTTCAATTCTACCGTTTGTACAAGAGCCGATAACCGACTGGTCAACATAAATCTTATCAAATTCACCAACAATATGAGCATTTTCAGGAAGATGCGGGAATGCAACTGTTGATTTGAGTTCACCTAAATCGATATTAATTACTTCGTCATAAACAGCATCTTCGTCAGCCTCAAAAATAACGGGAGTACGGTCAGTTCTGCCTTTCATATATTCGAGTGTTTTCTCATCAACAGGGAAAATACCGTTCTTTGCACCACATTCGATAGCCATATTTGCGATACAGAAGCGGTCGTCCATTGAAAGATTTGCAATTCCGTCACCTGTGAATTCAAGTGAACGATAGAGTGCACCGTCAACACCGATTTTACCGATTAAATGAAGAATTAAATCCTTACCGCTAACCCATTTATTGAACTTACCTGTAACATTGACCTTAATTGCAGATGGCACTTTGAACCAAGCCATACCTGAAATCATGCCGGCAGCCATATCAGTTGAGCCAACACCTGTTGAGAATGCACCGAGAGCACCATAAGTACAAGTGTGAGAGTCAGCACCAATAACTGTGTCACCTGAAATTACAATTCCTTTTTCAGGAAGAAGAGCGTGTTCAATACCCATCTGTCCCACATCAAAGAAATTCTTGATTTTATATTCCCTTGCAAACTGTCTTACTTGTTTGCAGTGTTCAGCAGATTTAATGTCCTTGTTAGGTGTGAAATGATCCATAACAAGAGCGATTTTTTCTCTATCAAACACATCTGTAAAGCCTTTTGCTTTCATTTCGTTGATTGCAACAGGGCTTGTAACGTCGTTACCCATAACAAGGTCAAGACGAACATTAATAAGCTGACCTGCTTCTACTTTATCCAATCCTGCATGAGCAGCAAGGATTTTCTGTGTCATTGTCATTCCCATGATTATTCAACTCCTTTTATGTTTCTGTCGCCACTTTCAAGAGCAGTAAGACCTGAACGAGAAAGTTCGCAGATACCGTGTTTTTCCATCTTGTCGATAAATTTATCAATAAGGCTTGGAAGACCTGTAAGTTCAGCAGTAATTGTTGTATGACCGATGTCCATAACACGAGCACCCATACTGTTAATTGTCTTTAGAACTTTTTTTCTGTCTTTGTTAAGAGCGTGAACCTTAATAAGAAGGATTTCAGACTGAATTGTCTGGCTTTCATCAAGATTAATGACCTTAATAACTTCCTCAAGACGAGAAAGCTGCTGTTCAACCATTGTAACCTTGTATTCCTCAACGTCAGAAACGATAGTCATACGAGAGAATTCAGGACTTTCAGTTTCAGAAACTGTAAGAGAAACAACGTTGTATCCGCGACGGGCAAAAAGTCCCGCAACTCTCAATAACACACCTGTACGGTTGTAAACAAGTGCTGATAAATAAACTCTTTTAATATTTTCCATAAATATATCATCCTTTTATGTAGGGGCTGACGACCCCGGCAGCCCGAAATAAGTAAAATTTAAACTTGCGGGACGCCGAGTCGTCGTCCCCTACAAAGTTAAACTGTAATTTTATACACAGTAGTTGTCTTAACAACCTCATCCTTATCAAACACACAATTATAGAATGTTGGTGTATTTGTAGCATTCGGATAATATTGTGTTTCAAGGCAGAAGCCTGTTCTGAATTCCATTGGTGTATTGTTCTTACCGATTTTACCCTCAAGGAAGTTACCGACATAAAGCTGCATACCCGGTAAATCTGTAAGGCAGTCAAGTCTTACACCATTTGGAGCAGTAACAGTTGCTGCAAGACGAAGCTTTTTATCATAATCATTAATGCAGAAGTTGTGGTCGTAACCGTTACCTGCATCAAGTTGTTCATAATCAGCACCAATATCTCTGCCAATTGTCTTTGGTTCTCTGAAATCAAACGGTGTACCTGTAACATCTCTGATTTCACCTGTCGGAACAAGTCCTTCACCCATTGGAGTGAATGCATCAGCATTTATGTAAAGAGTATGGTCGAGAATGTCGCCATTCTGATAGCCTTTAAGATTAAAGTAAGCGTGATTAGTAAGGTTGAATGCAGTTTTCTTATCGGAAACTGCTGTGTAATCCATAATAATCTCGTTTTTATCAGTAAGAGTGTACTTTACAGTCACCTTCTTGTTACCCGGGAAACCTTCAGTACCGTCAGCACTGAAATATGAGAACTCAACTGAATCAGAATCAACGATAATTGCATCCCATACAGCAGTTGAAAATTCTCCGTTACTGTGTAATGAAACATCACCGTGAGTAGTTGTAACAGGGACTTTTACGCCATCAATTGTAAGACCACCTGCTGAAATTCTGTTTGCAACAGGACCTACTATCATACCCTGATAATCGTGACGATTCTCAAATCCGTCCATATCGTCAAAACCGAGTAATAAGTCAAGCTCATTTTCGTCCTTGTCCTTTACGAGAATACTCTGTAAAGTAGCACCGTAAGTGATAAGGTTAATCTTCATATTATTGTTGTTTTCAATGAGAAAAGAGTCAACCTGTTTGCCGTCTTTTGTCACACCAAAAACTGATTTTGTGATGCTCATAAAACACACTCCAAATCAAATATTTTAAAGAAATTTATATACCTTATGATTATATAACTTTAATGTGGTAAAGTCAACTATTATTTAAATGCAAAATATCAGATATTATTGTAAAGGCGATTCATAATTCATCCGAATGTGTTATGCAAACAAATAACGGAGTCGATTGACTCCGTTATCAATTATTTATTCTGTTTTGATTATTTTATTAAGCCTGCAACAATCTGAAGAATAATACGAGCATCTAATGCTGTAACTTCGTTATCTTCGTTCATATTTGCAGCCTTAAACTCATCTTCGTTAAGAGTTCTTAAGCCTGCAACATGTTGTAATACAAGACGAGCATCTAATGCTGTAACTTCACCGTCATCGTTTACGTCACCTGCAAGGAATTCGTCAGTTTCTTCTTTGTATTCAAACTTTTCGCTTTCCTTTGCACCGCAAACTGAACATTCACGAGTCTTTGTACCCTTTAAGAGTGGAGTTGCAGGAACAGTTACTTCCCATTCACCCCATGTATGCTCACCAACAGTAGCGATTTCTTCTGTCTTTGTTGTTTCACAAACTGTACATTTGAATGTCTTTACACCCTTTTCACCACAGTTAGCTTCTTTTGTTACTGTGCCTGCATCCCACTTGTGTTCTTCAAGCTTTGGAATTTCAACTGTCTTTGTTTCGCCACAAGCACACTTAACTTCTTTTTCGCCTACTTCTTTACATGTAGCTGCTTTAGTTACCTTAACATCTTTCCAATCGTGAGCTGCAACGATAGAAGTGTTACAATTCTTACATGTCTGCTTATGGTTATCTGCATCATACTTTGTAACATCAGCAAAATCATGCTCTGTAACTGCTGTTACAACCTTGTAGTTACAACCTTCACAAGTAATTGTTAAAGCAACAGATTCATCACATAATGACTTTTTGCCTTCTACAACAACAAATTTGTGAGCTTCTTTTTTTGCATAACCACAACCTGTTACAGCACATGTATATGCATGCTGTTTATCGTCAACACTTGTTGCCTTTTCAGGAAGTGTATGTTCTGCATTGATTTCACTTGTTTTTGTTTCTCCACAATATTTACAAGTGAATGTCTTAACACCTTTTGCACTGCACTGTGGCTTTGTTGTTACTACACCATCATCCCACTTATGAGTTTGTTCTATAGATGCTTTACATACAGTACAAACATACTTATGATTCATTTCAGTACCAACGATAGAATCAAATTTATGTTCTGCTTTATCAAGAGTTATTGTTTTCTTTTCGCCACAATCCTTACATTTAACTTCGCCTTCGCCGGTTGCTTTGCAAGTAGCCTCTGTTGTTACTTTAACATTTTCCTCATCCCAGTTGTGAGGTTCAGCTATCTGAAGCTTACATCTATCACAATACTTTGCATGAGTTTCTTCACCCTTGATGTATGAACCCATAAGGTCGTGACCTAACTCTGCTGTGTATGAAGTCTTAGTATCGCCACATGCACACTTATATACTGTATAGCCTTTTGTTACACATGTTGGTTCAACTGTTTCACCATATACTTTATAAATATGTACGTGTTCGTCTCCTGCCATTGCAGTCATCACTGGAACTGATGCGAGAAGCATTACGAGTGCCAAGAGAACTGCTAAAATTTTATTTGATTTTCTCATAAAAATCATCTCCTATTGTTTATTAGTGATTTGATTTTACCATAAATATACAAAAAATGCAATATGTTTTGCACATCTTTTGTCTATTTGTAATATTTCTTTAACAATTCAGCAACATTTCCGGGTATTTTAATGATTCCACCGTGTCGTTTTTTGCGATTTCCCATATTGAATTCATCAGGTGAAAGCTGTGTAAATTCACCACTTGACAAATCGCGAGTCAAAAATGGTGTATAGCCATGGTTACCGTGATAGCGGTCAGCAATAAGACACCACATCTGCTTGTCGTCAAGATAATATGCCTCAGGTCCTTCAAGTCCGAAGAAATTATCGAGAGTTTCGCTATGGATTCTCTCATAATCCTCACCAACAAGATTTTTACTGCGTTCAAGGATGATTATTTTATTAGTTTCATCCTTTGTGAATCGATAATAATATCCGTTGTCCCACACGATACTGGTGTCGATAAGTGCAGTTTCACCATCTATATATTTGAATGTTTCGGTAAATTCTTTGAAATCTTTTGTAAATGTGCCGTAAATTCTCTGTTTTGGCTCTGTGTCGCCATTCTCTTTCACATTACTTGCGAAGAAAACAAACCACATATCTTTTTCCTTACAAAAAACAGCCTCAGGTGCCCAGACACAGCCTGCTTCCGGAATACCCACCTCAATAAGTCGTTCTTCACTCCAGTTTATTAAATCTTCTGATTCCCAAACAAGAAGTGAGCGACTGCCACGGTTTGCAAAGTCGTCCCAAGTACCACTTGTTGTAAGCAAATCGGTTGCAATTATGATATATTTTTTCACCCGTTCATCATATACGATAAATGGGTCGCGGATGCCTTTTGTTCCTGATTTCGATGTGAGTACAGGTGTTTCATTACCCAAATCCTGCCAATGAAGTCCGTCATCACTTACGGAAAACCAGATATGCTCTTTGTCACCTGTTTTGTCACTTGTGAAATGTGCGAATAAATATGCCATAGTGTTTTACCTCGGTAATGCAATAATTTTAGACATTATAGCATATAAAATGCAAAATGCAAAGTGAAAAATAAATATTGCATACGCCTGCCTCAAATTATAATTTGTCGGGCTCTTTTGATTTGTTGTGTAAACGGTAGGGCGGGGTC
>JAFTUP010000096.1 GCA_017466205.1 Clostridia bacterium
AGGATGACATTGTGGATTTTGTTGTGGAAACCGTAACTGTTGCAGGTGGAAATCCTTGTCCTCCAATAGTTCTCGGTGTTGGTATCGGCGGTGACTTTGAACAATGTGCATTACTTTCAAAGAAAGCCCTTTGCAGAGACGTAAGTGTTCGCAATGAAAAAGAATTTTACGCTGACCTCGAAAAAGAAATGCTTGTAAAAGTCAATGAAACAGGCGTGGGACCGCAGGGGTTTGGCGGAAAAACAACTGCTTTGGCTGTAAATATTGAAGTCGCACCTACTCATATTGCAGGATTGCCGGTTGCAGTTAATGTGGGATGCCATGTTACTCGACACAGTTGTAAAATTTTGTAAATATTGAATAAATATTGTAAAACTACTTTACAATTTATGTGCATTTGTGCTACTATAATATTAGATAAGACTATCTTATGACTTATCTAATTCTATAGCAAAGGAGATGTCGTTGTGAACATTACTATTGTTGGTCGTAAATGCACACCAAGAGAAACTTTTAAAGAAAGAGCTGAAGAAAAGCTTCGTAAGGTTGAAAAATTCTTCGGACCTGACGCAACGGCTAAAATCACAGCTACTGTTGAGAAAAATCAGAAAATCTGTGAGATAACTCTTGCAAAGAAAAGTATGATTTTCCGTGCACAGGAACGCAGTGATGACTTAGAGGATGCACTCGATATGTGTGTTGATTCTCTTATACGCCAAATCAGAAAAAATAAAACAAGAATTGAAAAAAAGCTTCGTGATGTTTCTTTTGATGACATCCTTGCAAATATGGATGTTGATGAAGAAGAGCTTGAGGTTGTAAGAACAAAAACAGTTCTCTTAAAGCCTGAAACTGTTGACGAAGCTATCTTACAAATGAATCTCATCGGCCATCTGTTCTATATGTTCCGTAATGCAGAAACAGATAATGTTTGTGTTGTTTATAAAAGAAATGACGGTGGCTACGGACTTATCGAACCGGAATTCGAATGATTTGAGGTAACTCAGGGTGACGGGGAAACTCGCCACCCTTTAATATTAAATTTCAGGAGAAACAAACAATGAAAAGTACAAAAAAAGACATCAGATTACGTTCAATCGTGCCGCTTTCAACTATTGTGGCAATACTTATGTTCTTTATGCCATTCCGTGAAACTCAGATTATGGCTTGGTATCAGGAAAAGTCAATTGACCACGATATGACTGTTACAATGGACCTTGAGGAGCTTGGTGATGAGTTCGAGGGCTTTGGCTGTTCATCTTGCTGGTGGTCACAGATTGCAGGCGGAAGTGAAAATGCAGAAGAAATTGCAAAGCTTCTTTATAGTAAAGAAGGTCTTGGGCTTAATATCTATCGTTATAACGTAGGTGCAGGCTCAAAGGATAACTTCAAGGATACTATCTGGGACCGTTGGCGTCAGACAGAAAGCTTTTATGTTTACGATTACGAAACGGAAACAGGCTATTATGACTTTACTCGTGATGCAGAAGCTCAGGCTTTTTTAGACCTTTGTCTTTCTTATGGCTGTATTGACACAGTTGTGCTTTTCGCAAACTCACCTCATTACTCAATGACAAAGAACAATAAAACAGGTGGTAATGACAACTGGTGGGAAAGCAATCTCAGTGAGGAAAACTATGAGGCTTATGCTGAATATTTCCTTACAATTACAGAGTACTTTATTGAAAAGGGTGTTCCTGTAAAATATATCAGTCCTATCAATGAGCCGAACTGGTCCTGGGGAAACAGTGGTTATCAGGCTCAGGAGGGTACTCATTATTCTTCAGAGGAAATTTACGGAATTTACAGAGCTTTTGTAAATGAGATTAAAGAACGCGATATTGATGTTCTTCTTTCAGGTCCTGAATCAGGAGAAATCAGCCACAGAACTTATGAATGGTTTGAGTATCTCTATAATGACCCTGAAATCCGTCCTTATTTAGGAAATCTTTCTTATCACAGCTATTGGACAGACAACAATGTTCAGAACAAGATTGGTTTAGGTAACTGGATTGAGGAAAACACACCGGATATTCCTGTTGAGATGTCAGAATGGTGTGAGCTTCCTTGTGCTTCATCAACTGATTCAATCAACGGTGCACTTATTCAGGCAAGAGTTATGGCTAATGACCTTAACTACACAAATGTTGACTCCTGGACAGCCTGGGTTGGTGTCAACGGAATCGGTGTCGGTTCCGACGGAAAGGATTATTCAGACGGTCTTTTAGCTGCTAATTATGATATGTCAGAGTTTTATGTGACTATGAGATATTATGCAGTTGCTCACTTTTCAAAGTTTATTCCTGTCGGCAGCCGAAAGGTTACAACTGAAAAGGATATATATGATTATATTTATGAGGAGGATGCTGAGGGAAATGTTGTTGAAGCAAACTATATTACAAATATGGTTGCATATCTGACTCCTGATGATAAGGTTGTCCTTGTTATTTCAAACGAAGGTGTTGACAGAAAGGTTAAATTCAAGGTTGACCGTGACGAAATGACAGTTTATACAACAACTCAAGGTGCGCAGCTTCAGGAAACATATTCAGGTGATAAGAAAAAGATTACAATCCCTGAAAACAGCATTACAACAATCGTGTTTGAATAAAAAATTCAGATAAAGAAAAATTATTGTGAGGTATTATTATGAAAAAAGTATTATCAGTTATGCTTGTGTTAGTAATGTTACTTACACAGCTTGCACTTCCATCATTTGCACTCAGCTATGATGATGAGTGGGTTGACCCTTATGAGGGACTTGCTGTCGAAAGTATGACAGTTACATCAACCAAAGGATTAATTGAAAACATTGACGGTTGGGAAGAAGAAATTTACGATGACAATGGCGAAATAACAGATACATATTTTTATTATGACACCTATTGTGCTGAAATTTATGCAACTGTTGTTTATGAAAACGGTGAGGTTGAGGAAGGCTATTTTTATGAACTTTACGGTTACTATGAGATGTATGATAATCAGTCTGAAGAGCCTTGGGGACTCGGTAAGCATCAGGTAACATTTGTTTACAGAGATATTGAAACAGAGCTTGAAGTGGAGGTTGTTGAAACTCCTGTCAAGAGTATTTCTGCTGTTGCACAGAATACTCTCGTTGAAGGCTGGGATGGCGGCACATATACTTATGAAGATGAAGACGGTAACGAAATCGAGGAAACATATTATTATTTTATGCAGTCAGAACCTGTTTTCACAGTTACAATGAAGGATGGCTCAGTTATCGTGGGCGATGAACATGAGATTTATGAGCAGACAGGTTACTGGATAGATTATGATGTTGACCAGGAGAAAAATCCATTTGTAATCGGAAAAAATACTGTTGAATTTTCATTTTTAGGTGTTCCTTGTCAGTGTGAAATCGAAGTTGTTCCAAATCCGTATAAGGGCGTTTCAATCAAGGGTGAAAATGAAGTTTATCTTGTTTTTGAAGGTGTTGACGAAAAAGACTCTTATGAAACAAAAATCATTGAATTTGTATATTATGAGTGGGGAATAGACGGCGGTATGGAAGCAGATATCCTTACAGAAGATGGCAAAAGCTATTATGTTTATGTAAACTGTGATGTTAATGAGGATGGTTTCAGTGTCCTTAATAAAAATGTCAGTCTTGATATAGGTCCGTTTACAACAAACACTCTTGAAACATGTAATTATTTTAAAGCAGCTTATGTTCTTGATATTGCACTTTACTATTCTGTGAATTATTATGCAACAAGTCAGGAAACTGCAGGAAAGCAGTTCGAGGGCTACAATGCAGATGAGGAAGCAGATGTTGACCATATCGTAGCACTTTCAACATATATGGGCGATTATTTTTCTGATTATGAATATACTGATTTTGGTGCAGAATATACACTTACAGTTGAAGAAGCTGAAAAGAATATAGAAAAGCTTTTTGGCATTACAGATATTGATGTTAAGGAGTCAGAATTCTATAAGAATAAGCTCTTTGGCGGTAAGATCGAGGTTGCAGAATATTGGGATACTTTAGAGCCTGTGGATGCAGAAATTGTGTTTGAAGACGGAAAGTGGTTGGCAACTGCAGATATTTTTGACTATTACACAGAAGAATTTGTAGGTCATATTACAATTGCTCTTTATGAGGATGGCACAATTTACAGCATTGACATTGAAAAAGATGAAATCCGGATGGGTGATGTAAACTGTGACGGTAAGATTACTGCAATTGATGCAAGACTTGTTCTCCAGTATGTTGCGGGACTTGTTGATGAATACGATTTATATATGTCTTATGCTGATGTTTCAGGTGACGGTAAAATAACCGCAGTTGATGCAAGAATCATTCTTCAAAAGGTTGCAGGACTTATCGAATAAAACGTAAAATTAGGCTCCCCACTTGATGGGGAGCTGTCATTTTTACAGAAAATAACTGAGTGGCAGAACTGTGTTGCAATTATAGAAATTTTTAACTTAATAATTTGAGGGCCTATTAATATGATTGGTGAGATTCTTTGCTACGCTTAGAATGACCAAATCCTTTATCGTTTTCAGTTTTTCACTTTCAACTTTACATTTTAATGATGTTCCATCCCGAAAAATTCAATACAGACCGGTGAAAGCCTGTCATTAAAAAATGATAAATAATCAACATAAAAGTCTTCTTCGGGAGGCTTTTTTGTTGCTTTGAAGCTCATAATAGCCTTGGTGTGCGTAAGCGTTTGTTCAATGAGGAAGCTTCCGTTCAGTTTATTACAAACCTTGCGGACAAACCGGAGTCCGTTCTTCTCTTGAAATTCGTTGGGTAAGCTGCCACCGTTTAATACCTCAATTCTTGAAAAATCACCTGAGCTTACAGTGTTAATAATTATAAGGTTTTCTGTTCCGTAAAGATAAGCATTAGAAAGAAGATTTAAAAGGGCTTTTGAAATCAGCTTTTCATTCCCGTAGGCGTAACAAGGCTCATCTCCGCAAAAAATAAAGCTTATGCCCACGGGAGAGGTTAGTATGTCGCAGGCAACCGTCAGTTGATTGCAGATTGCTGTCAGGTCGATAATTTCCTGCGTAAAAATAAAATCAGATTTAAATTGAAGATTGCGAAGCTGTATATAAAGATTGCGAAGATGAATTTGGTCACCACTGTCTGTATATTTGTCAAAAAAGTATTGCATTTTCTCGCGGTTGAATTGGTTTTCGTCAATGTAAATATCGGAAAAGCTCTTTAAATTCATTAAAAACAACCTCCCATACTATAAATTTTATACCCTTTTTGCCCGAATATTCCTTAATTTTTATGCCACTTGACAAAAAATTCACAAAAACTTTTTTTTTACAAAATTTCTCTTGCATATTTATGGAAAAAGATATAAAATAATAAATGCATAAATGCGCATACTAATAAAAATGTAAATAATTTATTTGGAGGAATTCAAAATGTCAGTTAAAGTTGCAATTAACGGCTTCGGCCGTATCGGACGTCTTGCTTTCAGACAGATGTTCGGTGCAGAAGGCTACGATGTTGTAGCAATCAACGACCTTACAAAACCATCAATGCTTGCTAACCTTCTCAAGTATGATACTGCTCAGGGCGGTTACTGCGGAAGAATCGGCGAAGGCCTTCACACAGTTGAGGCTGATGACGAAGCAGGTACAATCACAGTTGACGGCAAGACTCTTAAAATCTATGCTATGGCTAACGCTGCTGAACTCCCATGGGGCGAAATCGGTGTTGACGTAGTTCTCGAGTGCACAGGCTTCTACTGCTCAAAAGAGAAGTCAATGGCTCATATCAACGCAGGTGCTAAGAAAGTTGTTATTTCTGCTCCGGCAGGTAACGACCTCAAGACAATCGTTTACTCAGTAAACGAAGATACACTTACAGCTGATGACCAGATTATTTCTGCTGCATCATGTACAACAAACTGCCTTGCTCCTATGGCAAAGGCTCTTAACGATTATGCTCCAATCCAGAGCGGTATCATGGCTACAATCCATGCTTACACAGGCGACCAGATGATTCTCGACGGTCCTCACAGAAAGGGCGATATGAGAAGAGCTCGTGCCGGTGCTGCTAACATCGTTCCTAACTCAACAGGTGCTGCAAAGGCTATCGGTCTTGTTATCCCTGAACTCAACGGCAAGCTTATCGGTTCTGCACAGAGAGTTCCTGTTGCAACAGGTTCAACAACAATCCTTACAGCAGTTGTTAAGGGTGCTGACGTTACTAAGGAAGGCATCAACGCTGCTATGAAGGCTGCTGCTTCAGAAAGCTATGGCTACAACGAAGATCCAATCGTTTCTTCAGACGTTATCGGTATGAGATACGGTTCACTCTTCGATGCAACACAGACAATGGTTGCTAAGATTGCTGACGACCTCTATGAAGTTCAGGTTGTTTCTTGGTATGACAACGAAAACAGCTACACATCACAGATGGTTAGAACAATCAAGTACTTCGCAGAACTTTAATTCTTAAATTAAATAATGCAAATAATTAGAGCAGGCGTAAAAAACCTGCTCTTTTTGTATTTATACGATTATAAATCGGAGGTTGTCGAACAGATTTTCGTAGGGGCTGGCGTCCTCGACAGCCCGAACCAAGTAAACAGATAAACCAACAACGGGTCGTCGAGGACGCCGACCCCTACAAATTTTCATACCGACAAATTATAATTTGTGTGTTTGATAATTTATTTCTTCTCGTTTATGAATACTCGGAAGAGTGGGAGGCAGGAGGAAAAGAATTTTTTATAGCTTTCGCAGTAATCTCTGTCAGCCCTTGTTCGTTTGCAACCACCTGCACGACACACAGGATAGAATTTGCATTGTTTACATTTTTCAGGAACTTTGAGACTTTCTCTTAAGAACTCAATTGCTTTATCACAGTGAGCGAGTGTATCAAAATTCTCATTTTTATCATTGATATTTCCAAGATACCATTCATCTGTGCAGTAAAAGTCACAGGGATAAACATTTCCGTTACCCTCTGCTACAAACTGATGCATACAATGGCCACACATTCCACATTGTTCCGTTGGATTTCCAAGAAATTGATGAACAATATTGTCAAACCATCTAACACTTGTATATTGACCACGAACATAGTCCTTCACATAGTAATTAAAGCATTTTATAAGGAAGCTTCCGTACTGTTCAGGTGTCATATAAAGTTCGTTTTCACTGTTATCATCAAAAGGTCGCAGACAAGGAATGAATTGCAGATACTTAAATCCCTTATCCCTGAAATACTTATAAATTTCGTCAATATGGTCGGCACAGTAGCCTGTGAGAACAGTTAAAATATTGAACTCAACATTATGCTTTTTCAATTTGTCGGAAGCTGCAAGAATTCTGTAAAAAGCATTTTCTCTTTTCTCGTCAACACGGAATTTGTTGTGTTCAAAGTTTCCGTCGAGGCTCAGGCCCACAAGAAAATTATTCTTATGGAAAAATTCGCACCATTCGTCTGTTACCAAAGTACCGTTTGTCTGTGTACTGAAATAAATCTGACTGTCAAGATGATTTGCAGCTTTAACCTTTTCCACAAAATGCTGAAAATAAGGCAAACCTGCAAGGAGTGGCTCACCACCCTGAAAGGCAAATGCAACACTTTCACCATTGGCAAATCGAAGGGCTTTTTCTATTAAATTATCAGCAGTATCATTCGCCATAATGCCAAATGAGGAGACTTCTCGAAGCTCAGTAACGTTGTGATAGAAACAGTATCTGCAACGCATATTACAAAGACTTGATGCAGGTTTAATCATTATTGAAAGTGGTGGCATAGCTGATTTTCACTCCTTGTGAAAATTTTCGATATAAATTCTTTTCAGAATTTTTGATATATTCTGACGAATTCGATATGTGCTGACGCACTCGATATGTTCACTTTGTGAACGAGAATTTATATCATATCGAGTTTGAACTTTAGCGAAAACATATCGATTTTGCATAGCAAAAATATCGAGCAATCGAAGATTGCATATCGAAAAGATTTAATAATGTAATTATATAACAAAGCCCACTGAAATGCAATGTTCCAATGGGCTTGAATTATTTATTAAAGATTACCGTAATACTCGTGATTTAAACCGCGACGGTTTGACTTGAAGTCATCCATAACAGAAGTCATTTTTTCGTTAAGCTCTTCTGCGATAGTAGGATAAGTACTTGTTCTGTTGTAGTTTTCGCCCTTATCGTCTGTGAGAACATATAACCAATTCTTTCTTGTCTTGTCAAAGAATGCCGGGTTATCATTCTGCATCTTACGGAAATACTTAAATGTTATGTATTCGTTTTCAGTAAGCACAGGATATGTATAATCCTTATATTCCTCACGTGCGAGAACTTCTTCAGTAGTCATTGTGTATTGAAGTGCTTTGAGCTTTTCACGCTTCATGTGAAGAATAGGATGCTCCTCTGTATGAACTGCGGTGTCATCCTTTATAACAGGAAGAATGGAAACACCGTCAATTATTCTGTCATTCGGAAGATAATTTTCAGTACCGTTGTTGCCTGTAATTCCGCAAAGCTCAATAAGAGTAGGGAACATATCCGCAAGTACAGCACTCTGTTCACGGGTTGTACCTGCTTCCCAAAGTCCGTTGTTGTTAGTCCATTTAACCATAAACGGAACCTTTTGGCCTGCTTCATAAGCCAGATACTTACCGCCGCGAAGCTCACCTGTTGAACCTTCAAGTGCAGGACCGTTATCACTTGTGAAGACGATAATTGTATCGTCCATAACACCTAATTCTTCAAGTGTATTGAAAAGCTCACCAAGATAATAGTCAAATTCAGTTACACAGTCAGCATAAGTACCAAGACCTGTTGTACCGTCAAAATCGTCACCTGCAAAAACAGGTCCGTGTGGCCAAGGAGTAGCGTAGTATGCGAAGAATGGCTCATCAGAATTTGTAACAGCATCAGTAATCCAGTCGTTGATTGATTCGTGAATCCATTCGCTTGCCTGACTCTGGTCCTTCTTACCGTCCTTGAAGAATTCATCAGTACCGTGAACGATTTCATATTCACCGTTTTCTTCTTCAACATAATAGAAAGGTGTCATATCGTTAACGTGATGGCTGCCGTAGAAATAATCAAAGCCCTGATTTGTAGGAAGATATTCACCGTAATCACCAAGATGCCACTTGCCGAATGCACCTGTGTTATAGCCCGCATTTTGGAAAACCTCTGCGATTGTGATTTCGTCACCAAGCATACCGTCTGCATTATTACCCATTTCAATTGAGTTGAAAATTCTTGTTTGTGCAAATGGTGAAAGAGTATCAACAGTAGGATAAATAACATTGTCAGCGTATCCACGGAACGGATAACGACCTGTCATAAGGCTGAAACGAGCAGGTGAGCATACAGAATAGCTTGAATAGAAATTGTCGAAATTAACACCATCTTCACCAATGCTGTCGATATTCGGAGTATCATAAATTGCACCGTTAAGAGAAATATCGCCCCAACCCAAGTCATCCATCATAATGAAAAGCACGTTTGGCTTGTTCTCAGTATTCTTGTCAACTCCGTTAAGATAATCGTCGTGACCTTCCCAAAGTCTCTCCACATTAGGCTGTGAACGAAGATTCATTGTAAGCACATAGAAAACAGATGTTCCTGCAAGGAGAATGCTCAGAAGAGTTGTAACAACACTGTGAACACCTTTTTTGTCAAATTGCTTTTTACCTACAAGGAAAAGTGCAAAAAGAGCAATAATGCAAGGAAGAATAATTAAGATGTTTCCGCCAAGTCTTACAAGAAAATTATAATTGTCAG
>JAFTUP010000097.1 GCA_017466205.1 Clostridia bacterium
ATGTTTTTGTTTAAAATAATTACTTACCATATTTGCCAATGTCTTATTATCATTACCATCACTATGAATTAATATATTTTTTTCTTTATTAACAATTAAAAAATATTTATCTTCATAAACAATATCAATTTGTTTAAAATAAGGAGATATATTAATTTTTTCATCTAATTTAATTTGTAAAACTTCGTTGCCGCAAGCATCTTTAAATTCTGTCTTACCAACACTTTTACCATCATAAAATGCTTCACAAACAAGATTTCCCTTGCCTTTAAGGTTAAAATTAATTGTAACAAGACCGTTTTTATGGTCAGGATATATTTTAAAATTTTCTATGTAGTTTTGTGGCACATATTCAATATAAACAGACTGCCATATACCAGTTGTTCTTGTGTAGTCACAAGCATGGCTCTTTTTCCATTCGCTCTGTTTACCGCGGATAACAAACGGGTTTTTAACATCGTCTTCACAAAGTACAAAAATCTCGTTATCTTCTCCTTCAAAAACAAAATCCGTAATATCAAATTTAAACGAGGTATATCCACCTTTGTGTCTGCCTACAAATTTTTGATTTACAAATACCGTTGTAAGATGGTCAGCAGCACCAAAATGCAAAAATACTCGTTGGCAAGTGTCTTTAATTTCAACTTTTTTGCGATACCAAACCATATTCACAAAATCTTTATACCCTATTCCTGAAAGCTCACTTTCTATACAGAAAGGCACATTGATTTTATGTGTAAACATATTTATTTCGTAAGGGTATTCAACCTTTTGCAAAATTTCTTTTCCACGTATTTCATCAGTTGAAAATTTAAATCCCATTTTTGCCTTTTGAAAGCCAAAATCCCACTGTCCGTCAAGAATTTCAATATTCTTTCTTTCAAATTGCGGATTAGGGTGATTCGCCATTTTAATATTCATAATGCATCACCAAAAAAATAATATCATATTTTTGTCTGTTCAGCAATATTTTTTTGTGTTATAATGCAAAAGGTGATGAATATGTCAAATAAATTTAATTGGGCAGTATTAGGCTGTGGAAATATCGCAAATGATTTCGCACGGGATAGAATCAAAATGGGTGGAAATGTTTATTCTGTTGCAAACCGTACTTATGAAAAAGCAGTTGACTTTGCCAAAAAATACGGAATAGAAAAGGTCTATGAAAATATTGATGATATTTTTGCTGATGATAATGTGGATATAGTCTATATCGCAACACCTCACAACAAGCATATTGAGTACATTCTGAAAGCTCTCGAAAACGATAAACATGTACTTTGTGAAAAGGCAATTACATTAAATTCTGATGAACTCTGCAGTGCAGTTGAACTTGCAAATTCAAAAAATCTTATTTTAGCAGAGGCTATGACAATCTACAATATGCCTCTTTACATTGAGCTTGAAAAAATAATCAGCTCAGGGAAACTTGGTAATTTCCGTCTGGCTCAGGTGAATTTCGGTAGTTTTAAAGAATACGATATGACAAACCGATTTTTTAATATGGATCTGGCAGGTGGAGCGTTACTTGACATCGGTGTTTATGCACTTTCCTGTGTGAGAATGTTTATGACAGAATATCCTGATGACATTAAATCTCAGGTTAAATTTGCTGTTACAGGTGCTGATGAGCAATCAAATATCATTCTCAGAAATTCAAAAGAAGAATTTGCAAGTGTAACACTTTCGCTTCATGCAAAGCAACCTAAACGAGCAACAATATGTTATGATAACGGATATATTGAGATTTTTGAATATCCTCGTGCTGACACTGCAACGATTACTTATACAGAAGATAATCATACGGAAACGATAAAAGCAGGGGACATAAGTAATGCTCTCTGTTATGAAATTGAAAATATGGAAAATGCAGTTGCGAGCGGTGAAAACACAATGCGGCTTGGTTACACCGTTGATGTAATGAATATTATGACAACTTTACGAAAAGATTGGAATATGAAGTACCCGGAAGAAAGGGTAAAATGACAAATCGGAATTTGTAGGGATATACTTCGTAGGGGTCGGCGTCCTCAACGACCCATAAAGTGTAAAGTTGAAAACGGAAAACTGAAAAGGTCGGGTCTGCGACTCTGATTTAAAATATAATCAATTGATATCACGGTAGGGCGGGGTCTTGACCCCGCCGAAAAGCGACATATAAACCAACAACTCGTTGATTTTGGTGCGGACGATGGGAGTTGAACGTCTGCTTCGGCTTCGCCTTGCATACTATTCATTTATCGACCCAAATTCTTGCGAATTTCGGTACCCGATAAATGCTTTTGCCTAAAAATGATATACTATATCATTTTCTTAACGGCAAAACCCTCTCGGGTTCAACTCCTCTGCAATTGCACATATCAATATCAAAAAAAGGTCACAAAAGTGACCTCGTTGATTTTGGTGCGGACGATGGGAGTTGAACCCACAAGGAAGCAATATCCACAGGAGTCTGAGACCTGCGCGTCTGCCAATTCCGCCACATCCGCATATTAAATTTGCCCAATAATAATATCATTTTAAGTAATAAAAGTCAAGGCGATTATTGTAATATACTCTGCAAACAATTTGCAAGCAAATGTTAAACAGACAAGGTCATTTGACCTTGCCCGTATTTACAAATTATTTTATAATAACTCCAATTCCTTCGCCTAATGTACCACCATTTTTTATGTATTCAACGGTTGATTTCTGTAATGAACTCTTTTGAGGAAGTTGGTCAATAAATCCGTAGCTTCCCGTTTCCCTTTTGTTTTTCATCAAATCAGCATTTTTGAGCTTTACACCATAGAGCCACAGATATGGAGGCTGTGGTTCTTCTTTTTCCACGACAATTTCAAACATTGATTGGAATTTCAGAATATTGCTGTTCTCAGGCATAAAATTCTTGTTACCCGGATACAAAAGCCAACTGAAACACATATATTTGTTGTTTGGAAATTCAGGAAAATACTCCTTGAAAAAATCTTTTGCCATATCAACAGATTTAACGCACTCGTCATAATCAAGCTTTTCGCCGCGAGGAATATGCATATTTAAAATTTTGTCGCCAAAGTTGAGCTTAACTCCATCCTTTGTTTTAACAGGCTTGAAATACCAGATGCATTTCTGATACTGGAGTCTGCCGATTTTGAAAATATTCATATTCATGTGGTGCATAATCCAGTTAAGCTCAAAAAGACCATCTTCGTTTGTTCGTGCCTTGTGGTCATCAATCCAGATTTTAATGTCTGTCATTGTGTCGTAGAACACCTCGTCACCGATGTTCTTTTTTTTATATTTATCATAGACAACAGGTAAGAAGCAATAAACCAATGCAAGCTTCATCATAGGCTCCTGCTTGAGAGTAGTCTCCCAACGCTCATGCTTACAAAAAACAAGGAAAAAATTAACCTTTTTCTTATTGCTTTTGATGAAAAATTCAACCTTATCAGCTAAATCTTCATCAGGATAGATGTTTAGAAATATTTTTCTTGAACGATTTAAGTTAATCATATACATTCTCCTTGGATTTATTATTTTTCATTTTATCACAAACTATGGAAAAATTAAACAGTATTTTTCAAAAAATTCGAGAAATAATATTATTGCGAGGTGATAAAGATGAATAATAACAAAAATAATCCACAGAACAATAAAAACAACCCACAGAGCAAACAGAATTGTCCATCAAAAAATGGCCCTGATATGAAGAACGAAAACAAGCAGAATAATAAATAAGCACAAAGTGCAGAATGAGGCTTCTCCTTGAGGAGAAGCTGTCGAGCGTATGCGAGACTGATTAGGTGTTGTAGGGGCAATTCAGGAATTGACCGTTCCAAAGTATGCAGATGCTTTTTCGGTCGCTTCGTGAAGCGACCCTACGATTTCCACCTCATCCGTCTTTTGCTTCGCAAAATCCGCCTTCCCCTCGAGGGGAAGGCATAAAAAAGGATGCAGTTTTTTCTGCATCCTTAATTTTATACCTTAAATGCAGGCGTGGAAGCCTGCCACTACGCGATTGCACATTGTATTTTACACTTATTTATATTCTTTTCCGATAAGATAACGCCAAGCTGCAACATATTTTGCTGCTGCGGTCGGATTTTTACTTTTTACATAAAGGAAATGCTCTGAATCTATAAACATCAATGACTGAACTGAAACATTGAGAACAAGCTTAAGCTTATCAACAGGCATAACAATTGTCTGTTTTGGGTTGAGATACAACTCAAATCTGTCCTTATAAAGGCGAAGTGTTGCATCTTCTGACAGCTCAACCCGTTTTCTCTTAATCATTGTGTAAACAATTTGGTCTTTTTCTTCAAAAATAAGTCCGTTTTCAGGAGTTTCAAGAACCTTTTGCTTCCAGATAGGCTTCTGCCATTTGTCCCAGTCAAGTGCATTGTCAAAAACTAAATCTTTTTGACTTTTGTGGAAGAAACCGTCTCTGCCAAATTCAACCTGATAACCGCAGTCGCATGTGAGATAATTGCCTTTTGAGTGCATAGTGCCAACCTGCTCACAATGAGGACACACAAAGAGAACTCTTTCAATATGTTCAGCAAGATTTTTACCTTTATAAAGCCTTGGTCGTTTACGCTGCTCCTCAAAAGCATTTACATAAATATCTCTCTTGATTATTTCGTTAACTTCTTCACCTGACATCTTGCTTAATTCTTCTGCAGTATATTCGTGAACGACTTTACCACGAATTGGTCCGCGACGAAGTCCTGTGCCCCATCTTGGTGTATGGAAGAAACCACCTTTAGTACGATAAGTAATGAGATTAACACCTAAATCTTTGACGAACTGACCTGTTCTTGGTGAGAAAAAGCCTGTTTCACCATTTGGAGTAATCGTACCCTCAACAAAAATTCCTGTCGGTACTCCTTCATCAGCAGCCGCTTTCATATCATTGAAAAGAACGGAAGCAGGGTTATCTCTGTCCTTGATAATCCAACCCAATAATGTTTTACAGAAGAACTTTACCCAAGGATTAAGTATTACATGGTCACCTGCAACAAATCTTATATACTTTTTCAAAGAACACATAATATAAATCGGGTCAAGACCGTCAGAATGGTTACCGATTACAACGAAATTCTTGCTCTTTGGTTTATATCTCTTTACCTTTGCATGAACCACCAGCAACACAATCCGAAATCCGATTATTCTTGCAAAATGCATTGATACTTTATTTAACAGAGTTCTTGCTTTCAAGCGTTTTTTTCACTCCTTATTTTTTGAACAGATGTATATAATTTTATATTAAATTGTAAAATATGTCAATATAGTTACAAAACTTATGCTTTTTGTGATTCCTTTTCATATTATTTGTTGCAAAATTATACAAATTAATGTAAAATAAATATTATTGTATTCAAGAAATCGGAGTTTGTCGAATTAATCCCCCCTTCCGTCACTCGCTATGCTCGTGCCACCTTCCCCTCCAGGGGGAAGGCCAATTTGGGCTCCCCACTTGATGGGGAGCTGTCACCGTAAGGTGACTGAGGGGCCCGACAAATTATAATTTGTACAACAAACCATTTTGCACTTTGCATTTATATTACGGTGATAAGATGACAGGCAGATATTATTCATTAAATGAATATTTAAAAAGCCAATTCGGGTGTAAGGTGTATAAGCTTGCATTGGATATTGGTTGCACCTGTCCGAATCGTGACGGTACATTCGATACACGCGGATGCATCTTTTGTCACAATGGTTCAGCAGATTTTGCAGAGAGCGGTAAAGATATAAATGAGCAAATTCAAAATGCAAAAAGCAGAGTAAAGTCTAAAATTAAAACAGATAAATTCATAGCATATTTTCAAAGCTTTACAAATACTTACGGTGATATTGAATATCTCGAAAAATGCTTTACAACTGCAATAAATCGTGATGATATTGTTGCTCTGTCAATTGGTACTCGTCCTGATTGTCTTTCAATAGAAATTCTCAATATGCTTGAAAATCTAAATAAAATCAAGCCTGTATGGATTGAGCTGGGACTGCAGACATCAAATGAAAAGAGTGCTGAATATATCCGTCGCTGCTATAAAAATGAGGTTTATGAAAACGCAGTAAAGGAACTGAAAAAACGAAATATTACTGTAATCACTCATATAATTTTGGGATTACCAAATGAGAGTAAAGATGATATTTTGAATTCAGTTGATTTTGCTGTGAAATCAGGCACAAATGGCATCAAACTTCAGCTTCTGCATATTTTAAAA
>JAFTUP010000098.1 GCA_017466205.1 Clostridia bacterium
AATTAATTTGGGCAGGTCATTCTGAGCGTAAGCGAAGAATCTCTATCCTATTTGAATAGACCCTTCGTTTCACTCAGGGTGACTGAGACTTTTCGGCGGGGTCAAGACCCCGCCCTACCATTGTGTGCTATAAATTTTTCATTTTGTACTTACTCTGCTGTGTATTCTCTTACACGAAGCGGAATATCAATTTCCTCACAAAGCTTTCTGCAAGCTTCAATATCTTCTTTACTGATAACGTCAACAACAGTAAGCTTTACAGGAATACCGTATTCCTTACATTCCTTTGCGAAGCTGAGCATTGCATCAAAGGCTTTTTCACCGAATGATGGCTTTGTGATTTCATTATATTTTTCTGCAGTTGGTGCATTAAGGCTTATGGAAACAGAGTCGATAACTTCGCATATTTCCTTTGCTGTTTCACGCTTATTAATAAGGTCAGAAAGTCCGTTTGTGTTAAGACGGATTTTAATTCCCTTATTCTTTAAATGCTTACAAGCATCAATTAAATTATTGAGTGCACAAGTTGGCTCACCATAACCACAAATTGTAATTGAATTGTTGTATTTCTCGAAGTCAAAAGCATCAATTTCAGCTTTGATTTCATCAATTGCAGGGCTGTGATTTTCAAACCAGAGTGTTGTTGCCTCACCAACTGAATCACCGTTGTTGCGAATACAGAAAGTGCATCTGCAAGGGCACGCGTTTGTGATATTGAGATATGCTTGATTTCCGTATGTGTAAACTATATCTGCCATTTTTAAACTCCTTTAGAGATTTTAGTTTTAAAATTAATTTTATCAAGTGCAGTAGCCATAATTATGAAGATAATTCCGCTTGCAACTGCTTGAACCCAGTTGCCGATTAATGAAAGTGTTGCCGATGCAGCTGAATACAAAATACATTCAGCCACAAAGTAACCGAGAATTGTAATAATACCTGAAACAACTGTCATTAAAATTGTTTTCTTGCATAGAATTTTATTTGATTTATATTTTTTACATATAATTGCAAAAGGTAATGCGTTCAGGGTTTTTATAATAGCTGTGGGAACTGACCATACTGCAAAACCTGAAAGAATATCAGCTAACCCACCACCTAAAGCACTCGCAATAATGCAGTAGGGGAATGGCAGTACACACGCTGTCAGGTAAATTATACTGTCACCTAAATGGATATATCCTTCACCAAATCCTGTTGAAAATTTTATTACTGAAATTGCAAGAACAATAATTGCAGTGAAAATTGCTGTGTATGTAATTTTTAAAAGAGATTTTTTATTTCGCATTTATAAGCATCTCCAAATGCTTCTGAAAGTTCACTCCATCCGGTTCGTAGTCAAGCTCAGTTGGTGTGTCAATTATTGAGCAATAAATGAAATTTGTAGCAAGCTCGACTGCTTCTTTAACGGATTTTCCATTCACTACTGCACCACAGACAATACTTGAAAAAATGTCACCTGTGCCTGAGTAACTGCCTTTTAAAAGTGGCATTTTTATTACACTTATACCATTTTGATATGCAATAAGGTTTGTGATGCTTTTGTCATCTTTTATACCGGTTACAATCACTGCTTTTGTGGTATCAGTAAGCAAGGATTTTGCTAATTTGCATATTTTGTCATTGCTTTTTTCTTTAATGATTTCATCGTAATCAGCATCACAAAGAATACATAGCTCAGTAAGATTAGGTGTGATAATGTTAGCTTTTTTAGTGAGCTCTTTTACTTTTTCACAAAGGTTTTTATCATAAGTGTCATAGAGAACACCGTCATCAGCCATAACAGGGTCAACAAAAACAAGAGTATTTTCACCGAAAGCATCAATAAAATCAAGGATTATATCAACCTGCTTTTCACTTGCAAGGTATCCTGTGAGAACAGCATCAAACTTTACATTCTGCTGTTTCCACACGTCAATATAAGAGGTCATATTTTCGGTAAAATCTGCACAGTAATATGAGTCAAAGCCCGTTTGATTTGAAAGAATTGCAGTGGGTATGGGATTGCACTCGAGACCCAAAGCAGAAATTATAGGGAGTGACACGGTTAAGGAGCACTTTCCAAAGCCTGAAAGGTCATTTATAACTGCAATCTTTTTCACCAGAATTCACCTCTTGCTTTATGGATTTTATGGGTATATAATAATACAAAAGTGTCTTTATTAAAATACACAAAATCAACAATTTTTAAGGGGACAATTTGTGATGAAAAATCGAAAATTGTATATGCAGATTTATGATTATTACAAAGATTTGATTGAAAGCGGAAAAATGCCTGAAGGCACTCGTCTTCCCTCAATCCGCAGATGTGCAGAGGAACGGAACGTGAGTAAAACAACTGTAGAAACTGCATATATGTGCCTGTGCGATGACGGTTATATCTTGCCGAAAAATCAAAGCGGTTACTATGTTTCAAATCGAGGAAATCTCACTAAAAAGCAGGAAATTAAAGACGAAAAACTCAATCAAAAAACGGAAATTCTTTATGATTTTGCTTCATCAGGTGTGGATGCTGAAAGCTTCAATATGGACATCTGGAGAAGATATGTGAAAAGTGCTTTGAGACATAATGAACGACTGCTTTTTTACGGTGACCCACAGGGTGAATATGACTTGAGATGCGAAATTGCAAGGTATGCAAGGGAAACTCGAAATTGTGTTTGTACTGAAGAAAACATTGTCATTGGTGCAGGTGTGCAGACTCTGCTTAACATCCTTTGTCCACTTATCAAAAATAAGAAAACTGTCTGTTTCGATGACTTGTCATACCGTCAGGGTACTGCAATTTTCAAAGACTACGGTTTTAAGGTCAACGGTGACAGAGAAACATCAAATATTATTTATACATCACCGTCATATTCAACCCGTTGGGGTGATGTTATGGGTGTTCAGGAAAGGTTCGACTTGACGGAATTTGCAAGGCAGAACGGTAAACTCATAATTGAGGATGATTACGGAAGTGAATTCCGTTATTTCAACAGACCTACACCATCACTTCAGGGTCTTGACGGAGGCGAAAATACCGTTTATTTGGGCACTTTTTCAAAGCTTTTGTTACCGTCAATCAGAATAAGCTTTATGATTCTTCCTCAAAGCCTTACAAATAGTTACAAAAAGAAAAAAGACTTGTATAATCAGACCGTTTCAAAGGTTGACCAGATAGCACTCTGCAGTTATATCCGTGACGGACACCTTAATTCTCAGATAAGAAAATCAAGAAAACTCTATTCACAAAAATCCAAAACCTTAACAGATTTGTTGATTGAAAATTTTGGGAATCAGGTGAAAGTTTTAAGAACAAATTCACCGCTTTATGTCCGTTGCAGGTTTGAAGTGAATTGTACAACAGAGGACTTTTGCAGAAAGGCTGAAGCTAACGGAATTTTGTTAATCCAAACTAACTCAAATACTACTTTTCCTGAAATTGCCTTTGACCTTGCGACAGTAGGACAGAAGAACCTGGAAAATAGTGTAAAAATCCTTAAAAATGTGGTGCGAAATGGTTAATAAATACAAAAGAAAATGCTTTTTTATGTGCTAATCGCCAATATTACATATATTAGTATAAAAAATTCAAAAAATTGATAGACTTTTTCAGAATAGTTTGTTATAATTTTAACATGTACTATTCTGCAAAATAGTATATTGCCGTAATGATTTTTACGGTGTAAATACATTTAATGAGGGTGGACAAAAAGTTCACCATAATCAAAAAAGGAGGAAATTCCAAAATGCTCAAAAAATTAAGTTCCATTCCGTTTGCAGGAACACCGGAGCAAGAGGAACAGCTTAAAGCTGTCATTGAAGCAAATAAGGATGACAAGAGTATGCTTATGCATGTAATGCAGGAAGCACAGGGTATCTACGGCTACCTTCCTTATGAAGTTCAGGTTATGATTGCAGAAGGCATGGATGTTCCGCTTGAAAAGGTTTACGGAGTATCAACTTTCTATGCACAGTTCTCACTTTCACCAAAGGGACAGTACAACATTTCAGTTTGTCTTGGTACAGCTTGTTATGTTAAGGGTGCTCAGGACCTTGTTGACAAAATCACAGAAAAGCTTGGTATCGGACCTGACGAATGTACACCTGATGGTAAGTTCTCACTTGAAGCTTGTCGTTGTATCGGTGCTTGCGGTCTCGCACCTGTTCTTACAGTAAATGATGAAGTTTACGGTAAGCTTGTTGGCGACGATATCCCCGGTATCCTTGAAAAATATATGGCATAATGAGAGAACTATCTCTTAACATTTTAGACGTTGCTCAGAATTCTATAACTGCAGGTGCTTCACTTATAACAATTGAGGTCAATGAAAACACTATTGACCATACCTTGCTTATTGGTATTTACGATAATGGCAAGGGTATGAGTGAGGAACAGGTGAGAAGTGTTATTGACCCATTCTTTACAACAAGAACAACTCGTAAGGTTGGTATGGGAATTCCGCTTTTCAAGATGGCAGCAGAGCAAACGGGTGGAGGACTTGAAATCAAGTCAGAGCTCGGTGTCGGAACAGAAGTCCGTGCATACTTTAAAACGGATAGTGTTGATTTTACACCACTTGGTGATGTGGCTTCTACTGTTCAGATGCTTATAACAATGAATACTGACCGTGACTTTGTTTATAAACACATAGTCAACGAAAAGGAGTTTGTTGCTGACACTCGTGAAATCAAAGAAATTCTGGGGGATGTCCCGCTTGATACTTATGAAGTATCACAGTGGTTACTTGATTTTATTAAAGAAAATACGGAGGTGCTCTATAAATGAAAACTCTTGCAGAGCTTATGGCTATTAAAGAAGCAACAAAGCAGAGAATGACAGTTCGTGAAGATACAGGCGACGATGCAATCAGAATCGTTGTTGGTATGGCTACTTGCGGTATTGCAGCAGGTGCTCGTCCTGTTCTCAACGCATTTGTTGATGAGGTTGCAAAAAGAAACCTCAAAGGCGTTACAGTTTCACAGACAGGTTGTATCGGTATGTGCCAGTACGAGCCTATCGTTGAAGTAATTCAGCCAGGTAAAGAAAAAGTAACTTATGTAAAAATGACTGCTGATAAGGTAGCAAAGGTTGTTAGTGACCATATCGTTAACGGTAACCCTGTTGCTGAATACACAGTAAAATAAGGAGGAAACATAATGTATCGTTCACATGTGCTTGTTTGCGGCGGTACCGGTTGTACCTCTTCAAACAGTCAGGCAATTATTGAGGCTCTTGAAGCTCAGATTGCTGAAAAAGGACTTACTGAAGAAATCAAAGTAATCAGAACAGGTTGTTTTGGTCTTTGTGCTCTCGGCCCAATTATGATTGTTTATCCTGAAGGAAGCTTCTATTCACAGGTTAAGGTTGAAGATATCCCTGAAATCGTTGAAGAACATCTTCTCAAGGGTAGAATTGTTACAAGACTTCTCTATGATGAGACTGTAACAGCAGATGAGATTAAATCTCTTAATGAAACAAACTTCTATGCAAAGCAGCAGCGTGTTGCTCTTCGTAACTGCGGTGTTATTGACCCGGAAAATATCGACGAGTACATAGCTTATGACGGTTATCAGGCTCTTGCTAAGTGCTTGACAGAATATAAGCCTGAAGACGTTATCAACGTAATTAAAGAATCAGGACTTCGTGGCCGTGGCGGCGGCGGATTCCCGACAGGTCTTAAGTGGAGCTTCTGTGCTGCTAATGCTGCAGACCAGAAATACGTTGTTTGTAACGCTGACGAAGGTGACCCGGGTGCTTTCATGGACCGTTCAGTTCTTGAAGGTGACCCACACTGCATTATCGAAGCTATGGCTATCTGTGGTTATGCTATCGGTGCTTCTCAGGGTCGTGTATATATCCGTGCTGAGTATCCGTTGGCTATTAAGAGACTGGAAACTGCTATTGGACAGGCTCGTGA
>JAFTUP010000099.1 GCA_017466205.1 Clostridia bacterium
CTCCGTAAAGGATGAGTTTGGTCTGAATGATGACCTTTCGCTGTCCCATGTTATGAGGATCCACGACGCATTCACCGTTGTAAAGACGGAGGCTGACGAGGAGCAGATATGGGCTGACGTTAAGTCGGTCGCAGAGCAGGCACTGACTAAGTTCATTGCAATGCGTGAAACTGAGGGTGAAAAGCTTAAAAACGATGTTCTTTCAAGAGCAGACCTTATTCTCCAAAAGGTTTCAATAATTGAGGAACGTTCACCTGAAACAGTTAAAGAATATAATGATAAATTACTTGCAAGAATTAACGAGTTTTTATCGGATGTTCAGGTTGATGAGCAAAGACTTCTTACTGAATGTGCAATTTTTGCTGATAAGGTTGCTGTTGCAGAAGAGACAGTTCGTCTCAGAAGTCATATTGACCAGTTAAGACTCTTCCTTGAAAGTGATGAAGCTGTCGGCAGAAAAACAGATTTTCTTGTTCAGGAAATGAATCGTGAAGCAAATACAATCGGTTCAAAGGCACAGGATGTTACGATTGCTCGTAATGTAATTGATATTAAGGCTGAAATCGAAAAAATTAGAGAACAAATTCAGAATATAGAATGAGGTTTAATTATGAAATTGGTCAATATCGGCTTTGGTAATGCTGTTAATTCTGATAGGATAATTGCTGTTATATCAACTGACTCAGCACCTGCGAAGCGCATTATAGCTCAGGCAAAGGAAAAGAATATGCTTATTGATGCTACTCAGGGAAGAAAAACACAGGCTATTCTTATTATGGATAGTGACCATATTGTTTCTACTTATTTAAAAGCTGAAACTATTTTAAACCGAAATGAGATTGAGGGTACAGGATATGGCGAATAAAGATGGTTTACTTATTCTTTTTTCAGGACCTTCAGGAGTTGGTAAGGATACAGTTCTTGATGTTGTTTTGAATAAAAATAAGGAATTGCAAAAATCAATTTCACTTACAACACGAAATATCAGAGAGAATGAAACTGACGGTAAGGATTATTATTTTATTTCTACTCCTGATTTTGAGAAAATGATTGCTGACGGTGAAGTGTTGGAGTATGCTAAATATGGCTCTAATTTATACGGTACACCGAAGGCACCTATTGATAAGTGGCTTAGCGAAGGTAAAAATGTGATTTTAAAAATTGAGGTTCAAGGTGCTGAAAATATAAAAAAGCTTTATCCTGATTCAGTGGGAATTTTCCTTTTACCACCTTCAATGACTGTCCTTGAAGACAGACTTCGTTCCCGAGGAACTGAGGATGAAGATGATGTTAAAAAGCGTCTTGAAATTGCTCAGGATGAAATGCGTAGAAGTTTAAACTACGACTATTTTGTAATTAATGAAGATATCGAAAGAGCTTCTGATGATGTTTTAACAATTATTAAAGCACTCGATTTTTCAAATAAAAAAATGAATAATTATTTAAGTGAGGTAATAGATAATGTTTAATCCGGATTTAAGAAATGTACTCAAAGACCATACAAGTCGTTATTCTCTTGTAACTGCTATTGCAAAAAGAGCAAGAGATATTTCAACAGAAGCTCAGGAAAATGATGAGATTCTTAATGATAAGCCTGTAAGCATTGCGTTGGATGAGATTATTTCAGGCAAATTCCAGGTTGTAGAGCCTGAAGAAATCCGTAATATTTAAAATTTTTAAAATTTAATATCAAAATTAAGGAGGGCAGAATATGGGACTTTTAACTGTTGCAAAAGTAGCTGTGGAAAATACAGCATATTCTTTTGATATGTTATTCGATTATTCTGTCCCTGATTATTTATCTCAGGTTGTTTCACCGGGCAAGAGGGTTTTAGTTCGATTTGGTAATTCCTCAAAGACAAGAGTCGGCATTGTTTTTTCGGTTGAATCAGGTGTTATCACCGAAAAAAATCTTAAAGAAATTTCGTCTGTGATTGATAATGAGCCTTTATTCACCCATGAAATGCTGAAGACTGCAAATTTTGTACGCGACAGGTATTTCTGTACATATTTTGATGCATGTAAATTGTTTTTACCTTTAGGTTTATCAATGTCAGTCAGTACCTCTTATGCTGTGAATCCTGATTTTGACGGAATTATTTCCGGAGTTAAAGAAAATGAGATATATGAATTTCTTAAGAATAAAAAGAAATTCACAAAAAGTGAGAGAATAATTTCTGCTTGTGCTTTGAAAAAGAATGCTTCATTACTTGATAAAATGGTTGAAGCAGGTGTTTTATTAAGAAATATTGATACTCAAAGACGAGTTAATGATGCGACAATTAAAATGGTTCGCTTAAAAGTAAATCCTGAAAATGAGTCTGAATTGATTGATACATTGACAAAGAAACAAAAGGAAGTTGTTAATGTATTATCTGATGTGGGAATTGCATCCGTCAAGGAATTATGTTATTTCACAGGCTTTTCAGTTGCTGTTATTACTGCATTAGAAAACAAAGGTATTCTTGAGCTTTATGATGACGAATTTCTCAGAATGCCTTATGAAACCTATGATTCCTTTGAGCAAAAGGAAATTTTATTATCAGATGAGCAAAATAAAGCTTTTAACGGACTTCTTGAGCTTTATGATGACAGTTCACCAAAAGGTGCTTTACTTTTTGGTGTTACGGGAAGCGGTAAAACGCAAATTTATCTTAAACTTATTGATGAAGCTTTGAAGGATGATAAAGGTATTGTTGTGATGATTCCTGAAATATCTTTGACACCGCAGATGTTGTCATTGTTTTATGACAGATATGGTTCTCAGGTTGCTGTTTTTCACAGCTCGCTGTCAATTGGTCAGCGTCTTGATGAGTGGAAAAGAGTCAGAAGAGGAGATGCGAAAATAGCTTTAGGTACCCGTTCAGCAATATTTGCACCATTCCAAAAACTTGGTCTTGTAATCATTGATGAGGAACAGGAACATACTTATAAATCAGAAATGACACCAAGATATCACGCTCGGGAGGTTGCTCAATACAGAATCGGTTGTCATAACGGTCTTTTGGTGTTGGCATCAGCAACGCCCTCAATCGATTCTTACACAAAGGCACAATGCGGAATATATTCACTTTTCAAGCTTAAGCAAAGATATGGCGATGCTTGTTTGCCTGATGTGCAGACTATTGATACAACATATCAGAGTGATATGGTTCTTGAAAATATCAGCAATCAGTTAGCTGATGAAATTAAAGACAATTTTGACAATCACAAACAGACGATATTACTGCTGAATAGGCGAGGCTATAACACCTATGCATCCTGTACTGAATGCGGTACAGTGGCAACCTGTCCTAATTGCAGTATTTCACTTACATATCATATAAAGAATAATCGTTTAATGTGTCATTATTGCGGATATTCTGTTCCTTATTCAACAAAATGTAATAATTGTAATAATGATACAGTTAAATTCAAGGGAATGGGAACACAAAAGCTTGAAGAAGAATTAAGTTTAATTGTTCCTGATGCTAAAATTCTGAGAATGGATACTGATACAACTTCTTCAAGATATTCTTATGAAAAATATTTCAAGAGCTTTGAAAACGGTGAGTATGACATTATGGTCGGTACACAAATGGTTGCAAAAGGACTTAATTTTCCTGATGTTACACTTGTAGGTGTGTTAAGTGTTGACCAGATGCTGTATAACGATGACTACAAAAGTGGCGAAAGAGCCTTTGATTTGATTACTCAGGTTGTTGGTCGCAGCGGCAGAGGTGTTCATCCGGGAAAAGCTTTTATTCAAACTTCTTTTCCTGACAGTGAAATTGTTCAAATGGCAAAGGAGCAGGATTATGAATCCTTTTATAATTCTGAAATTCCTATACGAAAAAATATGATTTATCCGCCATTTTGTGACCTGTGTGTTATAGGCTTTTCATCAGAAAACGAGTATTCTGTAAATAAAGCTTCATTATTATTTCTTGAGTCTTTAAAAAGGATTCATAGTGATAAATATAATAATGTAAAAATTATTGTTTTAGGTCCTGTTACTCCGCGTGTTTCGAAAATTGGTGGTAAATACCGCAACAGAATCATTATAAAATGTAAAAATGATAAAAATTTCAGAAAAATGATAAGTGAGCTTTTAAAAGAATTTAATAAAAATAAAGAACAGGAAAATGTCAATATTTATGCTGACATTAATCCTGAAAGCATTATATAACAGAGATAATCCGAATGTGAGGAGATTAAAATGGCAATCAGAAATATCAGAACAGATGAAGACCCGATTTTAAGAAAGAAGAGCAGAGTGGTTGAAGCTTTTGATGAAAGATTATGGCAGTTACTTGACGATATGAAGGATACTATGTATAAAGCTGAAGGTGTTGGACTTGCTGCTGTTCAGGTTGGTATTCTTAAAAGAGTTGTTATAATTGATGTTGGAGACGGTTTAATGGAGCTTATTAACCCTGAAATTACCGAATCTGAAGGTGTTCAGTGCACCGCTGAGGGATGTCTTTCATTACCGGGAAAGCAAGGCACAACTATAAGACCGATGTCAGTTAAGGTGAAGGCACAGAACAGAGATGGTAAGTGGTGTGTATATAAGGGAACCGGTCTTAAGGCAAAAGCATTTTGTCACGAGATTGACCATCTTGATGGCACATTATACATTGATAAGCTTGCTTCACAGGCAGAAATTAATAAATATTGTAAGGAATAATTGTTATGCGTATTATATTTATGGGAACACCTGATTTTGCTGTTCCTTGTCTTAAAGCTTTAGTTGAAAGTGACAATGAAGTTGTTGGTGTATTTACTCAGCCTGATAAGCCGAAGGGGAGAGGCTATGAATTAGCACCTCCGGCAGTCAAGGTGTGTGCAATTGAAAATAATTTGGAAGTTTTTCAACCAAATTCTATGAGAGATGGTACAGCACTTGAAATAATAAATTCTCTTAATGCAGACCTTATTGTTGTTGTTGCATTTGGTAAAATTTTACCTAAAGAGATTCTTGAAAGTGTAAAATATGGATGTATAAATATACACGCTTCACTTTTACCCAAGCTTCGTGGTGCTGCTCCCATTCAATGGAGTATTCTCAATGGCGATACTGTTACAGGCGTTACTGCACAGCAAATGGATATTGGCATTGATACAGGTGACATTCTTATGATAAAGGAATTTGATATTCCTGAAAATATGAATGCCGGAGAGCTTTTTGATACCTTATCTGAAATGGGGGCTGAGGTTTTAACGGATACTATCAGTCTTCTTAAAGAAAATAAGTTAAATCCGATAAAACAGGATGACAGTCAATCATCTTATGCTTCAATGCTTTCAAAAGCACTTTGTCCGATTGATTTCTCTAAATCAGCTCAGGATGTTCATAATCATATCAGAGGCTTGTATCCCTGGCCGATTGCCACAACAAGAATTAATGGAAAAATTTATAAAATCCATAAATCACAAAAAATGGATGAAATTTTTTCTGGAAAAGTTGGAGAAGTTGTTGATAATAATAACAGGCTCGTTGTTATGTGCGGAGACGGAAAATGTGTTGAAATTCTTGAAATCCAGGCTGAAGGAAAAAGAAAAACTGATTCAGCAAGCTTTTTAAGAGGTCATAAAATTGAAATAGGAACAATTTTAGGAGTATGAATATGGACGGATATTTTTCATATCACTATATGTCGAATTATTATTATATAATTCTTGTCTTACCAATGCTTATTCTTTCAATGATTGCATCAGCAAAGGTGAATTCTTCTTTTAAAAAATATTCAAAGATTATGTCGAGCAGAGGCTTAAGTGGTGCACAAGCAGCTTTTGAAATCTTGAGATACTATGGAATTACTAATGTGCAGATTGAAAGAGTTTCTGGTAATCTTACAGACCACTATGACCCTAAAACAAATGTAATAAGATTATCTGACAATGTCTACAATTCAACTTCTGTTGCTGCTATCGGTGTTGCTTGCCATGAAGCAGGACATGCTGCACAATATGCAGAAAACTATTCTCCGATAAAAATCAGAAATTCTATTTTGCCTTTAGCAAATATAGGGTCTAAGGCAGGTATTCCACTTGCCATTCTCGGTTATTTTCTCGGATTCGGACCTTTGGCAATAGCCGGTGTTGTTTTCTTTTCATTTGCAGTTCTTTTTCAGCTTGTAACTTTACCTGTTGAATTCAATGCAAGCAAACGAGCATTGAATGTTATCAGTGAAGTTGATATTCTTAGTGATGATGAGAAAAAAGGTGCAAAAAATGTGCTTACTTCTGCTGCAATGACTTATGTAGCAGCCCTTGCTGTAAGCGTTGCTAACTTATTACGATTGATTTTAACAATTAACAGAAGAAGAGATTAATTTATGGATGACAGATATTTAGCCTTTAAAATACTGAGTAAAATTGAATATGATAAAGCATATTCTAATTTAGCTGTTGATTCAATTTTAAATAAATATGAAGCAACGTCTTCTGCATTTGTTTGTGCTTTGGTATACGGTGTTTTGGAACGAAAATTGACACTTGATTATTATCTTTCTCGATTTTTAAGCCAATCCATTAAAAAACTCAATCCACAAGTGCTTACAATATTACGAATGGGTGTTTATCAGCTTAAATTTATGGATAAAGTTCCTGTTTCTGCTGCTGTTAATGAGAGTGTAAAGCTTTCAAGAAAAATCAAATGCAGCTTTGCTTCGGGTCTTGTTAATTCGGTTTTAAGAAAGGTTTCATCAACGAATATTTCATTACCTGATACTAAAGATGAAATTTATGATTTAAGTATCAGTTATTCTTGTCTTGAAAATCTTGTATCACAGTTTGTCAAGGATTACGGTCTTGATTTTGCAGAAAAAATACTCAGTTCGTCAGTTGGTTCTGTTCCTACATATATCAGAGTAAATACTTTGAAAATTACATCTGATGAATTGTGTAAAAAGCTTTTTGATGAAGGTATTATTGCTGAGGTTTGTAAAGAGCATCCGGAAGCATTGGAAATCTTAAGCGGTAAATCAATATTCAAATCAAAATGCTACAAAAAAGGCTATTTTCATGCTCAG
>JAFTUP010000011.1 GCA_017466205.1 Clostridia bacterium
CAATCTCCAGCCAGTTTACTTATGCAAAACTTGGTCAGGTAATCAAGGGACTTAAAGAACTTGGTTTCTATACGGTAATTGAAGCAGCACTTGGTGCGGATATGGTTGCACAGGCTGAATCAAAAGAACTTGCAGAAAAAGGACTTTTGACAAGCTCATGCTGTCCGGCTTTTGTTTCCTATGTAAAATCAGCGTTTCCTGATTTGGTTAAATATATTTCCCACAATCTTTCACCGATGGCAACGCTTGCAAAGTATATCAAGGAAACAGATGCAAACTCAAGGATTGTGTTTATTGGACCTTGCACAGCTAAAAAGGCTGAAGCACAGCTTGAAGATGTAAAGCCTTATGTAGATGCTGTTATGACTTTTGAAGAGCTTCAGGCTCTCTATGACAGCAAGGATATTGATATAACAGCGCTTGATGAAGATGTGCTTGATAATGCTTCGTACTTTGGCAGAATTTTTGCACGCTCCGGTGGCCTTTCTGATGCTGTAGCACAGGGGTTAAAGGAACAGAAAATAGATTTTGATTTGAATGCAATTCCTTGTGATGGAATAGAAGCTTGCAAGATGGCACTTCTTAAATTGAGCAAAGGTGTGCTTGATGCAAACTTTATCGAAGGTATGGCGTGTGTCGGCGGATGTATCGGCGGTGCTGGATGCCTGACTCACGGTGAAAAAAACAAATCAGAAGTTGATAAATACGGCAGAGAAGCTCTTGAAAAAACAATTTCACATGCCGTTGCTGTGTTAAAATAGTATGTCTTAAACGTATATATGAATGAAGTTATCAAAAATGATAAGATTGGGTTACGTTTTTAATTATTCCCAAATATAGTTTTATGTTGTATAATTAAATATATAAAGTACTAAATTTAATAAATTTAAAAATACATATAATAAAGGAGAAATTGTAATGGCACGTTTTACATTACCTCGTGACTTATATCACGGCAAAGGTGCACTTGAGGCACTCAAAACACTCAAAGGTACACGCGCAATGGTTTGCGTAGGCGGCGGTTCTATGAAACGCTTCGGTTTTCTTGATAAGGTAACTACATACCTTAAAGAAGCAGGGATGGAAGTTGAAGTTTTTGAAGGTATTGAGCCGGATCCTTCTGTTGATACCGTTATGCGCGGTGCAGAAGCTATGACAAAATTCCAACCGGACTGGATTGTTGCCATCGGCGGTGGTTCTCCGATTGATGCCGCAAAAGCTATGTGGATTAAGTACGAATATCCGGAAATCACATTTGAGGAAATGTGTGTAGTATTTGGTATCCCTGAACTTCGTAAAAAGGCTCATTTCTGTGCTATTCCTTCAACATCAGGTACAGCAACAGAAGTTACAGCTTTCTCTGTTATCACAGACTATGAAAAAGGTATCAAATATCCCCTTGCAGATTTTGAAATTACCCCTGATGTTGCTATTGTAGATCCTGAACTTGCTGAAACGATGCCTCAGAAGCTTACAGCTCACACAGGTATGGATGCTATGACACATGCTATTGAAGCTTATGTTTCAACTGCAAACTGCGAATTTACTGATCCCCTTGCAATATTTGCAATTAAAATGATTCAGTCTGCTCTCGTTGGTTCTTATAACGGCGATATGACAAAGCGTGCTTCTATGCATAATGCTCAGTGTCTTGCAGGCATGGCGTTCTCTAATGCTCTTCTTGGTATCGTTCATTCAATGGCTCACAAAACAGGTGCAGTTTTTGAAGATTTAGGTGCTCACATAATTCATGGTGCTGCTAATGCTATGTATCTTCCTAAAGTTATTGCATTTAATGCAAAAGATGAAACAGCTAAAAAGCGTTATGGTGTGATTGCAGACTATATGGGACTCGGCGGTGCAGACGATGATGAAAAAGTTGCAAACCTTATTGCATATCTTCGTGGAATGAACGATGCTCTTAATATTCCACAGTGCATCAAAAACTACGGAGCAGACAGCTATCCTTGCGAAAACGGATTTGTTCCTGAAAAAATATTCCTTGAAAGACTTCCTGAAATTGCAAAGAATGCAGTTGCTGATGCTTGTACAGGTTCTAATCCTCGTAAGATTTCTGTTGAAGAAATGGAAAAACTTCTCAAATGCTGTTATTATGACACAGAAGTTGATTTTTAATAACGGATACACCGTGTAATATCATAAATGACGGTTGCCGAGTTCCGGTAGCCGTCATTTTTTTGAACGGAGAGATAGTATGTATAAAATTATTGAAAAGAAGATTTTAAATGAAGCGGTTGTTCAGCTTCAGATAGAGGCGCCTTTAGTAGCTCGTAAGGCAAAACCCGGACAGTTTATTATTTTAAGAGTTGATGAAGATGGAGAAAGAATTCCCCTTACAGTTGCCGGGGTTAATAAAGAAAAAGGAACGGTAAAAATTATTGTTCAAATTGTCGGTGGAACAACTGAAAAACTCAGCCACAAACAAGAAGGGGAGTATATTTCGGATTTTGTAGGTCCTTTAGGTGTACCAACACATATTGACGGTATAAAAAGGGCTTGTATAGTCGGCGGTGGTGTTGGATGCGCAATAGCTATGCCGATAGCTGAGAAGCTTCACGAAATGGGAGCTCAAGTAACAAGCATTATAGGTTTTAGAAGTAAGGAACTTTTAATCCTTGAAGATGAATTTAAAAATTGTTCTGACACATTAAAAATCATGACAGATGACGGCTCTTACGGTGAAAAGGGAAATGTAACAGCTCCTTTAAAAGAAATGCTTGAAAATGGCGAAAAATTTGATATTATAATTGCAATAGGACCTCTTGTTATGATGAAATACGTTGTATTGACCGCAAAACCTTTTGCAACACCTGTAACCGTTTCTATGAATCCTATTATGATTGACGGAACAGGAATGTGCGGTGGTTGCAGATTAAGCCTGAATGTGAACGGAGAAAAAGTAACAAAGTTTGCGTGTGTTGATGGTCCTGATTTTAATGGATATGAAGTTGACTTTGATGAGGCAATCTCCCGAGGAAAAATGTATTCAACATTTGAAAAACACGCACATGAAGCAACATGTAGTCTGTTTAAAAAGGAGGTAGAATGATATGGCTAAAGCAAATATGTCAATCACTCGCAATCAGATGCCTACACAGGATCCAAGAATTCGTGCACATAATTTCGATGAGGTTGCTTTAGGATATTCAGAAGAAACGGCAATAAACGAAGCAATGCGTTGTTTAAATTGTAAAAATATGCCTTGCGTTGACGGTTGTCCAGTAAAAATTCATATTCCGGAATTTATCTCCGCTATCAAGGAAGGTGATTTTGAGGGAGCATATCAGATTATTACAAAGTCTTCTTCGTTGCCGGCGGTTTGCGGCAGAGTATGCCCTCAGGAAACACAGTGCGAATCAAAATGCGTAAGAGGTATTAAAGGAGAATCGGTAGGTATAGGAAGGCTTGAAAGATTTGTTGCAGACTGGCATAATACGTTCGCTAAGGATGCTCCCGAAAAGCCTGATTCAAATGGTCATAAAGTAGCTATAGTCGGATCGGGACCCTCGGGTTTAACTTGCGCAGGTGATCTCGCTAAAAAAGGCTATGATGTAACTGTTTATGAAGCACTTCATACAGCAGGCGGTGTTTTGGTTTATGGAATTCCCGAGTTCCGTTTGCCAAAAGCAATTGTTGCAAAAGAAGTAGATGCTTTGAATAAGCTTGGCGTTAAGATTGAAACCAATGTCGTTATAGGAAAAACTTTGACAGTAGATGAATTGTTTGATATGGGCTTTGAGGCAGTGTTTATTGGGTCAGGCGCAGGACTTCCTAATTTTATGGGTATTCCCGGAGAGTCTCTTAACGGCGTGTATTCTGCTAACGAGTTTTTGACGAGAAGCAACTTGATGAAATCTTATCTTGAAAATCCTGAAACACCTATTATGAAAGGCGGCAATGTTGCAGTTGTTGGTGGAGGTAATGTTGCTATGGATGCTGCAAGAACAGCTCTTAGACTTGGCGCTGAAAAAGTATATGTTATTTACCGCCGATCGATGAATGAACTTCCGGCGAGACGAGAGGAAGTGGAACATGCTGAAGAGGAAGGAATTGAATTCCGTCTGCTTTGTACCCCTACTGAAATTCTTGGATATAATAACCCTGATGATACTAACGATCCTAAAAACGGCTTTGTAAAAGGAATGCGTTGTATTAGAATGGAGCTTGGAGAACTTGATGCAAAAGGCAGAAGACGCCCTGCTCCAATTCCCGGAAGTGAATTTGAGATTGATGTGGATACTGTTATCATGTCAATTGGAACATCACCAAATCCATTGATCAAAGTTACAACTGAAGGGCTTGAGGTAAATTCAAGAGGCGGTATAATCGTCAACGAAGATGGTTTAACATCTCGTAATGCAGTTTATGCAGGTGGCGATGCAGTAACAGGTGCAGCAACGGTTATATCTGCAATGGGGGCAGGTAAAACAGCAGCCAATGCAATTAACGAATATCTTAAAGGAAAAAAATGCTGAAAATCTTGACAATATCGTGGGAATGAGTTATAATATTAAATAAGAGCAAAGGCGTTCTGATATTAGTCAGGACGCCTTTGCTTTTTTTCTGCAAGTCATTGCTTGTTAAGGTTTGTAGTGACGTTTTTGCAAAAGATAGGAGGGCTTATAAATGTATAAGAAAATAATAACAACCGGAATAGGAGTTTCTGCCTGTATTGCGGCTGCTTTAACGATTGGAGGTATAGGCTGTTTATTATGGATAAAAAGAAAAGGACAACAGGAATAGTTGCTTTTGCTATTCTTGCACTTATATTAATGATTGGTACCATAATTGTAAAATCCCCCGGCAGCCATGAATCTATAAGAGAATTAATGCGGGATGCCGTTCTTCATGAGACGAATAAGATAAGTCTTTTTGGCTTAAAGAATGTAAATCCCGGACTCATCTCAGCTGTTACTGTTACGGGAATACTTTTTGTGATTGCACTAATCATTAGAATATTTGTGATTCCAAAATTTAAAATGGTTCCGGGAAAGCTTCAGCTTATTCTTGAGACACTGGTTGGATTTTTTGAGAATCTTGCAAAATCCAACAGTCCGCACCGTAATAAATTTTTAGGTGCATATGTTTTCACCGCAGGCGTGTACATATTTGTAGGAACAATACTTGAACTATTTGGTATTCAAGTGGTTACAACACACGGAACATCAATGGCACTGCCTGCTCCGCTTGCAGATATCAACGGGGCAATAATGATAGGATGCCTTTCATATCTTGTTATCCTATCGGGCGGTATAGCAGAAAATAAATTAAAAGGAGTGGGAAAAACCTTAAAAGAATTTTCTCTTCCCATATCAATGAGCTTTCGTCTTTTTGGTGCACTTTTAAGCGGTGCCCTTGTAACAGAGCTTGTTTATCACTATATTCATTTAAGCTATGGTCTTCCGGTACTTGTCGGAGTATTGTTTACATTGCTTCACGCCGTTATTCAGGCGTATGTACTTACAATGCTCACATCTCTTTTTTACGGCGAGGTATCAGAGCCGGCTCGCGTTAAGAAATAATTAAAATTTGGAGGTTTAAGATATGAAAAAGAACATTAAAAGAATCTTTACGGCAGTGATGCTGCTTGCGATGATATTTACATTGACAATCCCTGCTTTTGCTGCAGGTGAAGCCGAAACGGTTGCAGCAGCCGACAATGCGCTTGGTGACAAAGCACTTGCGGCAGCGATTGCAGTTGGACTTGCGGCAGCGGCCGGTGCAATCGGTATGGGCTGGGCTATTGCAAAATCTGCAGAAGCGATTTCCCGTCAGCCTGAGGCTGAAAACAAAATCCGTACAACATTGATGCTTGGTCTTGTTTTCGTTGAAACAGCTATTATCTACGCACTTGTTATTGCAATACTGATTATATTCGTATTGTAAGGAAGGAGGAAAATCAATGAATGTGCCGCTTAATATTGACTGGCAGCAAATTCTTCTGCATTTGTTAAATTTTGTAATTTTGTTTGCAATACTATATTTCCTTCTATATGACCCCGTAAAGAAATTTATGGATAAAAGATGCGAATATTACAAAAACATTGACGATGAAGCAAAGAAGAATTTAAAGCAGGCAGAGGAACTTAAAAAGAAGTATGCAGAAAAATTACATTCTGCCGATAGCGAAATTGAAGAAAAAAGGCAGGCTGCAAACAAGTCTTTGTCTGAAAAAACCGCTCAGAGTATGCTTTTAGCAAAGCAGGAAGCAGATAGAATCGTTTCTGATGCATATAAAAAGGCTGAAGGAGAACGCAAAAAACTTCTTGAAAGTGCTCAGAATGAAATAGCCGATATGGTAGCGGATGCTGCTGAAAAAATTGTTGCAGGCGCAAGCACTTCGGATGCTTACAATAACTTTTTGAATTCGGTACAAAGGAGCGAGGCGGATGAATGATAAAATTTATACCCAAACTGCCGTTTTGTATTCCAATACACCGCCAAGCGACGAGCAGGAGAAGAAATTTATTGATTTCTTAAAGCAAAGATACAACGAGGACATTTCTCTGGTCTGGAAGAAAACAGATATACCCGAAGGCGGCTTTAAGCTGGAGGTTGGTTCTGAAGTTTTCGACTGGAGTATCGACGGACGCCTTGCTCAATTCAAAGAAGCCTTATCTAAGCTTAAAAATAAAAGTAATGACATTATTCCTTTAATCCGTGAAACAGTTGAAAACTGGACACCTGAAGCTATTGCTGAAGAAATTGGCGAAGTTTTGACTGTCGGTGACGGAATTGCCACCGTCAGCGGTCTTAAAAACGCAACCTATGGTGAAATTTTGCTTTTTACATCAGGTGTAAGAGGTATGGTACAGGACTTAAGGGATGGCGAAATAGGCTGTATTCTTTTCGGAAGCGATGAAGAAATCAGTGAAGGAAGCACGGTAAAAAGAACCGGCAAAACTGCAGGTGTTCCCGTTGGTGATGAATTTATAGGAAGAGTAGTAAATGCTCTCGGTGTTCCAATTGACGGACAAGGCGAAATTCATTCAGTTGACTATCGTGCGGTTGAAAATCCGGCACCCGGTATCATTGACAGACAGCCTGTTTGTGCACCAATGGAAACCGGTATTCTTGCAATAGATTCAATGTTTCCAATCGGCAGAGGTCAGCGTGAGCTTATCATAGGCGACCGCCAGACAGGTAAAACTGCGATTGCAATAGATACCATTCTGAATCAAAAAGGCAAGGATGTTATTTGTATATATGTCGCAATTGGTCAAAAAGCAAGCTCTGTTGCTCAGCTTGTGCAAAATCTTAAATCGAGAGGTGCAATGGAATACACGATTATTGTCAATGCCTCTGCAAGTGACTCGGCACCGCTGCAGTACATAGCACCTTATGCCGGATGTGCATTGGGAGAGTATTTTATGGATAATGGGAAAGATGTTTTGATTGTGTATGATGATTTATCAAAGCATGCTATTGCTTATCGTTCCTTGAGCCTTCTTTTAGAGCGTGCTCCGGGACGAGAAGCATATCCCGGTGATGTGTTCTATCTGCATTCAAGACTCCTAGAGCGGAGTGCACACTTAAGCGATGAAAAAGGCGGCGGAAGTATGACGGCGCTTCCTATTGTTGAAACACAATCAGGCGATGTATCGGCATATATTCCGACAAATATTATTTCCATTACAGACGGTCAGATTTTTTTGGAAAGCGATTTGTTTTTTGCAGGTCAGCGTCCGGCAGTAAATGTAGGTCTTTCTGTTTCCCGTGTGGGGGGCGATGCACAGACAAAAGCAATGAAAAAAGCAGCAGGCGCTATCCGTCTTGATTTGGCACAGTACCGTGAAATGGAAGTGTTCACACAGTTTGCAAGTGACCTTGATGATGCGACCAAAGCACAGCTTACTTACGGTCAGGGACTTATGCAAGTGCTGAAACAGGAACAGTATAAACCGTATAAGCATCACGAGCAGGTTATTATTTTAGTTGTTGTCTTAAATCATCTTTTGCAGAATATTGCACCGGGTAGGGTTACGGTAACTGTTCAGAATATGCTCAAATATTTTGAGGAAAAGCATTTTGAAATTGCCGAAAACATCAATGGAAGCGGAGTGCTCGAAGGTGAGTGCAGAGAAGAAATCATTCGCATAGCAAAAGAATTTTTGCAGGGACGGTGATAAAATGGCAACCACAAAGGAAATAAAAAATCGAATTAAAAGTGTAAGGGATACGCAGAAAATCACCAATGCTATGTATCTGATCGCTTCGACAAAGCTTCGTAAAGCAAAAAGCGAGCTCGATAAAACCAGACCGTTTTTTAATTGTATTCAGGGAGAGATAAAACGAATTTTCAGAACCTCTGAAGAGATTGAAAATAAATATTTCTATCCTGTAACCGGTGAGCATGAGCTTCACGGATCTTATGGATATCTTGTTATTACGGCGGATAAGGGTCTCGCCGGAGCATACAATCAGAATGTTATAAAAGAGGCTCTGAGGCTTATGCAGGAACACGAAAATCCAAAGCTTTTTGTTGTAGGAGAATTTGGAAGACATTATTTCACATCACGTAATATTCCAATAGAGCAAAGCTTTCTTTATACGGCGCAGAATCCTACAATTCACAGAGCAAGAGAGATTTCGGCATTTTTACTTGATTTATTTAACAGACAAAAGCTTTCAAAGATTTTTGTTATTTATACCGATATGCAGGGAGTGATAAACTCACAGGCTTGCTCTGCGAGATTATTGCCCTTCCACCGTGCACAGTTTATTACTTCTG
>JAFTUP010000100.1 GCA_017466205.1 Clostridia bacterium
ATTCTGTAGTTTCGGTAAATGTGTTATCATCAAAAGTCCTTTCATTGTATGTCACACTTCTAACGATAATCTCTGCCGTTTTGTTATTCACATTGTTAGAGCAGCCATTAATGGTTACCGCAGCGCCTTCCTTAAATGGGAAATTGGCTTCCCTGTTTTCTTTCAGCTTTATAGTTACCTCGGACTCTTCTGTGTACTTGAAGTAAAAAGTGTCCTCTTCAAAGGTTAGTGTGTCGGATGTCGCATCTTTTATAACAACATCCGTTTTATTATTGGTCAAACTACTATTTGATGTGGATGTTTTTGCCCCCGTAATTGTTACTACATCACCTGCTATAAATGGAAAATCAGCCCCTGATTTTGATATTGTTGTGCCATCGGAAAACTTAAGACCTGTAGCCTTATACTCATTTGTCATTGATATGGTTGATGCCGTAAACTTAAACCACTTATCTGTATAGGTTTCTTCCATACTGCCAAATTCGCCGTCTTTGTCTTCCTCGGTAGGCACTTTGTAATACGCCTTGTCAGGGAATATAACAATATAATTACCGATTGTTGCGGTCTGTTTCTTGCCGGAAGTAACCTCACCCACAACAGCATTACCATAATACACATCCTGCAATCCTGTCCCGTCATCTCGTTCATCAATAACAAGCAATTGCCCTTTTGAATGTAATGTTGTCGGTGCCGTGTATCCACCTGCCTCTATTCGTGCAGCTCTCTGTGTGATACAAGGGTATTGGTCGGTAGAAAGGTTGTAGGTTTCCGCAAATTCACCGTCTTGCGTTCCCTCTCCGTAGTTAACACCCCTGAACACTATACTGTATTGCTTAGTCGGGCTTCTTGTTTCTGTAAGATAAGGTAACATGCATTCACCCCTTTGCCTTATGCTCTCTGATATACGCCTTCTTATACTCACCGTATTGTGCTTCAAACATCATAGCGGAGTTGTTATAATTTGCGTACTCTCTGTTATAGTAGTCAATCTTAGCTTCAAGGAATAAAGTATAGCAATCATCAAACGGAGCGGGTATTAAAAGCTCTTTGTCCATATCACCAGGAAAAGAATATTGCTTGATATCGTCCGCCTGAATGACTAAACGCTGCACCATTCCGTCTAATTCGTTTATCCAGCCTAATTTATCCTCTTCGCTATATGAATTGGGCTTTAATCTATCAACCTTCTCTATCGCTTTATTTGGTGTCACTTTAATCCCCCCTTACATAAGATGCAAATTTCTTAACGAGCAATACAGTATTACTGTCAGAATATCCTTCGCCCTTCGCCCAATAGTCCGGACTATTGATTATTCCTTTTGCAGCAAGCACGTTACAAGCTTCTGTAAGCTCGTTTGCTTTTTTCTCAAGAGCAAAGCCATTTATAATACCATTAGCTATCGCCTTAATAATCTCGCTTTTCTTAGTCTTATATAGTTTCATGTCGTCAATATCATCTATGAAACATACCTCTAATAGTGCAGAACTTACACCCTTTTTCTTGATGTAATTAATCAGCCCCCAATTATAACGCTTCACGCTTCGATTTTTGAAGCCTAACGCTGATATGGCATTAACAATACCCTGTTCAACTGTCGTGCCTTTTTCAGCGGTTGTGACGTAAATTTCAGTGCCTTTAGTTGCTCCGTCACTTTTTTCTTCGGGTTTTATAGCGTTAAAATGGATTTCAAGAGCATAATCATAGCCTTTTACACTCAAACTTCCGCCTTTTTTACATACATACTGATACCAATTCTTTGTCATATCAGCTATTTCAACATCAGCATAGCCGTTTAACTGTGCTTTTAGTAGAGTTGCAACCTCTCTTGTCAAGTCTGCTTCTTTATATCCGTTGCCTGTCGCTCCGCAATCTCCGTCACCGTGACCTGCTATAAGTAAAATTTTCATAGACTCACACCTCGCTATCTTTCTTTTTTACAAAAAAATGTGTTATAACTGAGCCGTATGACGTAGCAAACAAGGCAAATACTTCTGTAGTCGGGTTAAATACTCCGGTTAACATCAAAACCATTGCCAAAGTCATTGTCAAGGTTACAATACTTTTAACATCAATCAGCTTTGCAATTTTCCCTATCATTTCACAACTTCCTTTCTTATAAGATTGTAGCCACCCCTGCACCAATTACAGCACCTAAAACAGTAGTTATTATGCATCCGATAACAAGCCTTTTATAGTGTTTGTAATCTTCCGCCGGCTCTTTTTCAAGCTTTTCTATGTGTTCTCTCTGGCTTTTCTGCTCATCTGCCATATGCTTCATATTAACGGCAAGAACATCTACCGAGTTAACCAATTTGTTTAGTGTGTTGTTTTGCTCTTCGCACTTTGTAACACGGTGTTTTAAGCTTTTTATTTCGTGTTCGTGGTCTTCAAACTTTACCGCAACTTCTTCAGCCGTCATTGTTTCCCACCTCCACTATGCTTTTATATTCATCCTCTGTGAGCTTATCGGCTTTATAGAGTGCTTCTATACGTTCAGCCGACCATAAGCGAGGATAATATTTCTTTGCCATTTCATAAACTGTCATATTATAATTCCACCCCCGTCATTACTGCGATGTAGTCTACATCTGCTCTGAGCTGTTCTTCTTCACTTACTGGCATTTCAGCATCTTCGGCTTCAGGAATCGTGCCAGCATACCAATTTGTAATAACCTTTCTTGTGCCGATTACCTTTTCGACTTTATTTATTGTTTTTACAACTTCGCCATCAATTACCTCTATCTGTACATCCTGTTCAACGACAACAACATTTTCGTCTGCTACTTCAAATTCACCAAAAGGAAAGTTTGGTGTTTCCATATCGTCAGGAACAACCGCCCAACCATCAGGGATTACATTAAAATTTCCTATTTGGTTTCTGTGTGAGCCGTTTTCGAGTGCTTTTATTTCAATTATTTTCACGATAATCCCCCTTATCCTGCTGCAAAATAGTAATACTCATAGCTTGATGAATTTAGCTGATACACAGCACCTTCGGTGTTATACCAAGAAAGGGTTGTACCATCTAACGAAGGATGACACCAATAATTTGAGCCGTCATTATGAAAATTCAAAGTAGAACCTGGATTTATCCATATAAATGCGCCGCCACTCGTAGCGTTTGTATTTCCCCTCTTTGTCACAATAACAAATTTTGGAACGAAATCAAAGGTCAATGTGTTCGGGTTGCTCACGCCATATGTATCAGTCCCCGTATATGTCCCTGTTGCAATAGGGAGTCTGTCGCTTGGTATCTTTCCGTTTGCATCTAACAACTGATAGTCATAGACTTGGAGTGTGTTTGCGTTATAATTTGAACCGCCACCTATTTGAATAGCACCACTGTTTTCAGCCAATGCGCCATTCCCGATTGCTATACCTAAGATATCTGCACCTGAATTCATGCCGATTGATATACTTCGTTCAGATGAGAATGTTCTATAACCCAGAGCCACTCCGACATACGGCGAACTCGTACCGAAGCCAATTGCAACCCCTTCGCTCGCGCTTGCACTATCACCGATTGCGACACCGCTTATCATTGCGTCTGCGGTTTCACCGATTGCAACACAACAGGTATCATCAATAGTTGCACTACCGATTTTAATGCCGCCTAAATCATTCTTTGTTACGTGTATTGAAGAGTTGTCGAGATGCGATTTTACACTTAAATTGTCTACATTACCTAATCCGATTTGTTCTTTGGTTACTTGGTGCGGATTATTAAAATCGGAATAGTGTTCTGCATCTTCTGAGCTTGTTAATCCATTGAGCAAAGCTATAAACTCTTCCTCTGTGCCGCTATAACCGCCCTCTTTGGCTTGTTCGTAGGCACTCTTGCCATCTGCACCTTTGATAGAGTATATCGGGACAAAATTGCCGGTTTCATCTCTTATATGCAATATAGGCATTAGACCACCTCGCTTTCTTCCTCAACCTGTTTAACCGTATACACAGGCGTTATCTTTTCGCCGTCTGCATAGG
>JAFTUP010000101.1 GCA_017466205.1 Clostridia bacterium
ATGTAACGGTAGGGCGGGGTCTTGACCCCGCCGTTATTGTACCGCGTAGTGGCATCGGCTCCCCACTTGATGGGGAGCTGTCATTTTCGCAAAAAATGACTGAGGGGCTATTTCACGCATGCCTTTTATATAATTTTCTTGACATTAATTTTTGGTCGTGCTATAAATTAATTGTAAAACTCAATGAACAGGAGATAAGCATAATGAAAAATGTAATGAAAAGGGTAATAGCCATTATCCTTTGCCTTTCAATGTTTGGGACACAACAGGTGTCTGCTTGTGTGGGCATAAATTCTGCAGTTAATACTTTAACTGATTTTGCAGAAAGACTTGTCAGCGTTTTCACAGGAAGTCAGAATGAAAAAGCTGATGTTGATTTCACTATTGAGCAAGGCGAAATCTTTGAAGCAAAAAAATATTTCAGCGATTCTCACGCATCTACTGTTGTAAAAATGCCTGACGGAAATCTTATGTCTGCTTTCTTTGCTGGAACTGCTGAAGGTGATGCTGATGTGCGAATCTGGTACAGCATATATGATGGTAATGAGTGGAGTGAGCCAACACAGATGGCTTCTTCCGACGATGTTGCTCATTGGAACCCTGTTCTTGTCAATTACGGAAGTTATGTAAGACTCTATTATAAAGTTGGTATGGAAATTCCGAATTGGGTCACAAAATATACTGACACTTATGATAATGGCAAAACATGGACAGAACCACAGGAACTCGTTCCCGGAGACACAAGTGGTGGCAGAGGCCCTGTGAAGAATAAAGTGCTTATTACATCTGACGGAAAAATTATTGCTCCTGCATCAAGTGAACAAGGTTCGTGGAGAGCATTTTTCGATATTTCCGAAGATGGTGGAAAAACCTGGACAAAAACTGACTTTATCGTTGCAAAGGACAGCAAGGGAAATGAAGTTGGAATGATTCAACCAACACTCTGGGAAGATAAAGACGGTAATATCCATGCAATGTTTCGAACAAAAGCAGGTTGGATTTACAGAGCAGACTCAACAGATGGTGGCTATACTTGGTGTGAGGCATATAAAACTGACCTTATGAATAACAATAGTGGCATTGATTGTGTCACAACTGATAATGGCTGGGTTTGGCTCGTTCATACTCCTGTGGGAATGAAAGTAAGAAACAGACTTATTCTTTCTGTTTCTAAAGATAACGGTGAAACATGGCAGGATGTTACAACCCTCGAAAAAAGCATAAACCTCTTTGCAGAATATTCATATCCTGCAATTATTGCAGATGGCAACAATCTCTATATTACATATACATATAAAAGAAATACAATTAAATATGCGTTTATAGAAATAGAATCATAACGACGAGTAGCGTGTAGGCTCCCCATCAAGTGGGGAGCTGTTATTTTTGTGAAAATGACTGAGGGGTTTCCACGCCTGCCTTTTTCTTTACCTTGACAAAATCTAATTTGTCGGGATGATAATTCGTAGGGGTCGGCGTCCTCGACGACCCGTCGTTGGTTTATCTGTTTACTTGGTTAGGGCTGTCGGGGACGCCAGCCCCTACGAAAATCTGTTCGAAAGACAACATATAAACCAACAACGGCGGGGGCTTGCCCCCGCCCTACCATAACATCAATGAATTATGTACTTATCCCTACAAACTCCGCTTCATCAAAATAATTCATTATAATAGGTTATTCTGAACGTGAGTGAATAATCTCAATGTAGTAATTAATCATTAAAAAACTCCCCAAACGGAGAGCTGAAAACACATACTATAACATTATTCTTCAAAATTCATACTAAAGAGTGAATCTGTTGAAACTTCAAGGATTTTTGCTGCGAAAAATACTTCTTTGTCAGTCGCAAGCCGAAGTTGACCCTCTAATTTGGAGTAACTTGTAGGATTTATATCCAATCCCATAGTCTGCATTTTGGATATGAAATCTTTTTGCTTTATGCCTTTTTCTTTCCTTAATTTTTCGATATTTTTGCCCACAAGGTTACAATCTCCGTATTCCTTTTTTCTTAATTTCATAAATCTCACTCCAATATAATTCTGTGTAAAATTATATTGCTTATTTACCTTGACAAAATTCCATAACAGAATTATAATGAAAATAATTCCGTAAAAGAATTAAAAAGGATTAAAAAAGGAGAAAAAATTATGAAAACAATGAAAAAAGTTCTTTCAGTTTTCCTGACATTGTTGATGATAGTTTCAATTATCCCAATGTCAACAATCTCAGCAAGTGCAGCAAATGGAATACAAGCAAAAATTGATGAATTACGTGCAGTGTATTATACCGGCACATATTTCACTAAAAGTGGTGGACCATGTTACGATTATGGTGGAGCAGATTGTGCATTATCAAATATACCGTCAAGAGGTGGTTTGCCTGCAGGTTCTACAGTTTCAAACGCAATTGGAAATGGTTGGTCTTGTAATGGCTTTGCAAGATATGCTTTTTACTATGTCTTTGGCAAGGCTTTTGGTACAAGTACTGTTGTTAGTACACCTAGCCTCGGGGATATTATACAAACATCTAGCTCATACGGTACTCATTATTCAATGTATTTAGGTGAAGATGCTAATAATTATTATGTTTATGATTCAAACGGAGCTCTAAATGCTACCACAAAACAACCGGATTGTTCTGTTCGATATTATGGTGCATTATCTAAATCTAAAAATTCACTTGTTAAGGTCTATCATGCATCAAATTATGACAGCGTTAATGGTTCTACTCCAACACCAGATATAGATTGGGTTACAGGTTTAGCAGGACAGTATTATTTAGAGAGCAAAGACACAGGATATTGGTTGTCGGTCAGCGAGAGTAAGGATGCAAGCACACAGCCAATCAATACATGGGGAACATGGTGGGAAAATTTCCGTGTTAAATTAACTGCAAGTGGTAACGGATACAAAATTAATTTTCCGCTTGTATCTTCATTACTTGTGAACCCATATAGCGACACACCTGCTTCAGGTACTAAAATAAACTTGTATCAGGATGTAAATGATTCAACACAGTGGTGGGGCTTTGAAAAAGTTGGCGATGCTTATGCTATCCGTTGTTTATATAATCCGTCACTTGTTTTGACATCTAACGGTACAGCACAAGCAACATTAACAACATATACAGGTGCAGCAAATCAGCTTTGGTATCTTCATCCGTCATCTTATACAGTCAGCTATAATTCAAACGGTGGTAGCGGAGCACCAAGCAGTCAGACAAAGAACTTCAATGAAGCTCTGACCTTGTCGAGCACAAAGCCAACAAGAAGCGGATATACATTCCTTGGTTGGAGTACGAGCAGTACAGCAACAAGTGCAACATATTCTGCAGGAAGCAACTTCACAACGAATGCAAACACAACTCTTTATGCAGTTTGGAAAGCGAATACATATACAATTTCTTACAACGCAAATGGTGGTAGTGGTGCACCATCAAGTCAGACAAAGTACCATAACCAAAATTTGACTTTGTCAAGTACAGTGCCAACAAGAATTGGTTATATATTTGTGGGATGGGGCACATCATCAGGTGATACAACAGTAGATTACTATGCAGGTGGAACATATACACAAAATTCTGCAATTACACTTTATGCAATATGGACACCACAAAACATAGATATATGTATAGATGGTAATCCAAATAATCGATATTTGACATTAACATTCGGAGATATTGATAGCGCGAATTATTATCTTTCAATAAGTGAATCTTATGGAAATCCGATTAGCTATTCATATAGTGCTAGCAATTCTAATGTTGACTGTTATTTAGGAATTTTAAACAGTGTAAATCAGGCAACTTTTTCCATTTATGCGGAGTCGACTGGTGAAACAACAATTACAATATCCGTCAAAGATGCTACAACTGATACAGTTTTAGATACAATTAATGTGTATGTTACGATAAATACAAAGGAATATACCGTTTCATATAATGCAAATGGTGGCACAGGTGCACCATCAAGTCAGACGAAGTATCATAATCAAAGTTTAACATTGTCGAGCACAGTGCCAACAAGAAGCGGTTACACTTTCCTTGGCTGGACAACAAACAGTACAGCTACAACAGCAACATATCAGCCAGGAGCAACTTTTACAATTAATCAAAACATCACTTTCTATGCTGTGTGGCAAAAAAATGCCGTAGCTGAGCCTGAAATTCATGTTTCATCAACTAACATTAACCTTACACTTGGTGAAATTGAAAACATTGATGTCTATGCGTGGGCAACGGACGTAACAGTTGCATATACTTTCAGATTTGCGATAACGGATACAAACATTGTAACCTGTAGCTGGGGTGATTGGACAGATGATAAGAGATGTCCGCTTACAATAACAGCAAAATCAAAGGGTACAACAACAGTAACAATTTCGCTTATCGATTATGAAACACAGGCAGTGCTCGATAGCGTTACTGTAACAGTAAATGTAGGTGTAAGTGCTTCTTATGTTGATTTCAGCATTAAAGAACCTTCAACAACAACTATTCGCTATAAAGACGGTATTGCTCTTCACATAGAGGGAAATATTCCTGATGGTGCAAGAGTCGAGTGGGCTGTTGACAGCGATGCTTTTGTAGGCGGAACTTATGACGATGGTATGAGTTGCTTGCTCGTATCAAAAAATAACGGTTATACAACAGTTACAGCAACACTTTATGATGCTAACAACAATGTTTTGGCAACAGATAGCGTAGAATTGCGTTCGAAAGCAGGTTTCTTTGATAAAATAGGCGGTTTCTTCCGCGGGCTTTTCGGTACAACAAAAGTTTATGATGCATAAAATAAACATATAACAGTAAGGCGGGGTCTTGACTCCGCCGAAACCTTTTACATAATAATTTGTAAATAGGACGAGTAAAAAGGAGAGGGCTTTATGAGAAAATTTTTATCAATAACATTAGCTGTTATAATGTTGTTCTTACTCGTTGCTTGTAACAAGAACGAGCCGGATGTTGAACAGGGACAAAATGAAACAAAGCTCACAGAATGGCAGGAAGCATATCAGTCAACTTTTTATGAATTTTTACCTATGGAGATTGCTTCTGCGTATATCAGCGATACAAATGGCGATGGAGTTCCCACAATTGCCTTGTCATTTAATACATATACCTGTGAATATCCCGATATAATTTTAAATTATGTTGACGGAAAGGTTGTTGAGCTTCCGCTTCAAATTGATGACTATGGCTCATCTGTGTCAGAAGCAATATATTTTGTGAACGGAACGGATGACATTGTTTTCAGAAGCTATGGTGCTACAACAGGAACATTTGGTGAAAATGAAATTCAAAAAATTTACAGCATCACAGAATCAGGCAAATATGAGCTTGTAAGTGAAAAAATGTATGAATTATCTGATGATATGTCAAAGAAATATATAGAGATGCTCGCTTCAGGTGGGAGTGACCTTTGGGATTATCAGCAGAATATTTTCTCACAAATGGATGAAGAGCTTGAAAAAGTAACAGGTGTAGCGCCGTCACTTATTGATTATAAGACTGTTTCAGTAAGCTTTACAAACTCATCAGAGGATGCAAAGGTCGATATGGAGGAGGCTTTTGATTACATCAACAAGATGCTGAAAATAAAACTTACGGAAGATAATATGGAAATAAAACCTGACATTGAATATGAGGTTGGTAAGAAGAGTACATTTGATGCTGAAGAATACGAAGGACTCTGGACCAATGCAGATACAGGTGTTGGTGACTGGGAGGTTGAGTTGTATATTACAGATGCAAAAGACGATAAGCTGACCTGCGAGTTCAGTTATATAAGACTGTATGGCTATGGACCGGAAGTTGTTGAGGTAGGTGATGACGGCTCAGCAAAATTTGAAATGCATGTTGATTCCTGGACGTATTCCGGAGAGCTGATTTTTATGGGTGACGAGATTAAACTTATCCTTGATGAGGCAACTTCCCCATACCCTGAAATCAAAAGCGAAATCATTGCTTTTGAAAGAGCTGATTATGAGGAAAATGAGTTATCTGTAGATGATATTGACAAGGAAACTACAGCTTCTGCGAAAGCGGAGGCTGTAGCATCATCTAAGGAAAAGGAAAGCACCACGAAAAAGCAGACAGTATCATCTGCCTGTACTCATAAAATATCACCATTTGAAATAATAGGAAATGAATATTTAGGAGTTGAAAACCGTACAACGGTAGAGCCTGATTGTGTCAATGAGGGATATGAAATATATCGCTGTCCCGATTGTATGGAAATGGCAATATATAAAACAATTGAACCATTGGGACACGATTTTTCAGATGAAGAAGAATTTGTCAAGTATCCGTCAGCAATTGAGGACGGAGCTTACGGAAGAAGATGCAAGAGAGAAAAACAGAATGGTAATCCCTGTGGAGAATATGTACAAACAAGAGTAATACCTAAACGTTCCGGCGATTATTCTTCTGTGGATTCTTGTTTTTCAGTAGATTATTATTCAGGTAATCAGGAAGTTTACACCATGGATGAACCTTGGATTAGAATTGATGATGAACGAAGGTGGGGAGCAGTTCCAACAATAAAATATAATTCTGCCGATAAATCTGTTTATATTGCATATCGTAATCAGAATAATGAGCTTATTGAGGTTACAGAAAAATATAATGAAGAATATGCAAGTCAAGGATATTACATGTTATCTATTACACTTCAGGATAATGGGAAAATAGATATACGTTATGGAATGCTTCGTGCATGTTAGATTTATGGTATAAACAATTAATTCAGGGCGAATATGTTCATTCGCCCCATTGATTTTCACTATTTACAAAAAACATGTTTTCCGATTGTTGTCACAACAGGTCTTGATCTGATCCAACGATTGCTTGTTTTTGCCGGATTATAATAGTATATAGCGCCACCGGTAGGGTCCCAACCGTTTATTGCATCACGTGCAGCTTTTTTTGCTGTATCTCCGGGAACGACACTCCAGTTGCTGTCTCTCACCGCAGAAAATGCTCCTGCCTGATAAACAACTCCTGAAATAGAGTCAGGAAATGATGAGTGCTGAACTCTGTTCAATACGACCGCACCGACTGCAACCTGACCTGTATAGCTTTCACCACGTGCCTCTGCTGCAATAACTTTTGCCAATAAATATATGTCGTTTGAGCTGTATCCATTGGTGGATGATGAAGTGCCTGTTCCTAATCCTAAATATAATAATGTTTTAGGTCCGGCAATTCCGTCTGCTGTGATTCCGCAGTTCTTCTGAAAGGTACGAACAGCTTTTTGAGTTGCAGTTCCGTAAATACCATCAATTGAGCCGGAATAATATCCGAGATTCTGTAACTTTCTTTGAATCTGTCTGACTTCCTGTCCTCGGGAACCAAGGCTCGAAAGTGTTGCTGTGTTTTCATAGACAAAACCAATTGATGCAATAACAATAGCATTTAATAGTATGATGGCAACTATCTGCCAAAAAATTTGTTTTCCTGTACGACTTTCTTTTTTAATGTCCATAAAATAACTCCAAATACATTTTATTTGTTATTTATGGTGTGTATTTTGATTGGTATTATTCAATTTGAACTGAAAAATTAATTAAAATTAAAAGAAAATGTGCAAAAAACCAAAGTCAAAAATTTTTTGAAAAAAATTAAAAAAAGTTGTTGACAAGTCGGTTGTGTTGTGATATTATATCAAAGCTGTCTGCGAGAGAACATCGCTCAGCAGTAAAAAAACTTAAAAAAGTTTGAAAAAACTGTTGACAAGCTCGCGGAGTTTTGATATAATAAAACTCCACCCGCCAAAACGGGTAGGACAAAATCTGAACCTTGAAAATTAAACAACGACGAGATAAGTAAAAGGAACCCTGTAGATTCTTTGAGAGTACGGAAGTACGAAACAGAGAAATACAAAGTAAACAGTAATTCTTTTGGATAACAGAAGAGTTAAAATAAACGCTAAGCGTTTTTGAGTTAAGAAGTAAAGAGCAAAAAGCACTTTAGAAAATGATTAGAACGAACGAAGGTTCGTATTAATACAATTTTTTAGAGAGTTTGATCCTGGCTCAGGACGAACGCTGGCGGCGTGCCTAACACATGCAAGTCGAACGGAGATTTTATGGAATGCGACTTCGGTCAAATGAAATTTAATCTTAGTGGCGGACGGGTGAGTAACACGTGAGCAACCTGCCTTTCAGAGGGGAATAACGGCTGGAAACGGTCGCTAATACCGCATGATATGTATTTATCGCATGATAGATACATCAAAGATTTATCGCTCAAGGATGGACTCGCGTCTGATTAGATAGTAGGTAGGGTAACGGCCTACCTAGTCGACGATCAGTAGCCGAACTGAGAGGTTGATCGGCCACAT
>JAFTUP010000102.1 GCA_017466205.1 Clostridia bacterium
ATACCATAAACCATAGTGTAGCCAAGAGCGATAACCGCATAAATGCTTCCAAGGCTAATACCATTAATCAGGTTACTTAAAAAACCCATTTATGTAACATCCTTCCATTTATTCGTATAGAATTTAATCTATAACAAAATATATTCATAGTATTATATCACATCAGTTTTATAAAAACAATAACTTTAGACAAAAAAATACCGACAGTTACTACTGCCGGTACTTAAATGTTTAATTTGTTTATTAATTAAAGAGCAACATATGCGCCATCTTTAATGATAACAGCCATTGGATCCTTAGAAACTGCACCTGTTGCATCCCATGTAAGAGCTGAACCAGCACCTGTGATTCCCATGTATGAGAAACCATCAGCACAGATAGCAACCTTAAGTTTTGCACAGATATCAGCAGCTGACATATCAGCTGTGATGCCTTCCTGTTCAATAAGCTTTGCAATGATGTAAATTCCATCATACGCATCAGCAGCGAACTGATTAGGGATTTCATCGTTATATGCTGCTTTGTATGCAGCAACGAATTTCTGTGTTGCATCATCATCTTTGTCAGCAGCGAAAGGTGTAAGGAGCATTACGCCTTCAGCAAGCTTTGTGTCGAATCCTTTAATAGCAAGAAGACCATCAAGACCGTCGCAACCAAAGAACTTAGGTGCATAGTCGATAGCAGCAGCCTGCTGAAGAATAAGAGAAGCTTCTGTATAGTAGATTGGAAGGAATACAAGTTCAGCACCAGCTGCTTTACAAGCATTAATCTGAGCTGAGAAATCTTTGTTGTCCTTCTGGAATGACTGTGCTGTAACAACTTCAAGGTTGTATTCTTTAGCACCTTCCATAAAGCTGTTGTAGATACCTGTTGAGTAAGCATCTGAAGAGTCATAAATAACAGCAATCTTTTTAGCAATCTTGTTTTCTGAAATATACTGAGCTGAACGAGTACCCTGGTTTGAGTCTGTGAAACAAATCTGGAATGTGTTGTCGTTAGCAATTACATCGTCTGCTGATGCAGAAGGTGTAAGCTGGAACATCTGGTCAGCAGATGTTTTATCAATAACTGCAAGACATGAACCTGATGTAACTGTACCAAGGAAAATCTGCATACCCTGGTCTTTAAGTGAATTGTAAGCACTAACTGCCTTGTCGCCTGGGTCAGCTTCGTCGTCAGCTGTAACAAGTTTAAGATTAACGCCATTAACACCACCTGCAGCGTTGATTTCATCAACAGCAAGTTGAGCAGCGTTTACAACTGCGTTACCATACTGTGCAGCACCGCCTGTGAGAGGTCCACTAACACCGATAACGATTTCTTTAGCTTCATTTTTTGGTTCTTCGTTTCCGCCACAAGCTGCAAAGCATGTAACAACAAGTGTTAATGCAACGAGCACAGCGAGAACTTTCTTTAAATTTTTCATAAGAATTTCCTCCTTAAAATTTTGTGCAAATTTGATTGACTGCACTATCTCTTTAAATAGATAAAATAAATATACACCAAATTTTCAAATAAGTCAATTATTTTTAACAATTTATTAACAAAAAATAAGGTATGACCTATGCCATACCTTATTTAATTAAATTATTTCTTTTGAGGACCGTTAAATCCGTTTTCTTCCTGGAAAGCTGCAATCTTATCAATAACGCTGAGAACAACATCAAATCCGTCACCAACAGTTTCCATTCCAAAACGGTCAGGCATATCGTGGAATGTATGATAGTACCATGTGAGCATAGGATTCTGAGCAGCGAATGTAACAGATTTAATTCCACCTCTTGTCATCGGTGTGCTGTCGCAGCCGCCAACAGGGTTATGAATACAACCGTTAGTTTTGCTCTCAATACCCATTTCATTGAATGTATCCTTGAACATTTTTTCAAGGTCAGTATCGAATCTGCATCCCTGCCAGTCGTCTTTAATAACAACCTCAAAATATTCTTTATCAGCAACAGAATCAATGTTGATGTTCCAAGCATTCTTTGTTAAGTCATCATTCTTATGCTTATTTACAAATGCCATTGAACCGCGAAGACCTGCTTCTTCAGAACCACAGTTGCAGTCAACAATACGACAATTCTTTGGCATCTTATCAGGATTTTCTTTAAAGTACTTAATAACAGCGTAGCTCAATGCACAGCCTGTTGCATTATCCATAGCACCTCTTGATGCTGTTTCTTCATCACTGTCATTCCACATAATAACGAAACAGCTGCCTATTGCAGTAACAACAGGAAGAAAATGAAGAACGAGAATTAATGAATTAAGTGCTTCTGATGAAGCTGCTATATAAGCCCAAGGTGCATCAAAGTAAAGACCTGTGTAAATTGCTGACATAGCAATTGAAAGACCTACAAGGAAAAATACGCAAACAGCACCAAATCCAACCTTGCCGTATGTAGTTATAAGACCATAAATTGGCTTGTCAGGATGCTTTGAAGCATTTTCAGAGTGTTTCCAGTTCCAGCTTGTATCAGTATGGCCTGAAAGAATGATTGTGTAATCATATTTTCCGTCTTCAGGAAGTAATTCACCGTAAACATTTTGTGAAATCTTCTGCTTGAAGAACATATCAAACCATGGCTTGTAAAGGAAACAGCTAAAAACAAGCCATACTACAACACAGATGCCTGCAAGAGCCATACCAAACCAAAGGTAATAGTTGTGAAGTGCAAAATAGATAAGAGCACTTGCAATAAGACCGTACCAACCTGCATAAGGAATACCGCCGATACCTGCTCTTGGTGCGACACCAAATTCTTCAGTTTTTGGCTCAATGCCGATTTCGCGAAGCTTATCACCCATATAATCAGCATATTCTCTTTCACCCTTAGAGCCGGGGAGACGAGAACCTATTTTTTCAGAAGCGTGTTTTACTATGTCCCAAGCTTCCTGGACATACTTTCTTGATTCCTCTTTCATAAGAAAAACCTCCAATTCTCATTATCCCATATATAATAAAATATTTTTTTTATTAAATCAAGTATTTTGTTAAAAAAAGACCTATGTAGTTTCCCACATAGGTCGAAATAATCAGTCATTTTGATTTCTTGCGATTTTGAGTGTTGTTGTTTTCTTGAATTCAGTATCTCTGATTTTGATTCCTGCAACATTCTTGAAAATCGGATTTTCTTTGTTATACTTTGCAACATCATCGTCAATTCTGTCACGAGCATCAGGAAATTCCTTTTCGTTAAGGAAAAATTCAGCAACAATTTTCTCATTTTCCTGATAAACAAGGACTTCTTCAACATATTCAATTCGTGAAAGCTTGTCCTCAATTTCTTCAGGAGAAACGTTTTTACCGTTAGCGAGACAGATGAGGTTCTTCTTTCTGCCGACCATAAACAAGAAACCGTCTTCGTCAATTCTGCCGTGGTCACCTGTAATCAACCATTCACCATCAAATGTAGCAGCAGTTGCTTCAGGGTCCTTGTAATAGCCCTGCATTACGTTAGTACCTCTGACATAGATTTCGCCAACACCTTCATCATCAGGATTGACAATTTTGATTTCACAACAGTCAAGGGGAGTACCAACACTACCGAATTTAAATTTGCCCGGTTTGTTACAAGTAACAGCAGGGGAACATTCAGTAAGACCATAACCATTGTAAATGTCAATACCGAATTCATGCATACCTTTTTCAACCTTAGGGTCAAGGTTGGCAGCACCGCAAACAATCATATTAAGATTACCACCGAGATTGTCGATGATTGTCTTAAAGATTTTAGCTCGTTTATCAATACCGAATTTTAAAAGTGTGTTACTGATTTTAAGACCTTTTTTAAGAATTTCTTCTCTGCCTGTTTTTCTTGCTGTTTTCCAAATACGATTATAAATAGTATTAACAACAAGTGGTACACCACAAATGTTGTATGGCTGATATTTCTTCATATCACCCTGAATATTTTTGATACCGTCACATAAGTAGCCCCATTCAGTAAGAATGTATGATGAGAAAAGACCACTTACCCAAGCATAAGTGTGATTGAGTGGTAAGAAACCAATAGCGTGTCTGCCGTTAAGGGCACGGCAAGATGCTGAACAGTTACTTGCAATGTTGTAATGTGTGAGCATAACACCCTTACTTTTTGCTGTAGTACCTGAAGTATAAGCAATACAAGCAAGGTCGTCCGGCTTAACCTCAGCATTGATGAAATCCTTATTTCCTGCATCTAATGCTGCTTGACCTTCAGCTAAAAAACTGTTATAATCATCTAAGCAGAAATACTGCATTTCAGGCATATCAGGATTTGCTTTGAATTCCTCAACAGCCTTATTGAACTTTGCAGTATGAACCAAAGCATCGCATTCACAACGGATAAGCTGGTCAGCTAAATCGTCATAAGGAAGCTTTGCATCCATTGGAACTGTAATGTTACAACCGCAGATAGTTGCATAGTATGTAATCATCCATTCAAAGCAGTTTTCACCGATGATAGCAATCTTCTTTTTGCCGTCAAGTCCCTTTGTGAAGAAGAAAGTACCAAGAGCAGCGATTTCGCTCCATGTCTGATTAAAGCTTCTTTCACATTCATTTTTATTTTTGTCAAGGAAGACAAACTGTCTTTTGTCCTGACCCTTTTGTGCACCGGTTACAATAATCTCTTTAAGAGTTTTGTAATCAGGAATATTTGCGTTACCGGCATTTATATGTTTTTTAGCCATAATATTTACTCCTTATTTTTAAATAGGGATTTTACATCAAAATTTGACAAATGTAAAATTACAATATATTTTAACAAATTATTAATAAAAAGTCAACTTCATGTTGAAAACTTATACATTTCAAGGGGGATTGTCAATGTATTCAGGTAATAATCCTACAGCACTGAAATCACAACAGTGGCTTACTGATACGCTTCTCGTTTTAATGGAGGAGAAGGCGTATGAAGATATTTCAATTATGGATATCTGCAAAAAGGCTGATTTGTCACGACAAACATTTTATAATTACTTTCAAACTAAGGATGAGCTTTTCAGATATATGTTAAGAAACTCTTATTATGAAAAGCTGAGTTCAATGACTGAAATTCCAAGTGCTGATGAGGCAATATCTGTATTTGTCAGTATTGTCAGGGATAATCCGCGAATGGTAAAAGCAATTGTTAAAAATAATATGGGAAATCTTGTGTCTGACGAAATATTCAATGCTATTACTGCTTTCTTGAATAAATTTATTCCTGATTTTGATAATCAACCTGATTTTTCATATCACGTTATTTTATTGTCAGGTGCATTGACACACTTTATGTTGTATTATGCAAGGAATAACAAGGATTTGTCTGAAAAAGAAATGACAAAAATACTTGAAACATTTTTGTCAGGTAAGATTTTTAAATTGTTAAGAGCTTCTAAATATTTAAAAAAGGTACTCAAATAAGAGTACCTTTTTTGTTGATTATTCAGCTGTAAAATAAAGTGTGCCTTTGACGCTCTTTAACTCAAAGTCATCATAAAAAAGAGTTTCTTTTGTATTTTTATCAACCTTATCCGGCTGTAAAAGAAGAATAGCACAATCTTTGTAGTTAATCATAGTGAGCTTGTTTATAGTTCTGTTTTCGATAGTTTTCTTTTCTCCTGACTTCTGACCGAATTCAAATGTTTCATTATTGAAGTCAACAGTAACCGGTCTTGAACGGTATGAGTGGTTGTAAACGATTTCAATATTTGATTTTTCAACATCAACCTTGTAATCATCTTTAAGCTTATAATAATGTCTGAATCTCAAAGCATCAACATTACCTGATGAATCCTTTGTGAAGAATGATTCTTCGACAAACTCAAAATATGTATCAAAATTTTCAAGAGTTAACTCCACGGAATCAGTAGCATTCTGTTCAGTTTTTTCTGTGTTTTCAGGGTCCTTATCAGTGTTGTCACTGCATGCAACGAAAGTGAAACACATAATAACAAGAGCTAATAAAATTGCTAAAATCTTTTTCAAAATAATATCCTCATTTCTGATTTTTTTAACATTATACATTATTTTATCAATTAAATCAATAATAAAAACTTGATTTAATAAAAATAATACAAATTATATTTTATCGAACTCTTTTAATTGTGTTTTCTTTGTAATTATATTAAATGCAAGAAACCTAACATAATTATTGATTTTTTTAA
>JAFTUP010000103.1 GCA_017466205.1 Clostridia bacterium
GACGGAACAGGTGTCCGTGACTACATTCACGTTGTTGATTTAGCACTCGGACACGTTAAGGCTGTTGAAAAAATCCTTAAGGATGAGACTGAAGTAAATGTTTATAACCTTGGTACAGGTAACGGATACAGTGTTCTCGATATTGTTCACGCATTCCAGCAGGCATCAGGACAGAAAATTGAATACAAAATTGTTTCTCGTCGTCCCGGTGACCTTGACGTTTGTTATTCAGATGCTACAAAGGCATTTGAAGAACTTGGATGGAAAGCAGAAAGAGACCTTCTCGAGATGTGTGAGGATTCCTGGAGATGGCAGAGCAATAATCCGAACGGATTTGATGATTGATTCTCAGTTACTTTAAATGAAAGGATGATTTTAAATGAAAAAAGGCTTAATTATTGTAATTGCAATTGTTACAGTTATCGCAATTCTTGGCGGTAGTTTAGTTTCATCTTATAACGGTCTTGTTGAAAAGCAGGCTTCTGTGGAAAACGCTGATTCACAGATTCAGGTTCAGTTACAGCGTCGTGCAGATTTGATTCCGAATCTTGTTAATACTGTAAAAGGATATGCTGAACACGAGGAAGATGTTTATACTGCTCTTGCAGAAGCTCGTGCAAAGCTTAATTCTGCTGCAACTCCTGAAGAATACACAGAAGCAAATGCAAGCTTTGAGTCTGCACTTTCAAGACTTTTGGTTGTTGTGGAAAATTATCCTGATCTTAAGGCTGATCAGAACTTTATTGCTTTACAGGACCAGCTTGAGGGTACTGAAAACAGAATTGCTGTTGCTCGTAAAGATTACAATGACATTGCAACTGAGTACAATACAGCAATCAAAAAATTCCCTACAGTAATTATTGCAGGTATGTTCGGCTTTGAGAAGGTTGACTTGTTTGAAGCAACTGATGAATCGCAGACTGCTCCTACAGTCAGCTTTGAATAAAAAGAAGCAATGAAAAGAATATTAGCAGTTTTGATCTCTATATCACTTGTGTTTTTGCTATCTTTGTCTGCATTTGCTATTGATTTGCCAGAACCAACATCCGATTTCTTTGTAAATGACTTTGCTGATGTCATAAGTGAAGAAAATGAAAATGAAATGATGAAAATTGGTGCTGATTTGTATTCACAGACAACAGCACAGGTGGTTGTTGTCACAGTTGATTCTCTTGAAGGCTATGATGTGAACGAATATGCTCTTGAATTAGGTCGTGAGTGGGGAGTTGGAAATGATGAAACCAACAATGGCGTTGTCTTGCTTCTTTCAGTTTCTGACCGTCAGGTTACAATTCAGGTTGGTTACGGTCTCGAGGGCTGTCTGACTGATGCAGGTACAGGAAGAATACTTGATGATTATGCTGTACCGTATCTCAGTAATGATGACTTTTCTACAGGACTTTTTGAAGCTTATAAGGCTATTGCAGGGGATGTTTGCACGGAATACGGTGTTGAGTTAAACCCTGATTATCAGATCAGTTATTCTGACTATGATTATTATGATGAATTTAATTTATCTGATTCAGACCCTGTTTCAAAAGTAATGTTTGTTGTAACGACAATCGCATTAATTTTATTCATCATTTTTATTCACAAGCTTGCAGGTGGTAATTCTGACAATTCTAACCACGGTGGAGGAACATACAGCGGTGGCGGAAGAAGTTATCGTGGCACAACTTTCTACGGTGGATTTTCAGGTGGTTCAAGAGGAGGATTCTCCGGTGGTGGCTTCCGTGGAGGCGGAGGCGGTTTCCGCGGAGGTGGTGGCTCCTTTGGTGGCGGCGGCTCATCACGAGGGTTTTAGATTATGAGAGTATTTGACTTTGATAATACAATCTATGATGGCGAAAGCATAATGGATGTTTTTCTTTATTTTTTAAAGAAGGATTTTAAAACTATCATCAGATATGCACCTAAATTTATCAAGGACTTTATCCGTTATAAGTTTGATAAAATAACTGTTGATGAAGCAATGGCAAGTTATGGTGCAGCTTTTAAGGAATATTGCCGGAAATACGATAATATCTATGAAGAATTTGAAAAGTTCTGGGATATTAACGAAAAGAAAGTAAAGCAGATTTACTTTGATATTCAGCAAGATGATGATATTGTTGTTTCCGGTTGTCCTTATTGTCTTTTGAAAATTATATGTGACAGAATTGGGATTAAACATTACATAGGCTCTGATATAGACCCGATTAAAGGTGAAATTAACAACATTTGTTATAAGGAGCATAAATTAGAAGTGTTCCGTTCAGTTTACGGTGATGTCATTATTGATGATTTTTATACTGACTCAATGGCAGATAAACCGATGATGGATATTTCAAAAAACGTTTTTATGGTTGAGGGTAACAAAATTACTCAAATCAAAAAAGACGGAACTAAAATTTAATAATAATGAGTAAATTGGGCAGTTGCGCAGATATATTTCAATTTATCTGTGAGGAAAGTCCGAGCATCACACAGCAGGGTAACGGCTAACGGCCGCCGAGGGTGACCTTAGGGAAAGTGCATAGAGAATAACCGCCGTTTTATACGGTAAGGGTGGAAAGGTGAGGTAAGAGCTCACCGGCGTTGCAGAGATGTAACGGCCGAGCAAACCCTACCCGATGCAACATCGACTGGAGTTGTCAGCTGGGCAGATACTCCGAAAGATGGCTTCAGGCACATAGCAATATGTGTCGCAGATAGATAATTGCCTTAAACGACAGAACTCGGCTTACAGATTTACTCATTATTTTATTAAATAATAACTTTAACATTATTTTAACATTTATATATTAGAATAAGTTAATAAAAAAGTTGTTAAAGTGAGGAATGGTTATGAAAAAGATCTTGGTAGTTATGTTGGCAGTTGTAATTGCTCTTTCAATTACAGCTATTCCTGCATCAGCATGCACAAGTTCAGAGGATGAGGTTCAGGTTCGTCCTGTAAACAAGACAGAATTTGTAACGGATTACCCTTATGTGTTTGTTCACGGTATGGGCGGTTGGGGTCCGTCAAATCAGTTCTATCAGTTTTCACCTTATTGGGGCGGCGGACTTTCACTTTCTGATACAGACTTCATTAAAATGCTCAATGAACAGGGTGTTGAGGCTTATGCAGCTGAAGTCGGTCCTTTAAACAGTGCTTGGGACAGAGCTTGCGAACTTTATGCTCAGCTTACAGGAACAGTTGTTGACTACGGTGAAGCTCATTCAAAAGCACATAATCACGACAGATACGGTTTTACTTATGAAGGACGTGCTTTGATGGGTGAGCCTTGGAATCCTGAGGATAAAATCAATCTTGTCGGTCATTCCTTTGGCGGTGAAACTATCCGACTTTTCACTTCTCTTATGACTTTTGGCTGTGAAGAGGAAATTGCTGCATCAGGTGACGATGTAAGTCCGTTATTCAAGGGCGGAAATGATAGCGTACATTCTTGTATAACACTTTCAAGCCCCCATAACGGAACCCAGGTTGCTAATATTCTCTATGACCCGGGCTATCCTCTTTACGGCGTAGTTTTCCTTTACAATGTTATTGGTTCAACTCTCGGAAATAATTTCATTGTTTTCTCACTCCAGATGAGCCACTTTGGTCTTACACCTGCACAGGGTGAATTCCGAGCAAATATCAATATGAAAAATGTTGAAAAATATTATTATGCTGAGGATAACTGCTATTATGATCTGACAATTCGCGGTGCAAGAGAGCTTAACGAACAGATTAAGCTTTCACCGAATACATATTATTATTCTTACAGCACATCTGCAACAAATCAGATAGGCGAGAACGGTCCTAATATTATAAATCCGACTGTTACACCGATTTTCTATATTTCATCAGGTATGATGCTTCTTTCTGAAGGAAATACTTATGACGGTGTTACAATTGAAGGTAATTGGGCTGCTCACGACGGTATTGTTCCTCTTGCAAGTGCTTTGTATCCTGAATGTGATGCTGAAACCGCAAAAAGTTATGAGGAAAGTATAGCAAACGGTGAAACTATTGAACCCGGCAGATGGTACTATATGGAAACTCTTGAAGGTACTGACCACTTTGATTTCTGTGGTACAAAGGATTATCCGACATCCTATGATGACTTCTATTTCTCAATGGTAGAAGTGGCAAACAGCAGATAATTTTATCAAAATAAATTAAAGACCATATAATGTGATGAGGTGATTTTTATGCTTGACTCCATTATATGGTCTGTTTTTGTGCTGCTAATACTTTTGGGAACTGTTGCATTTTGCTATGTAATTATGTTAAAATTATTAGTACCAAAAATAAAAGAGGATTATTTTGTAATAATTCCTTGCGATAAAGCATCAGTTGATGTTCGCAAAAAGGCTTACGGTATGCGAATGAGACTCAATATTTTTGGTGAGGATGTTCACAGTAAAATTATTGTACTTGATTATGGTATTGATGAGGATGAAAAAGAACAGCTTCTTGAAATATGCAAGGAATGTAATGGCATATATTATGTTAAAAATCAGTATTTAAAGGATTATTTTGATGGAAGAATTTGAAACAAAAATTAAGCTGAAAGGCATTGTAAATGATGTTACATATCGCAACGAATCAAACGGCTACACAGTGTTTTCCGTTGATACCGGTGATGAGGAAATAACTGTTGTAGGTACTGCGCCTGACCTTAAAACAGGTGATAAGGTTGAGCTTGTGGGTGATTATGTTTATCATTCACTTTACGGAAGACAGTTTAAGGCTGAATTCTGTAATGCGCTTATGCCTGAAACAATTGAGGATTTATATCATTACCTTGCAAGCGGTGTGATCAAAGGCATAAGAGAATCAACTGCTCTTAAAATAGTCGATAGATTTGGAGAAAAAACATTTGATATTTTAGAAAATGAGCCTGAACGACTTGCTGAAATCAAAGGTATTTCTCTTGAAAAGGCAAAGAAAATCGGCAAAGAGTACAATCGTCAGACATCAACCCGTGCATTAATTATCAATCTTTCAAAATATGGTCTGAATACAAATGAATGTCTTATTGCTTACGACAAATTCGGAAACTCTGCAGTTGAAACAATTGAAACTAACCCATATCTGCTTTGTGAGGGTGAAAAGCGAATTTCCTTTGAACGTGTCGAGCAGATTGTTGAGCTGCTTCCTCAAAAGCCTCAATCAAAATACAGAATTGAAGCAGGAATACTGTATGTTATAAGACATAATTACACAAACGGACACACCTGTCTTCCCCTTGAAAAGATTTTCACTCCTTCAGGCAGTCTTCTTGGAGAATCAAAAGAGAACATTGAAATAGCTGTTGATAATCTTGTGAAAACCAACAGAATTGTTATTGAATGTATAAATAATCGTGATTTTATATTTTTACCTGAAGCATATCACGCTGAAAAGGGAATTGCCAACAGGCTCAAGGTGCTTCTTAAATTTCCGCCAGAAAACCCTATTGACGTGGCTTCTCATATCGGTAAGATTGAAAAAACATACAACATTGAATTTGCAGAGCTTCAGAAAGAGGCTATTATTACCGCTGTCAACAGAGGTATGCTTATTCTTACAGGTGGTCCGGGTACAGGAAAAACAACAACTCTTAACGGTATCATAAATATGTTTGAAAAGGATTTCCTCGATATTGCTCTCTGTGCACCAACAGGTCGTGCTGCACAAAGAATGACAGAAACTACAGGTCGTAAGGCAACTACAATTCACAGGCTTTTAGAGGTAGAATGGGGAGAGGGCGATAAGCCTGTTTTCAAGCGTAATCTTCGCAATCCTCTTGATTGTCAGGCAATTATTGTTGACGAAATGTCAATGGTTGATATTTTCCTTTTCTCAAGCCTTTTAGATGCACTTCCCTTTGGCTGCAGACTGATTATGGTAGGGGACAGCGACCAGTTACCTTCAGTAAGTCCGGGAAATGTGCTTAAGGATTTAATCGAAAGCAAGCTTTTGCCTGTTGTTCAGCTTAAAGAAATTTTCCGTCAATCAATGGAAAGCAATATTGTTAAAAATGCCCACGCTATTGTCAAAGGAAATCAGATTGAAACTGATAATAAGGACGGAGATTTTTATTTAATGCAACGAAATTTCCCACTTGACGGTGTTCGTACAATCAGAGAGCTTGTCACAACCAGACTTCCTAATGCTTACGGTTATGACCCTGCAACACAAATTCAGGTTCTTTGTCCCTCAAAAAAAGGTGAAACAGGAACTTTTAACCTTAATGCAGTATTGCAGGAGGCGATAAATCCGCCATCACAGGATAAAAGAGAGCATAATACAGGTTATCGTCTTTTTCGTGAGGGCGATAAGGTTATGCAGACCAAGAACAATTACAATATTCATTGGGAGTCCCGTGATGAAGAGGGTGACGGAATCTTCAACGGAGACATCGGATTTATAGAAAAAATTGACATTCCTCGTGATGCCATAGTAATTGATTTTGCAGGTAAAAAGGCAACATACTCAAAGGAACAGCTTCAGGAAATAGAGCTTGCCTATGCAGTAACGGTACATAAAAGTCAGGGTAGTGAATTTGATGCAGTCGTTATGCCTGTCCTTGCTGTGAACAGTCGTCTTTGCTACAGAAATCTTTTATACACAGCAGTTACAAGAGCAAGAAAGCTTCTCATACTTGTAGGGACTGCAGGATGCCTTAACAGTATGATTGAAAATAATAAAACTCAATTGAGATATTCTGCACTTAAACATTTTATGCTTGACAATTAGCTTTTCAGGTGTATAATGTAATCAAGCCAAGTAAATATAGTTGGCAAAGTGCCATAGAGATTTAATAGTTTTTTGAGCATTTGACTCAATTATTGACAAAGGTATTTTCAAAAAATGCCTTGCACCTTAAATCTTTGATTTAAGGCTGTTAAATTTCTATGACACTTTGCCCATGGGTGCTGACAGTAAGTCGGCTGAGATTGAGGCTAATCTGCTTCTGACCATTGAACCTGATACGGATAATGCCGGCGTAGGAAATTTTTCATTCAGCCTTGCGGTTTATTCCTTGGCTGAATTTTTTTATTTATGACGCTTTGTCAGAGGAGGTAAAAAGAGAATGAAAAAGAAAAATCTATATTGGCTTGTGGAAAGTGCAATGATGCTGGCTTTGGCTGTTGTTTTGGAGTGGGCTGCAAAAACCTTTATTCCACCAATGCCTTTTGGCGGGCAAGTTACAATTGTCAGTATGCTTCCTGTAATTCTTGTAGGTTGGAAGTACGGAATCGGGAAAGGATTAGTAACGGGCTTTGTTTATTCCTTGCTTCAAATGGTAATCGGTATGAAAGATATCAGTGCTATGGTAATTCCTTCGTCAGAGGATTACTTGGGAAGTATGGGTAACGTTATACTTATGTTGTTACTTGATTATGTTGTTGCTTTTACTGTTCTTGGACTTGGCTCAATGTATAAAAAATCAGTTAAGAATAATGCAATTTCATTGGCTCTCGGCGCGTTTACGGTATTAGTGTTACGATATTTGTGTCATATTGGGTCAGGATATATTCTATTCGGTGCATGGGCTGAATGGTTCTTTACACAGGATGGCTTCTACTCATGGGGACAGACAATTTTGAATACATTTAGCGGAAATGCACTTTCACTTGTTTATTCAGTAATTTACAACGGGTTCTTTATGATTCCTGAAATTATAATTACAACGATTGTTGCAGTTATAATCGGCAAAATCCCACAGATAACAAAAACAAAAGTATAAAAATGAAAATAAACCAAGACGGATTTATATCTATCTTGGTTATTTTTTTATTTTAACTAAAACAAAACAGTATCAAAAATTAACTGATACTGTTTTATTCATCAACATATTCAATTATGTCGCTTACTCCACATTCAAGAATTTTGCAGAGGTCGTTAAGCTTTTGTGTAGTTATTCCATTACCTTTTCGTATTCTATCAATTGTTGCACTACTAATGCCATACTTGTTTATAAGAGTATATGTGCTTTCCCCACGTAGTTTCAGGGTTTCCCAAAAAGGAGTATAAACTATCATTAATATCACCATTTAAATGATACTTTTTGACTAACCTCTTGACAATAGTCATAAATATGACTATAATAATTATTGACAAATGAAAGGGGATATAATATGGATAATAATTATGAGTCGGCAACAAAACAGCAGGAGCTTTCTTTTGATGAACAACAAAAAGCATACTATAATGCTATGCAACAGATTAAGGATGAGGAAGAAAATAAGAAAAAGGCAAAGAAAAAGAAAAAATTAATAATTATTTGTATTATTATTCTTTTGCCCTATTTACTTATTGGTGGATTTCTTGGCGCAATCTATCTGGAAGCGACTCTTTTCCCTGAATCGGTAATCAGTAATACAGCAATTAATAATTATAATTTGGTTAGTTATGAAGTTAATGAAAATACAAATTCTGACCGTGATGATTACATTGAAAAAGTTAACAACTCAATAACAGAGTTTGTTGGTGAAAATGATATTACAAGTGAAAAAATTCAGAAGAAGCTTTATAAACAGGGTAAGAAAGCTTATAAATCTGAAGCATATCTTGGTGCTATTCAGATATGGGAAAAATGTGCTGAATACGAGGATACTCAAGAATTGCTCAATGAAACTCATTATAAAGTAGCTGAGTTATATAAAGAACAGCAAAGCTTAAGCTTTGCCGCTTCGCATTATAAAAATAGTAATGGTTTTAGTGATTCGGCAGAACAGGCCAAAGAATGCAACTATCAATTTATGCTTTATGAACTTAAAGAAGGAAAATATACTACAGCTTGTTTGTATGCCGAAACAAATGAACTTTTTGACTATAAAGAAACTCGTAAGGCATATTTTTGGGGAGTTGTATATGCTAAATGTGATGCTACTGTTGATTTGGTAAAATCAGCTGTTCAGATGTCGTGCAAGGATCCTTCGTCTTATTGGGATATGGGAGTTGTTGCGAATTATTCTTTGGTTGTAAACACAATAGCAGATAAAGAAGCACTTCTCCGTATTAGTGTGGAACATACCTATTCTGCAACCAATAGCTTCGGTGGTAGGGTTACAGATACATATTCATACACAAGTGATGCAGGAACAATCAGTTTACAAGGCATGAGTTTAGATGAAGCATACCGTGTATTAGAGCTTTCAATAGACACATTGTTAGTTGAATGTGGTTATACAGGTTAAAAAATCCCTTGCTCGTTAATTTGAGCAAGGGATTTTTTCATTCATCAAATCTTCTGTCAAAGCTTCTGTATTGAATAGCCTCAGTAATATGTACTGTTTCAATAATCTCTGAATTATCAAGGTCAGCAATTGTCCTTGCAATTCTTAAAACCTTATCATAAGCTCTTGCTGAAAGAGATAATCTTTCAAAAGCTGTTTTCAATATAAGTAAAGCACTATCTGTCATCTGGCAGAATTTTCTTGTGCTTGCAGCATCCATTTTTGCGTTGCAAGTGATTTTAGTACCCTCAAAACGCTTGTGCTGAATAGCTCTTGCTTTTTCAACACGTTTCTTGATTTCGGCAGATGACTCTGACTTGCTTGTACCTGAAAGATTTTCAAAATCAACAGGCGGTACATCAATATGAATGTCAAGTCTGTCAACCAGCGGACCACTGACTCTGTTTAAATATCTTTGAGCTGATAACGGTGTGCAGGTGCAGGCTCTTGTTGGATGTCCGTAATAACCGCAAGGACAAGGGTTCATAGCACAAATCATCATAACTGAGCAGGGATATTGAAATTTTGCAGCTGCTCGTGAAATACTTATAACTCCGTCTTCTATTGGTTGTCGCAATACTTCAAGTGTGTTTCTTGTGAATTCAGGTAATTCATCAAGGAAAAGCACACCGTTGTGAGCTAATGACACTTCACCGGGTCTTGGAATTGCACCGCCGCCTGAAAGTCCTGCAGGAGAAACGGTGTGATGTGGTGAACGAAAGGGTCTTGAACGGATAAGCGAAATACCGCTTGGTAATGCACCTGCAATTGAGTAGATGTTTGTTGTTTCAATTGACTCATCAAATGTCATATCAGGCAGAATTGACGGCATTCTTTTTGCAAGCATACTTTTACCGGAACCGGGAGGTCCCACCATAAGCACATTATGACCGCCTGCAGCGGCAACCTCTAATGCTCTTTTAACTTCTTCCTGACCTCTCACATCAGAAAAATCAGGAATGTTGACAGGATTGTAATATTCAGTATAAATCTCGCTTGTAACAGGTGACATTTCCTCAATTCCCGTAAAATGCTTAAGAAGCTGAAAAACAGTTTTAACAGCATAAACCTCAATTCCCTGAACCACTGCTCCTTCACTTGCATTTTCATAAGGAATAAAGATTTTTTTAATACCGTTCTTCTTTGCACATAATACCATCGGAAGTACACCGTTGATTTTTCTCAATTCACCGTTAAGTGCAAGCTCTCCCACAAAAGCCATTTCTTCAGTAACACCTTTTAACTGATCATTAGCACTGAGTAATGCTATAAAAATCGGCAGGTCATATAAAGGACCCTCCTTTTTAATGTCAGCAGGAGCAAGATTTACTGTAATTCTGCTTGGCGGATATTGTAAATTTGTATTTTTAATAGCTGAACGGACTCTTTCTCTGCTTTCTGAAACTGCTGTGTCAGGAAGACCGACAATGTCAAAACGAGGCATTCCGCCTGAAATGTCTGCTTCAACAATAACCTTATATGCTTCCATTCCGAAAAGCCCAAGACTGATTATTTTAGAAAACAAAATATCACATCCCAATAAAGATATTATAATTATACAATAGTTTACATATTATTTTCAATATAAAAATAAATTCATATTTACAATTCGATAAAATTATTATAAAATAGTATCAGTAAAATTTTGGAGGTAAGATTATGAACGACATTAGTAAGCTCTATGATTTGTGGCTTTCATCTGCCACTGCAGACGAGGATTTGATTCCCGAGCTTGAAAGTGTAAAGGGTGATGAGGAAGCAATTCTTGACAGATTTTACAAAAATCTTGAATTTGGTACTGCAGGACTTCGCGGTGTTATTGGTGCAGGTACCAACAGAATGAATGTTTATACTGTTAATCAGGCTACTCAGGGCCTTGCTGATTATCTCAATGAAGCATTTGATGAACCTTCTGTTGCTATTGCTTACGACTCCAGAATCAAGTCAAAAGAGTTTGCTGAAAGTGCAGCAGGTGTTCTTGCTGCCAACGGTATTAAGGTTTATATTTATCCTGAGCTCGTTCCGACTCCGATGCTCTCATTCGCTGTAAGACGACTCAACTGTTCCTCAGGTATTATTATTACAGCAAGTCATAATCCGTCAAAATACAACGGATTTAAGTGCTATGACCCTAACGGTTATCAGATGACTGATGAGGCTGCCGCAAAAACCTATGATTACATTCAGAACATTGATATGTTCACAGGTGTTAAGACAATGAGCTTTGACGATGCTCTTGCTGAGGATATGGTCGATTTTATTGAGGATTGGCTCTATGATGAGTTTTATGCGGAGGTTCTGTCCTGTCGTGTTAATGCTGACAAAATCAAAAAGGCTGATTTAAAGGTTGTATATACTCCTCTTAACGGTGCAGGAAATAAGCCTGTCCGTAAAATTCTTAAAAAAGCAGGCATTAAGGATGTTATTGTTGTTAAGGAACAGGAAAAGCCTGACGGTAATTTCCCGACCTGCCCTTATCCTAACCCTGAAATCAGACAGGCATTTGAGTGTGCAATTGAAACAGCAAAGGGAACTGACGTTGATTTGCTTCTTGCAACAGACCCTGACTGTGACCGTGTTGGTATTGCAGTCCGTGACGGTGATGATTTTGTTCTTATGACAGGTAATGAGGTTGGTGCAATGCTTTGCGAGTACCTTCTTTCAAATCTTAAGGAACAGAACAAGCTTCCTGAAAATCCTGTTGTTGTTAAATCTATCGTTACAACACCACTTATTGAGGCAATTTGCAGTAATTACGGTGCAGAGGTTGCTGACCTTCTTACAGGCTTCAAGTATATTGGTGAGCTTATTACAAGCCTTGAAAAAGACGGAAAAGAGGACAGCTTCATTGTTGGTATGGAAGAGTCCTACGGTTATCTTCGCGGTATCCACGCAAGAGATAAGGATGCTGTTGTAGCTTCATTGATGATTGCTGAAATGGCTGCAGTTTATAAGCTTCAGGGACTTTCTCTCAAGCAGTTTATGGACAGTATTTACGAAAAATACGGAATGTATCTTAATACTGTTCTCAATTTTGCCTTTGAGGGTGCAAGCGGTATGCAGAAAATGAGCGATATTATGTCATCACTCCGTGAAAATTCACCGACAGCATTTGCAGATAAAAAAGTAGTTAAGGTTGCTGACTATCAGACAAGTAAAATTGTTGATACAACAACAGGTGAGGAGAGTGCAATCACTCTTCCTAAGTCAAATGTGCTGTCATACTCACTCGAGGATAACAGTAAGGTTATTGTTCGTCCGTCAGGTACTGAGCCGAAAATCAAGGTTTATATTACTGCTTGCGGTGAAACGAGAAATGAGTCAGAAGAAAAAACTGCTTTAATTTCTGATGATGCCAAGAAGCTTTTAGGAGTATAATTTATGAACAGAGAAAAGTTTATAAAATTTGTTGCCATTTTTCTTGCAGCAATTATGATATTAAGTACAGGTACAGTTTTACTGCAACTATTTATATGAAATTAAGCCGTGACTCGCTCACGGCTTTCTTATATGCTTGTGTTTGTGAAAATTATACATAATTTTTAGTTGACTTTTGATTTTTTTGTGATATAATAATATTTAATTTAGATTAGTATATGTTTTTTGAGGGTTTATGAATAATAACATTTCACATTGTAATGCATATAGTGAAAAGGAAATTGTTGCTCATGCTAAGGCTGGAGACACTGTTGCTTTATCATTATTGATTGAAAGATATTCTGATATAATTCTTAAAAAAGCTAATTCTTTTACTAATCTTAGCGGTATTGATGCTGAGGATTTGTACCAGGAGGGTATGATTGGCTTCGTTTCATCTGTTTATTCTTATGATGAGGCTTATAATACAAAATTCAGCACTTATGCTTCAGTTGTTTTTACTCGTAAAATGCTTTCTGCAATCAGAATGGCAAACAATGATGCTGACAGCCTTACCGATATGTTTGTATCTTTAGATGATAATGATATTTCTTCATTTAATCCGTCGCCTGAGGATACATTTCTATATAGTGAAGAGCTTGCTGAGATTATTGAGTTTTCAAAAACTAATTTTTCTAAAATGGAAAAAAAGGTTTTTAAACTTATGCTTTTTGGTGCATCTAATCCGGAAATTTCAGCTATTCTCGATTGCAATATCAAATCAGTTGAAAATGCTGTTCACAGAATAAGGAAAAAGCTTCGTTCAAGAAGTTGATGCAATATGCCCTTTCAAAGATGAACATTTTTAATGTAACGGTGCAATTCCGTGTGGGGTAAATAAAATATTTTCAGTGAGGTATTCAAAATGTATGAAGACAAGACACTCACCTGTAAAACATGTGGAAACGAGTTTGTTTTTACAGCAGGTGAACAGGAATTTTATGCGGAGAAAGGACTTGTAAACGAGCCTAAAGCTTGTAAGGAATGTCGTGTTGCTCGCAAGAACGCTAACCGTGGTGAAAGAGTTTACCATACAGCAACTTGTGCATCATGTGGTGGTGAAGCTAAAATTCCATTCGAGCCAAAGGATGACAGACCTGTATATTGCAGCGATTGTTTCGCAAAAATGAAGGGCGAATAATCAAAATATAGATACATAAGACGCTTGGATTTTTTCCTTGCGTCTTTTTGTTTTAATTTGTATTGTTTTTATTTGACATAGTGTTCAATTTATGATAAAGTATAAATATAAATACTTAGGGGGATTCAATATGGATTTACAAAAGTTAATTGACAAAAAGGATGCTGCTGCGAGATATATGGTCGCTGAAATTTCATATATCTGCAATAAGCTTGAAAAGAGAGCTCCCGGTTCAAAGGGTGAGCATCAGGCTTGTGAGTATGCAGCAAAACAGATGAAGAACTATGGATGTGACAGAGTTTTTGTTGAGGAATTCAAAGAAAATCCCGGCTCATTCTTCGGCTGGATTTATTTTACAATTTCCTGCTGTTTCTTAGCTTTAATTTCGTACTTTATTTTGCCTGTTCTTTCAATTGTTTTTATCGCACTCGGACTTTTACTCTGCTTTTTACAGTTCGGTCTTTATAAGAAAGTAGTTGATAAGCTCTTTAAAGAAGAAATCGGTCATAATGTTACCGGCTTTAAAAAGCCGACAGGCGAGGTTAAACGCAGAATTATCTTCAACGGGCATCCTGATGCTGCCTGGGAATGGCCATTCAAATACAAGTTTACATATCTTGGATTTGATATTCACATGATTGTTTGTTTTTTAGGTGCTTTTTATACACTCGGTATTGCGATTGCAAGCCTTGCAGGAGCATTTGAAGCTAATCCTGACCTTGGTACAAGAATGGGACTTGGCGCTCTTGCGTTTACACCGTTCTGGTTCGGTCTTTACTTTATGTGGAATAAAAACAGAGTTGTTGACGGTGCTAACGACAACCTTACAGGCTGTTATATCGGTATGGCAATTCTCAAGTATCTTAAGGAAGAACATATTAACTTTGAAAATACTGAAATCGGTGTTGTCTGGTCAGGCTCAGAAGAAGCAGGTCTCCGCGGTGCAAAGGCTTGGTGTGAGGCTCACGCTGATGAATTTAACGATGTTCCTACATTCGTGTTCTCTTATGACACAATCGCTCAGTCAGAGCATTTACAGGTAAATTATCGTGATCTTAACGGTACGGTTAAGGTTGATAAGGATGTATCTGACCTTTTCTACGAGGCTTGTGTTGAATTAGGTATTGATTGTGGTAAGGGTATTGTTCCTCCGCTTGGCGGTGCAACTGACTCTGCTGCATTTGCACAGGCTGGTATGCGTTCAACAGGTGTTACTGCACTTAATCACGCACTTCCTGATTTTTATCATACAAGACTTGATACTCCGAAAGCTCTTAATCCGAAGTGCCTTGCTGATTGCTTTGCTGCAAGTGTTAAGGCTCTTGAAATGTTTGATAATGGAGCAAAACAGTAACAGGAGGATGTTATGTTCTGTAAAAATTGCGGTCATCAGCACGATGACAGAGCTGCAGTTTGCCTCAATTGCGGCGTTATGATTGGTGTTGGCGAAAGCTTTTGTCCGAATTGCGGAATGGGTACTATGCCTAATGCTCATATCTGTACAAATTGTGGTATTGCACTTACTCAGCCTGTGATAGCAGGGGAGCAGAAATCGAAATTAGCTGCAGGACTTCTCGGTATTTTCTTAGGTTATCTCGGAGTTCATAATTTCTACTTGGGCTATACAGGAAAAGCAATAGCACAGCTGTTGCTGACACTTCTGACATTTGGTATTGGTGCAACAATTTCAAGTGTCTGGGGCTTGATAGAGGGGATACTCATCCTTACAGGCTCAATTGACAAGGACGCTAACAACATACCGTTAAAGGACTAATATTCTAATATCCTTCGTATCTTTACGGAGGATATTTTTTGAATTATATATTGAAAATAAATGAACAATGTGTTAAAATTATAATATTATTACTATGAAAGAGGGATTTTATGAAAATCAATGACCTTTTGCATAAGGTTTATGGCACAAATCCTGACGACAAAAGCAGTCTTCAGCCTAAAGAAGCACTTGCTTACGGTATAGCAGGTTTCGGACAGAACTTTGTATGCACAATTATCGGCTCATTCCTTACAGTATTTATGACCGATGCTCTTCTTTTCGGCAGCGTTGAGGCAGGCGGAATTTTTGGTGCTGTAAACGGTGCAACTGCAGTTGCTATTTTGATGCTCGGCGTTCGTATTTTTGATGCACTTAACGACCCGATTATGGGTTCAATTGTTGACAAAACAAGAACTAAGTGGGGTAAATGTCGTCCTTACCTTAAATGGATGGCAATCCCGATTGCGGTAATGACTATTATCTGCTTCTTACCACTTCCTGCAAAGCAGCTTTATTCATTTGTTATTGTTGCTGTTATTTACACAATCTGGTCTGTTGCATATACAATTTGTGACGTTCCTTATTGGGCACTTTCAACTTGTATGTCAAATGATACTGTTGTCCGTGGTAATCTTCTTACAGTTACTCGTTTGCTTTGCACACTTGGTGCGGGTATTGTTACAGTTTTCCTTCCAATTATTACAAATGGTATCACTGCAAAATATAAATACACAGATGATATGCTTGACCAAATTATGGTTGACAAGGCAAGTGAAATTGCAAATATTGTTAAGAATCAGGGTATTTCTGTTGAAGAAGCTGCAAACACATTTGTTAGTACAGTTATCAAGGGTCAGGAAATGGCTAATGCTGATACACTTAAATGGACATATTTTATTGCAGCAGTAATTCTTGTTGTTTCTGCAATTCCAATGTTCTTCTATGGATTTAAGCATACAAATGAGCGTTTCACAACTGATGATAACCCACCAAGCTTTGGTCATAATTTGAAGCTTCTCTTTAGGAATAAGGAACTTCTTCTTATCGTTCTTTCAGGTGTTCTTGGTGGTGCAAGAATGGTTTATACATATACAGGTGGTCTTTACTTTGCAAAGTATGTTCTTCAGAATGAAGGCTTGTACAGTATTATCACACTCCTTGTTGTTCCAGGCGGACTTGTTGCATCACTCCTTGTTCCATGGATGTCAAAGAAGTTCACAAAGAAATGGACTTATATTATTGTTCACCTTTTCGGTGGTCTTGTAATGGCTGTTATGTACTTCGTAGGATATGACGAAACATGGAAACTTATTGTTGCTGCTATTGGTCTTATTCTCCTTGGTATTCCACAGGGTGTTAATAACATTATCACTTACGCTATGATTGGTGATACAGTTGATTACCTTGAATGGAAAACAGGTGAGCGTGGTGAAGGTATCTGCTTTGCTATGCAGACTCTTATCAATAAGATTGGTATGGCGGTTGGTGCTTTTATCGGTGTTATTTCATTCTCAGTTGCAGGATGTCACGCTGAAACTCTCACAATTGACAATCCTGATACACTTTGGAACATGCTTGTTCTTTCAGGTGTTATCAGTATGTTTGCTTGTGCTGTTCCAATGTTCTTCTACACAATTACAGAGAAGAAACAGGCACAGATGGTTGCTGAAGTTGAATCAAGAAAAGCAAAGGCAAAATAATCAGATTAAATATTGGGACGGCGGTAGGAGACTATCGCCGTTATTTTTATGAGGAATTATGAAATATAAGAATATTGTTGAAGGTGTTTTTTCAGACAGACCAAACCGTTTTATTGCACACTGCTTAATTGACGGTAAGGAAGAAATCTGTCATGTTAAAAACACAGGAAGATGTAAAGAACTGTTGGTTAAAGGAGCAACTGTTTATTTGCAAAAATCTGAAAATCCTAATCGTAAGACTAAATATGATTTAATTGCTGTTCAGAAAGGCGACAGACTTATTAATATGGACAGTCAGATAGTAAATTATGTCGCCCTTGAATACTTACCAAATCTTTTTGAAAATATTATCAAGGTTAAACCGGAATATAAATTCGGAAATTCCAGATTTGATATTTATATTGAAACAAAGAGAGATAAGATATTTGTTGAAGTAAAAGGTGTAACACTCGAAAATGACGGTGTAGTTAGCTTCCCTGATGCTCCGACTGAAAGAGGAATGAAACATCTCAAGGAATTACAAAAAGCAGTTACAGAGGGCTACAAGGCTTATGTTTTGTTTGTTGTCCAGATGTCAGATGTTAAATACTTTGAGCCGAACTATGATACTCATCCTGAATTTGCAAATGAGTTAAGAAATGCAAGAGAAAACGGTGTTGTTCCGTTAGCTTTTGATTGTGCTGTAACTCCCGATTCAATCGAAATAAGAAAACCAATATTGATAAAATTATAAAAAATAATGCCGTAGTTGTTTGACTACGGCATTTAATATATGTTTATGTGTTTGGATTAACCGAATTGTGAAAGTAAGAAACCTGCTGCAACAGCTGAGCCTATAACACCGGCAACGTTAGGTCCCATTGCATGCATTAAAAGGAAGTTTGAAGGGTTGTATTTTCTGCCTTCAACCTGTGAAACTCGGGCAGCCATAGGAACAGCTGAAACGCCTGCTGAACCGATGAGAGGATTTACTTTACCGCCTGTTGCAATGTTCATAAGCTTTGCAAAAATAACACCGCCTGCTGTTGAGAATGCAAAAGCAAGTAAGCCGATTGCAATAACAAGAAGAGTTTTCTTGTTAAGGAATGCTGAACCTTCAGCAGTTGCACCAACAGTTGTACCAAGCAAGATTGTTACAATGTTACAAAGTGAGTTCTGTGCTGTGTCCGAAAGTCTGTCTGTAAGTCCGCTTTCTTTGAAAAGGTTACCAAGCATAAGGAAACCGAGAAGCGGAGCAACTGACGGAAGAATAAGAACACAGATAACTGTAACAACGATTGGGAAAATAATCTTTTCAGCTTTACTGACTGTACGAAGCTGATTCATCTTAATTTCACGTTCTTTTTTAGTTGTAAGCATCTTCATAATTGGTGGCTGAATAAGAGGAATCAAAGCCATATATGAATATGCAGCAACTGCAATAGAGCCTAAGAGGTGAGGAGCAAGCTTACCTGTAAGGAAGATTGCGGTAGGACCGTCAGCACCACCGATAATTGCAATTGAAGCAGCTTCCTGAGGTGTGAATTCACCTGTAAGCATTGCAACAATAAATGCAACATAAATACCTAACTGTGCAGCAGCACCAAGTAAAAGGCTTGATGGGTTAGCAAGGAGAGGACCAAAGTCGGTCATTGCACCAACACCCATAAAGATAAGACAAGGGAAAATACTTGATTTAACACCTGCATAGATAAGTCTAAGTACACCTGTATCGTACCAATTTGCATCAGGGTCAAGGAATGGATTATTATCGCCAACAAAAGACATATTAGTCGGGTCAGCCATAATTTCCGGATAAATGTTAACTAAAAGCATACCGAAAGCAATCGGGATTAAGAGCAAAGGCTCAAACTTCTTTACAATTGCCAAGTAAAGCAAAAGGAAAGAAACACCAATCATAATCCAGTTTTGGTAAGGCAAGTTAACAAAATTAGATTGATTGAAAAGCTCTATAAGAGCATCTATAATTTGCATATTTGCACCTCAATTAACCGAGAACTGCAAGAACTTCGTCAGTAGCAACTGATGCACCCTTAGTAGCGATAACCTGCTTAACAGTACCTGCACACGGAGCAACAATTTCATTTTCCATCTTCATAGCTTCAAGAATGAAAAGTACATCGCCTTCGTTTACTGACTGACCAACTGATGCATTAACTGAAAGAACTGTACCCGGCATTGGAGCAGTAACCTTTGTACCGTCACCAACTGCAACAGGAGCAGGAGCTGCAGCAGGTGCTGCAGGAGCTTCAGGAGCAGCCGCAACAGGAGCAGGAGCTGCTACAGGTGCTGCAACCTGTGCAACAGGAGCTGCAACAACTACAGGAGCTGCTGAAGGCACAACAGCAGTAACAACTGCTTCGTTGAGTTCATTTACTTCTACTTCGTAATCATTTCCGTTTAATGTAACTACATATTTCATTTTTATATTCTCCTTTATTTCTCAATAAGTTTAATTGATTTAAAAACAAGTTTTTCAAGAGGGATTCCTGATTCTTTACTTGTGAGAGCCATAACCTTAACTGCTGTTTCTTCATCAGTCTTATAAAGTTCAGGCATATCGCAAAGCTTAATTGACTTAAATACAAGTCTTTCAAGAGGAATTCCTGTCTGGTGGCTTATAATTGCCATAATAGATGCTGCTGTTTTAAAGTCAGTTTTATAAAGTTCAAGAGAGTCATCAAGTTTAATTGAGCTAAAATTAAGTCTTTCAAGCGGAATACCGCTTTCATGACTTACAATAGCCATAATTGATGCTGCAGTTTTGTAATCTGTCTTGTAAAGTGTAACACCGTTTGAATATTGAACAGGTGCAGGAGCAACTGCAGGAGCTGAAGCCGGAGCAGGTGAAGCAACAGGCTTCTTTACTGCAACCTCTTTTTTCTCCTCCTTTTGTTCATTGGAAGAATCCTTTTTTACTCCACCTTCAAC
>JAFTUP010000104.1 GCA_017466205.1 Clostridia bacterium
AGCGCAGAAGATTGAGGAAGAAAACTTACAGATTGTAAAGCTGGTTAAGACCGTAAACCTCGACCAGAAAACTCTTACTGTATTTCTTAAAGCCTACGCAAAGGGTGATATTGTTCTCCCTGATACCTACAAGGCGGAATTGGAAAAGAACGATAAAAAAGAAAAACCGGAAACCACAGGCGAACAGAAACCACACGAACAGAAACACGCACAGGAGGGCGGCAACAATGAGAAAAAATAAGATATTTAAGATTATGGCGGCGGTACTTTCCGTCGCCTTTATGTTATCCGGCATGACGGCTTTTGCATTTAGTGCAGAATCAGAAGCAACAGCAACTACCGAAACGGTTATTGAAGATAACCGTACTCTTACCCCAAAAGGAAACGCAGACCTTTTGGACGACGTTTCAGATAGTGAAGATTTGCAGTTTATAACCGTAACTGCAAGGGACGGAAATGTTTTCTATTTCGTAATCGACCACGCAGCAGAAAACGAAAATGTATATTTCCTTAATGTTGTTGATGAAAGCGACCTCGAAGCTCTCGCAGAGGAAAGCGAAGAAAAACCGGAAGAAAAACCTGTTACCGAGCCCGAACAGAAAGAGCCGGAGTCGCAGGAACCAGAGGAACCCGAAAAAGAGCCTGAAAAAGAATCAGGCGGCAATGCAGGTTTTCTTGTTGTAATTCTGCTTCTTGCTGGTGCGGCAGGTGTAGGTGCTTACTATTACAAGGTTGTACTACCGAAAAAGAAACTTGAACAGGCTGACGACTTGGAAGATTTTGAGTTTGAGGAATATGACGAGGACGACGCCGAAGATGCGGAGCTTGACGAAACTGACGACGAGGAAACGGAGGAATAAAAAATGCGTTTGGTAATTGCCGAAAAACCGTCGGTAGCTTTTTCTATTGCAAAAGCACTTGGAATTAGCGGTAAAAAAGACGGCTATATTGAGGGTGGCGGATATATCATTACTTGGTGCGTCGGACACCTTGTAGCGCTTGCCGAGCCCTCCGCTTATGATAACAGATTTGCAAAATGGGCTTATGAGGATTTACCCATTATCCCGGAGCATTTCAAATACAAAATTAACGGTGATAAGAATAAACAGTTTAAGGTTGTAAAAGACCTTATGCACAAGAAAGATGTTACAGAGGTTATAAACGCTTGCGACGCAGGACGCGAGGGTGAACTAATCTTCCGGCTGGTATATAATCAGTCGGGCTGTAAGAAACCTATTAAAAGATTGTGGATTTCCTCTATGGAAGAAATTGCAATCCGTGAGGGTTTTGACAGCTTAAAGGACGGCAGCGAATACGAGAATTTATATAACTCTGCTCTCTGCAGATTATGGGCGGATTGGATTGTAGGCATAAATGCTACAAGGCTCTTTTCTCTCCTGTATAAAAAGACTTTGAATATTGGCAGAGTACAGACGCCAACGCTTGCGCTTTTGGCTGACCGGAATAATAAAATAACATTCTTTCAAAAAGAAAAATATTACACCGTATCAATCGACACAGGCAGCGTTAAGGCTGTTAGTGAGCGAATAGACAATTTACCACACGCAGAGGAAATCAAGGCGGCTTGCGAACACTCGCAGGCCGTTTGTGTTTCCGTCAAAAAGGAGCAGAAAATCGAAAAGCCTCCGAAGCTCTTTGATTTAACTACTTTGCAGAGAACGGCAAATAAAGTATTCGGATATACAGCGCAGCAGACACTTGATTATGCACAGGCATTATACGAAAAGAAATTGTTGACATATCCGAGAACGGACAGCAGATACTTAACTGATGATATGGCAGAAACCGCTACTGCTGTTGTGCATTTGTCGGCAAAGGTGCCTCCCTTTGACAGCGTTCCCGATTATTTCCCTGATGTTAGTTTGCTTGTAAATAACAGCAAGGTAACAGACCACCACGCCATTATTCCTACAATGGAGCTTGAAAAGGCTGATATAAAAACATTACCCTCCGGCGAGCTTAATATTTTGAAGCTGGTTATATGCCGTTTGATGTGTGCAGTTGCAGAGCCTTATGTTTACGAACTGTCGGCGGCTGCTTTCAGGTGTGGCGGGAATGTATTTACTGTTAAGGGTAAATTGGTTGTTTCTCTCGGATATAAAGCGATTGAAAGATTGCTTTGTAAGCCGGCAGACAATGAGGACGGCGAACAGATACCCGACTTTTACAAAGGTCAGACCTATGCAGGCATAAGGGCTGAAATCGCAGAAAAATTCACATCACCCCCTAAACCGTACACAGAAGATACTTTACTTTCTGCAATGGAAACGGCAGGCAGCAAAGAGATTACTGACGAAGCGGAACGTAAAGGCTTGGGAACTCCGGCAACAAGAGCCGGCATAATTGAAAAGCTGGTGCAGACAGGTTTTGCCGAACGTAAAGGAAAAAATATTATTCCTACACAAAACGGAACGCTCCTTATTTCCGTTCTGCCCGATACCCTTATATCTGCCTCTTTAACTGCGGAATGGGAAAATCAGCTTACTTTGATAACAAAAGGCAAAGCAAGCCCGAAAGAGTTTATGCGCGGAATAAATAAAATGATAACCGAGCTTGTGAGAAAATACCCCTGTATTTCAAGTGAGCAGCAGGATATTTTCAAAGGCGATAAAGAAGCCAGATAAGGTAATACCGATTGGCAAAGCAATATCTTGATATTGTTAAGTCTGTTATGCGGATTGATACAAATTCCTTTTCTTTTGATATGCAACAAATTGAGAATCGCAGATTTATGTTCAATCCGCAAACAGGCACTTTAATTTTAGGTTATCAGTATTCGCGGCAGCAAATTAAATCTTCTCACGCAGCAGAACACGCAGACGCAAATATTGATGAAGCCTTTGACAGTTTTATTCGTGGTTGGATAGGAACGGGAAAAGAATACCAAAACGGAATTATCCATTTTTCTCCGAACATTCCCACCACGATAATACCAATGTTTGAAAAAGGCTTTGATACTTTGGAAATGTTTGCAGCAAACGGAGCAAATAAAAATACGGTTGTCCGGGCCTTTGGTGAGGTTTGGGAGCAACCATTATCAGAACTTATTAAGGAGGTTGATTATATGGCTGAAAACACTAAAACACATTCGCTTGATAATCTCATAGAGTTTGGCAAAGACGAAAATACAAAAGAACGAGTTGAAAAACTTACAGGGATTTTAGAGCAAGAATTAACAAATGTTTTTGAAAGCGAAAACTATAAACGCTATTTGTCGGCAATGGCCGTATTTCATAAATACAGTTTCCGTAATACAATGCTTATTCTTCATCAGTTGCCTAACGCTTCATATATTGCGGGATTTAATGCTTGGAAAGACCTTAACCGTTATGTGAAAGAGGGCGAAAAAGCTATAAAGATATTTGCCCCTGCTCCGTATAAGACAAAGATTGATGAAATACAAAGAGACGGAAACGGCGAAATAATCAGAGACGGCGACGGAAACCCTGTAACAAAAGAAAAAGAAATTACTGTCCCTGCATTTAAGGCAGCGCCAGTATATGATATTTCACAGACAGACGGTGAGCCTCTTCCTGAATTGGGCGGCGGCGAGATTGTAGGAACGGTTGAAAACTATGAAGAATTTTGGGCGGTATTAAAGAAAATATCTCCGTTCCCCATTGAACTCATAGAGTTTGAGCCGGGAGATACGGCACAGGGATATTGTCATTATGGAGAGGACGCAAAAATTACTGTCAGAAATGATATGTCAGAAATAGAAACCATTGCGGCAGCGATACACGAAATTTCTCACGCAAAGCTCCATAATTACACGATTGAGGAATTGGCATTGCTTCCTCCCGAAGAAAAGAAAACAAGGCGTATGCGTGAGGTTGAAGCCGAAAGCGTGGCCTTTGTTGTATGTAAACATTTCGGTATTGAAACGGGAGAATCGTCATTCCCATATATTGCAAGCTGGAGCAAGGATAAAGAAATGCCGGAGCTTAAAGCCTCTTTATCTACAATTCAAAAAACATCTGCCGAACTTATAGACGAAATTGAGGAAAATTTGATTGTTCGTGAAAAAGAACAGGAAAAAACAAAAGAAACGATTATGAGTAAACTACCCCCTGAAAAACAAGAGGAAATCAAAGACGCAGTAAAAGATACTTTGCAAACTTTGGCAGATGCGGATATTAAAGCAAAGGGAGAAATTTCAGAGGGTACAAAAAGTGCAGCAGCGGTACAGGGATATGAAATAAACGCACACGGCGATATTGTGAAAAAAACTTCCCCTGATATAGAGCCCACAAAGGTACATTACTATACCATAAATGAGTCGGCAGCAAAGCACGCAAAAATGATGTATAGCTTTTCGGATTATGTACCGGGAAGCGAAACGGCAGCATACAGGGCAAAAGTTGATAAGGCTGTGGAAATAGCAGACAAGCAGAAAAAGCGTGTAGATAAGCAATATCACGAAAAAATTGATAGACTTCTTGACACCTACGCCCGAAAGCTCGCTGAAAATACAAATAAAGGTTTTGAAATTGAAATGCGCTGTCCGTCTGTTATGATAGCCGGAGCTTCAAATTTCCCCGTTGGCAAAAAGATAAAACAAAATGCAGCAAGAGACCGAAATATGGAAGAATGGCAGTATATTGAGGGGCTTCTCGATAAGATAAGGAGTACGGGCATGGGCGGCATAAGTGCAGACGATCCGCAGGCCATTGCAAAACTCAAAGATAAGCTGGAGCACTTACAGGCAGCACAGCAAATGATGAAAGATATAAATGCTTATTACAGAAAGCATAAGACACTTGACGGCTGTACTATTCTTGCACCGGAGGAAATGGAAAAGATAAAAAGTGATATGGCGCAAAGCTGGCACTTGGAAGATAAGCCTTTTGCTTCTTATTCTCTCACAAATAACAATGCAGAAATAAGCAGAGTTAAAAAGCGTATTGAGGAATTGGAGAAAAAGGCATTAACAACATTTCCGGGTTGGGAGTTTGACGGCGGAACGGTTGAAGCTAACAAAGCAGAAAACCGATTGCAGATACTTTTTGATGATAAGCCTTCTGCAGAAGTGCGAGAGCAATTAAAAAGCAACGGTTTCCGTTGGTCGCCAAAAGCCAACGCTTGGCAAAGACAGCTTAACAGAAATGCGTATTATGCTTGTGATTATGTGGAAGCTATCAAACCTCTTTCCGGCGAAAAGCCCTCTGAAATAATGAGAAATGACACGGTTGTTCAGGCTGCTCCCGAACAGGAGCCGGATATTTTTGAGCCGATACCCGAAACAGTTGATATGAGTACAAAAGTCGGTGAATGGTATATGAAAGAACATTCAGCAGACGGCGCAGGCTCATTGATAAATCCTGACATAACATTTGAGGATTTATATACTGCTATCGGACAGTCTGATGTGTATAAATTGCTTGGTGTTGGCGATAGCGTTATAAGAGAAAACTGTTTTGCAAAGCTGGCAGAAATACAATGTGTTGACTACACGGAAATATATAATAAATGGCTTGGTGATACCGATATTCCCGATATGTTCAATCCAAAGATACAGCCTGTTGTTTCTATCGAAATGACGGAAAGTGCAGCACTCCATAAAGGTATGCAGTTGCCTTTACATAAGGCGGACGACCTTTTTAAGCAGTTAGACTATGTATCAGAGAACGGACAAATAGAAAAAACAAGGTTTACTATTGACTATGTTTATAAATGTGAGCTTACTCACTATGAGGGATATTATTATTTCGGTGAAGATACAGGCGGCATTATTAACCATATTGAAAAGTATTTTGAGGAAAATATGGCTGATGAACAGTTGATAGCGTTCTTCAAAGAAAAAGGGCCGGAGGAACTTGAAAAGTTTAATGCAAGAAATGAATACGGCTTAAAAGAATTTGTCCCGTATATGCAGCTTCATAAAAATTTAGCTGAAATGGAAGCGGCAGCAATGACAGTATTGAATGATGATAACGCTTCTATGTCCGATAAGGCTTATGCAAATGCAATTTGTGATTATGTGCATAACAGCAGAACTACATTAAATCTTGCGTCGGAAGATTTGAAATTGCCTGACGCTCCAAAGAAAGAGGATTTTATAATGCAGTCTGTTTCAGAACTTGAAGAAACAGCAAAATCCGGCACGCCTATTTCGCTTCTCGACCTGGCAGAGTCGGTTAAGACCGAAAAGGCCATTGAGAAGAAAACAGGCAAAAAGCCCTCTATCAAGAAACAGCTTGAAAAGGACAAGGAAAAGAAAGCTGACGAGCCTAAACCGAAGAAAACAACTAAAAAGAAATCGCAGGATTTGGAGGTATAGTCTATGCAGAAATTTGAGAATGTTGATTTGATAGATACTTTAAGGCAAATTATGCAGGCTCATACGCAGTATTACAAGCGGGATTTCAAGTATGATATAGACGCCATTCAAAAAGCTGCTATGTCTGATAATGCAGAGGACAGAAATATGTTATGGCTTTCCCGTACTCACGGTACACATTGCTTTTTTGAAAAAGATGTTTTCATAAAAAACACATCTGCAAATGTGGCTTGGAAACATTGGTTTGAGCAAAAAACCGATAACCCGATTGCATACGCTTTTGAAATAACCTATACCGAGCATAACAATATTTA
>JAFTUP010000105.1 GCA_017466205.1 Clostridia bacterium
AGTATTTCGATGAGTTTTTCTTTATCCTGATTAGTCAAGGCAGCATAAAATGTTATTGAAATTTCCTTTTCATATGTCTGTACTGAGTAAATAGGCAAATTTCGTGATGTTGAAGCAGAGGAAACATATTTTCCTGCAAGGAGTCCGACCATCATTACAATTGCTAACAGAATTGACATCACACCCATAATTTTTCTTCCCGAAACAGTTCTCATCCACATAAAAATCCCTCCCATAGAGCCTATGAGAGGGATAAGTTGTCTTATGAAAATTTTATGCTTGTTTTCTTAATTCTGCAATTTCGTTAGCTACGAATTCGTCGATTGAAGGCTGTTCGTTAAGCTGTTTCTTAAGTCCTTTACCAACAATAATGTTCATAACAACATTAACAAGGAAGAGAACACAACCAACGATAAACCCAAAACCAAGACTACATTCAGTAACAATACCGCCGCCAAGTGCTTCACAAGCAGTTGTGAACTGTGCAAAGAATACTGATGAAACAGCCCAGCATACAGTGGCGAGAACGTTGAGAACTACATTGAAAACGTATTTCATCTTAATACCGGCAATGAGCAATACGAAGAAGTTAAGAACACCGAATACAACTGCAAGGAGCATAAGAACACAAGCGATAACAACCATTGTTGCAGCTGTTCCTAAAACCTCACCGCCCATAAGAGTTGTAACACTGCCAATGTCACTTTCAAGAAGATAATCAAGAACAAATGTTAAAAATGAAATTGACTTGTCACTCTGATTGAAAGGAAGATTGAGCTTGAAGCTGTAGAGAGGAAGCACAAGTGCAATAAGCGGAGCAAATGTAAGAATAAGACGGACTATACGAAGCTTTGTACCAAAAACCGCAGATTTGAAATTCTGAAGCTTATAGTGGAATCTTGCAAAAGCATTTTCTGCAAAATCAGCGTCATCATTAAGTCTCTTTTCCCACTGATGGTTAGGAATATTTACACCGCATTTCGGACATTCAGCTTTAACATTCCATAATTTAAGTGTGTGTCCGCATTCAGGACATTTAGCAGCCATAAAATCACTCTTTCATATTTATGATAAAAATTCTAATCTATTGTACTACATTTATTTTCTTTTTGCAAGTCTAATTACATTCCAGGAGAGAGGTTTGAGATTTACTGTGAGAGATTTGCCGTCAAGCTGTGGCTTTTCAACAGTAAAGGGCTTAACAGGAGTTGCAATTGAACTGTTTTCAGCCTTAACATCATAACCACTCATTTCAATATGCTCAAGGACCTCAAAGCCTTCAAAATCAAGAAGCGAAACATCGAAAAGGACATTTTCGTCGAGATTTCTGTTAACTGCAAAAATTGTGAGATTTTCTTTATCTTCACTTAATGTTGCAATTGATTCAATGTCAGGAACATCAGTAAATTCTTTTGTGTCGTGCTTAGGAGAATCGACTCTGGAATCAAGAGTGTATCCACGACCGTAGTTTGAAAGGTGCATAAACGGGTAGAAAATTGTCTGTTCCCAACAAGCACCACCATTTTCAGTCATAATAGGTGCAATAACATTTACAAGCTGAGCAAGACAAGCAATCTTGACTCTGTCAGCATTTTTGAGAAGTGTTATAAGCATAAGAGCAACTAAAAGTGCATCTTCAAAATTGTAAATATCCTCAAGCTGATGTGGTGCTGTACTCCATCTGTCAACATGAACACCGTTTGAATGATACCATACATTCCATTCATCAAATGAAAGATTGATTGTGTGCTTTGAACGCTTTTTACCTTTTATGTAGTCGCAAATACAAATAACGGTTTTGATAAATTCATCCATAACCATATTCTTTGCAAGGAATGAAGCTGTATCATCCTTACGATTATCGAAATAAATATGGAGTGAAAGATAGTCAACTTTGTCATAGGCTAAATCAAGAGTAGTTGCTTCCCATTCACCGAATGTTGGCATATCTCGTGCAGAGCTTCCGCAAAGAATTGTTTCGATGGAACCGTCCGTCCATTTCATAACCTTTGCTGCTTCACTTGCTGCTCTGCCATATTCATAAGCAGTTTTACGACCAATCTGCCAGTCACCATCCATCTCGTTACCAAGACACCAGAGTTTAATGTTGTGTGGTTCTTCATAACCGTGTGAACGACGGAGGTCACTCCAATAACTGCCACTCTTGTGATTGCAGTATTCTACAAGATTTCTTGCTTCCTCAGGACCGCGAAGACCAAGATTTACAGCCATCATAGGTGATGTATTTGCTTTTTTGCACCAAGTTACAAATTCATTTGTACCAAAATAGTTTGGTTCTGTAACGCCCCATGCAAGGTCAAGCTTCTTTGGGCGAAGCTCACGAGGGCCAACGCCATCTTCCCAGTTGTAGCCTGAAACAAAGTTACCGCCCGGATAACGGACAATGGGAACATTGAGCTTTTTTACCTTTTCAATAACATCCTGTCTGAACCCGTTTTCATCAGCGGTCGGATGGTCGGGCTCATAAATGCCACCATAAACAGCACGGCCTAAATGCTCAATAAATGAACCGAAGATTCTATCATCAATCTTTGCACTTGTAAATTCAGATACAAGTGACATTTTTGCTTTTTTCATAATGATTTCTCCTTTTTGTAACCGCTCTAAAACCTTGGTTACAATTCTCAGCGATTATTTATTACACGATTGATTTTAGTTTGATGTGTTTTCTGTTGGGATTTCTTGTTTTTCAGAAAGGAAAGAGTGAAGAAGCTGTTGATTTTGTTCCATATCCATTACAAGACTTGCGCCAACACCTTCAATTGTTTTGTCAGACCAGGTTCCGTCAGCAGGAATCTGATGCTGAACAATAGGATATGAGTAAACCTTATCCTTAACTGCAGCAAGACCTAAGCTCATAATCTGGTTTGATGACATATTGGTCTTAACAAGAGGAATGATTTTTTCAGCAAGTGAATAAAGTTCAGTAAGGCTCATAGTTGAAGCCTTTTCAACAATTGCGGTAATTACCTTACGCTGACGTTCTGTTCTGTGAAAATCAGAGTCAAGGTAACGGATTCTGCTGTACCATAAAGCCTGCTCACCATTGAGAAGCACATCTTCGCCTGCTTCAATTCTTACAGGTACATTAACTTTTCCCGAATGGTATGTATAATAGCTTTCCTTTTCAGTAACGTCAACATTGATACCACCAATTGAATCAACGATAGTTGTGAAGATTTCAAAATCAACAAGCGCGTAATACTGAATATCAACCTTGAAATTTAATTCAAGTGTGTCAGAAAGGGTTTGAATTCCGCCCTGGAAATATGCAGAATTAAGCTTTGACCAGTAATTTTTACCTGCAATTTCAACAAATGAATCGCGGAGAAATGATGTGAGCTTAATCTGCTTGTTTTTGTTGTCAAGAGTTACAAGCATCATTGTGTCAGAACGTGAGGCGGTATCGCCCTCACGAGCGTCAACACCAACCAATAGAACATTTATCTGGTCAGGATATTGAGTAAGGTCCGCAGCATTCACGAACGCATTGTCAGTGAGCTGTTCATTAGTGTCAAAAGAGGAGAGGAGTGAATTAATTTTCTGATATCCGAAAATACCTACACAGGAAAGTCCTACAATTGTGATACAAAGAATTGTAATAATTGTATTTCTTATGGGATGTCTTTTCTTTTCTTTTTTTTGTTCTTCCTTTGCCAAATCACCGTAAACATCGTTAATATCGTTATACTGAATTTCCTGACGGCGACGGTTTTCCACAGCAGTATTGTATTTTACCTGAAAAGCCTGTTCAACCTCTTTACTGAAATCGTCATTGGTATTTCCTGAAGAAATGTCTTCAAATTCATCATCACTTATGCCTGAGCTGCTGTAAATATCCTCGTACTTATCTGATTTGCCGGCATTACTGAATATATCTTCAAAATCGTCATTGAGATTGCTAAATTTATTGTCAGCCATTATAAAGCTCCTTAATTTTGATTATATCTTATATATTCTACAACATATCTTTAAAAATCACAATAATTTTAAAGAATTTTTTAAGAAAAAGTAACAATTATTTATCTGCTACTTGAAACATTGAATGAAAAAATGTATAATGATAAACAGTTTTAGTTTTCGTTGATGTATTTCATCAACTGTTTTCGGGAGTAGAGACATATGATAGGTAAGTATGTAAGGGTACGAGTTACCAAGCCTATGCACTATGTTGACAGAGAAAAGAATATCTCTTACCAATTGAATTACGGTAATGTTGAGAGTGGACTTGACCCGCTTTCACCTGTCAAGGGTGCATACATTATGGGTGTAACACACCGAGTTCGTGTTTTTGAAGGTCGTGTTATTGCTTCAATAAAAAGAAGAGAAACGGGAGAAGTTATTCTTGTTGTTGCACCAAAAAGCAAACGTTATATTGTTCACCAGATTGAGGATGCTCTGTCCTTTATTGAGCCTACGGGAAGCTATGATATAAGTTGCCTCTATGAAAGCTCATGCGGTGCTATTGTTTATCGTATAATTAACGGTGAAACAAGATTTTTACTTATAAAAAATAAGAGAAGTCTTAATTGGGGATTCCCAAAAGGCCATATTGAAAGAGGCGAGAATGAAAAGGAAACTGCTTATCGTGAGGTTCTTGAGGAAGCAGGTATCCGAATTCGTTTTCTTCCTGATTTCAGGTTTCGTTCAGAATATTCAATTCAGGGCAAGATTGAAAAGCAGGTTGTGATTTTCCTTGCCACTACTGATGACACAACTACCGTTATTCAGAGGGAGGAAATTGAGGAGTACCTCTGGCTTAAGTTTGATAAGGCTATGACATCTCTCAAATTTCCTAATGATAAGCAAATGCTTCGTAAGGCAAATGAATATCTTATTAAAGCAGGTGTGACAAATGGTTGAAACAATTGTAAATGAAATAACTATGTTCCTGCAGGATAAAGTTCCTGAAGAGCTTGTTGCTTTCGTTATATCACTAATGCCCGTTCTGGAATGTCGTGGCGGTATGATTGCTGCAAGACTTATGGAAATTCCTTTTGCTAAGGCATTTTTGATTTGCTATCTTGGCAATATGGTGCCGATACCTTTTATCATTCTTTTCATAAGAAGGATTTTCGATTTTTTACGCAGATATGGTTTCTTTGAAAAAATTATTTTAAAGCTTGAAGCAAAAACAGAGAAGAATAAGGAAAAGGTTTTAAGATATGAGTCCTGGGGACTTCTCATATTTGTCGCAATTCCGCTTCCCGGAACAGGCGGTTGGACAGGTGCTTTAATGGCAGGACTTCTCGATATGCGATTTAAACGCTCATTGCCGATTATTGCTCTTGGTGTGCTTATTGCAGGATTTATTATGTCAGGACTTACCTACGGAATATTTCAGATGTAAAAATAAAGGCTCTATGGTAACACATAGAGCTTTTTTGTTTGGTAAATCATAATTTGTACGATTAAGCAACAAACTGCCGTTATAATTAACTATTCGATTACATTATTATTCTTAATGTAAATTCTCGGAACACGCGGTGTAATCAGGCAACAAAATTCATAATTAAATCTTGCCTCTGCTTCAGACACCTCTTCAACCGTAATTGTTTCGTTTCCGTCAGTACCCACAAGTGTAACTTCATCAGCAATCTGAATGTTTTCAAGATGTGAAACGTCAATCATAAACTGGTCCATACAAACTCTGCCTAAAATTTTACAACGAGTGCCGCGAACAAGAACCTCACCTTTATTTGATAAATATCGGGGATAACCGTCACCGTAACCGACAGGTACAGTTGCGATTGTCATTTCCCTATCTGTAACATAAGTTGAGCCATAGCTGACCTTAAAGCCCTTGCCAACTGTTTTTACAAATGAAATGTGGCTTTTGAACTCAAGTGCAGGATATAATTTATAATCTTTACTCATTTCATCTGACGGATAAAGACCGTAGAGCATAATTCCGCAACGAACCATTTCGCCCGCATAACCCGAAAGCTCCATAGCAGAAGCACTGTTATACATGTGGCGAATGGGAATTTCATAACCATTTTTGATTAAGCTGTCAGTAAATGTAAGGAATTTTTCCTTTTGCTCATAAGCAGATGTTTTATCAGCAGAGTCAGCGTTTGCAAAGTGAGTAAATGCACCCTCAACATATATGTTATTAAGGTCAAAAATAGATTTTATAAGTGCTTCATCGTTTTCATCAGGCTGAAAACCTATTCGTCCCATACCTGTGTCAAGCTTAATGTGGATTTTAGCAGTTTTGTTAAGCTCCTTTGCTTTTTTTGAAAGTCCTTGAGCAGTAATAATGTCAAAAACTGTACAGGTAATGTCATTTAAGATGGCAGTTTCATAATCCTGACGGAAAATCTGACCTAAAATAAGCACAGGAGCAGTAATTCCGTTTTCACGAAGCTCAACAGCCTCATCGATAGCTGCCACACCTAACATTCCTGCACCGAACTCAACAAGAGCTTTTGCAGTTTCAACTGCACCGTGACCGTAAGCGTTGGCTTTGACAATACCTAAAATTATCATATTGTCACCAAACTTCTGACGGACAGTCTGCATATTCTTTTGTATGTTATCAAGATTTATTTTTGTATAAACTCTTTTAGGTAACATTTAAGCACTCTTTCTCCATGTGGATGGTAAAAATAAAATGAATATAGGGAATATTTCAAGACGACCGATAAGCATATCAGCAGTCAGAACTATTTTTGATAAATCAGAAAAATCAGCAAAATGGCTAATCATAGCTGTGTCGGAAAGTCCTGGACCAACATTGTTAATACAACTGATGACAGAAGTTGTTGCTGCTGTCAAATCTATGTTATCAAGTGTTAATAACATAGTTGAAACAGCAAGAAGAATCATATAAACAGTAAAATAGATACTTGTTGTAGAAATTACTTCCTTATCAATAACAGCACCATCAAGCTTGATACATTTAACACGACGAGGGTTAACGGCACGACGAAACTCACGGATTACTGTTTTTATAAGGATGATAAGTCTGCCTACTTTAAGACCGCCACCTGTTGAGCCAGTACAAGCACCACAGAACATAAGCATCACAATGATAAATTGTGAAAGTGTTGGCCAGACACTGAAGTCAGCTGTGGCAAAACCTGCAGTTGTAATAATTGAGGCAACCTGGAAACCTGCCTGACGCAGAGACGTACCTAATGAACCAACTATCGGCATAATGTTAATAGTTATCATAATGGTTGAAACAGCAATTATACCAAGATATGACCACAATTCTTCGCTTTTGAATGCACGTTTGAACTGTTTGATTATAATAAGATAATAAAGGTTAAAGTTTACACCGAAAAGTATAAGGAAAATTGTAGTTACAATTTCAATAGGTAAACTATTATATGCGGCAATACTTGCGTTTTTTACTGAAAATCCACCTGTACCTGCTGTTGCGAAAGCAGTTGTAACGCTATCGAAAAGCGGCATTTTACAACATAACAATGCAACGATCTGTGCAACTGTAAGAACAGCATATATAATGTAAAGAATTCTTGCTGTAACTGTTGTTTTTGAAACAAGCTTGCCTACACTCGGTCCCGGAACTTCAGCACGCATAATGTGCATTGATTGCATATCCTTTTGCGGCAGAAATGCAAGAACAAACACAATAATTCCCATACCGCCTAACCAATGTGTAAAGGCACGCCAGAAAAGAAGACTTTTTGACATTGACTCTACGTCTGCAAGAATTGTTGCACCTGTTGTAGTGAAACCTGAAACGACCTCAAACATAGCATCGATAAGTGACGGGATTTCACCTGAAAAGAGAAATGGCAATGCACCGAAGAATGAAAGCAAAATCCACGAAAGGGACACGATTACAAAGCCTTCACGTGCATAGACTGTTCTCTTTTCGGGCTTCGGCAGATTCATAATTGCACCAAAGCCTAATAACAGCCCGATTACTATTAAATAAATATGAAAAAGATTTTCTTTAAAGTACAGAGAAACGAGTAACGGCAGACAAAGAAACGCGGCCTCTGCCCATAAAAGTCTGCCGACTGTTCTTAAAACAATTTTAATATTCATTTGCAATTCGCCTTATTCGAAAATTTCATTAATACTGCTGATGTGGTTAGCTTTTGTGACTATAACAACTCTGTCACCAAGCTCGATGCAATCATTACCGCCCGGATATATAACCCTGTGATTTCTGATGATGCAGGCAATAAGAGTATCTTTCTTTAATCTCAAATCACGGAGCGGAATCTGGATTTCAGAGAAATCAGCGGTAATCTTAAATTCAAGAGCTTCAACCTGACCACCGACAAGCTTATAAAGAGTCTGAACACTTGATTCCTCGCCTGAATTTTCAAGAGCTCTTGCATAAGCAATAATTCTGTTGGCAGCAATTGTTTTTGATGAAATCGCACTGTCAACACCAATGCTTTCAAGCACATCATAAGAAACACGGTTGACCTTTGCAATTGTTTTACCGACACCTAAGGATGATGCGTACATTGAAGAAATTATGTTTTCTTCATCAATGGTTGTAAGTGCTACGAAAGCATCCTGATTCTCAATTCCCTGTTCAAAAAGAATACTGCGGTCTGTTCCGTCACCGTGAATAACATCAGCGTGTGGAAGAAGCTCACAAAGTTTTTCGCAACGCTCACTGTCATTTTCAATGATTTTTATGTTGTATCCGCCTGTTTCACAAAGCTGACGGGCAAGATAATATCCCATCTTACCACCGCCTACAATCATAATATTTTTTGTGCGATGCTTATAAATTTTAAGATGTTTGAAGAAGCTGACAAGAACTCCTCTTGGTGCAGTAACATGAATTTTGTCACCCGCCTGAAGTACAAAATCACCACGAGGAATAATAACCTCATTTTTTCTCTGAACTGCACAAACAAGAATTTTAACATCAAATTTATTAAAAATATCTGTCAACTGCATATTGCAAAGTGGATTTCCTTGCTCAATTTTAAGTTCGACAAGGTCAACAAGTCCACGATAAAATGTTTCAATATTGATGGCATTAGGGAAGCGAAGTACCTTTGCAATTTCGTTTGCAGCATCAAGCTCAGGATTTACAATCATACTGAGTCCCAATGCATCTTTGAAGAAAGGAAGCTGCTTCAGATAATCAGGATTGCGAACTCTTGCGATTGTGTGCCCGGCACCGGCTTTTTTAGCCATAAGACAACTTAAAATATTAAGCTCATCTGATGATGTTGCTGCAATAAAAATGTCACAGCTGTCAACACCTGCTTCAAGCTGTACTTCACAGTTTGCACCGTTACCGCAAAGTCCCATAACATCGAATGAATTTACCATTTGCTCAACAATTTTCTGGTCACGGTCAATAACGACCACATCATGACCCTCCTGTGACAGATGCTCAACAAGTGTTGCGCCAACCTTACCGTCACCAACGATTATAATTTTCATTAACAATCACCCATATCTTCAAATGATTATAATATACCAAGTAATATATTATCACAATAAGATTGATTTTACAATAATTTTGTGGTAAATTATAAAGTGGAGGTAGAGAAATCATGTCAAAGGTTATAGCTTTTATTATGAGCATTGTAACTGCTGTTACAGGCTTGTTCGTTAATAGGGTGGAAATTAAGTCTGCTGAAGAAAGAGTAAAAGACAATGAGAATATTGTTGTTGCTTCTTATAATACAACAGCACCTTGGGGAAACACTCTTCAGGGTACGGGAAGTAATAAAAGATTAAAGCTTTTTGCACAGCAAATAAACGACAGGCTTCCTGATGTATTGGGTGTTCAGGAGCTTAATAACATCTGGCTTGAAAAATTAGAAAATTATTTGCCACAGTATGAGTATTACGGTGTTCTCCGCGGTGGCGATGAAAATGAGAAAAAGTCCGAAATGAACGGTATTTTTTATCTTAAAGATAAGTATGAGCTTCTTGAAAGCAATACATTCTGGATTTCAGAAACTCCTGAGGTTGAGTCAAGGTTCGACGGTGCAGGCTGTAACAGAACCTGCTCATACATTGTTCTAAAGAATAAATCAACAGGTGAGATTTTCGCACATTTCAACACTCATCTTGATAATGCAAGTGTAGAGGCACAGAATTTAGGTGGAACTCTTATTGCTGAAAAAACTGATGAAATCATCTCAAAGTATGGCAATATTCCTGTCGTTGTAACAGGTGACTTTAATCAGTACAGCGACGGTGAGGGTTGTAAAGCACTTGAAAATAAAGGCTTCCTGAACGCAAACACAACAGTAGAAAATGGTGACAATATGCTTTCTTATAACGGTTGGACAAAGGAAACTGTCGGTCGTCCTATTGATTTTATATTTGTAAACAGCAATTTTACTGTAAAGGCTTATACAGTTGTGACAGAAACAGGAGCAAGGGTGAATGTTTCAGACCATTATATGATTGAGGCAATTCTTGAAATAAGATAATTTACACTTGTGCTTATGAGAATTGTGTGATATAATAATTAAGTTAAATTTATTCACAAGGAGATTATTTATGAAAAAGTTTTTAGCAATATTTTTAGTTCTTGCTCTTTTGTTATCATTTGCAGCTTGCAAAAAGGATGATACATACAGAACTGACGTTGACGGAACAACAGAATCATCTGAACCTTCTGAACAGACAAATGAGGCAGATGAAACTACAACAAAGAAGCCCGGTAAGAAAGAAACTACAACTGCAGCACCTTTTGAAAACCCGAATGTTGTTGAACCTGCAGCACTCCTTAATCTTGTAGGTCTTGATAACTACAACCTGACAAGCGCTGAGCCAAATACATCAAAGACATCAGGTGTTACATTTATTGCAAAGAGATACGAAAACAAGAGCTCAGCTGCCAATATTCTTCCTGCACAAATCAGCACAGGCGGTACGGATTTTGTCCTCAATGAGACATTGCTTAAGGATTTTATTGCAACAGGCTGGACAGTAATCAGCAAAAAGGATGCTAATACTGCTGCTGAGGCAGGTGCTGAAACAAGCGTAATTCTCAAGAATAACAGCGGCGAAACAACAAAATTGGTAGTTACAAACAAATCAACAGTAAGCATGCCTCTTGGTGAGTGTCCTATTACTGAAATAGGCATTCTCAAATCAATTACTGAACAGACTTGGGCTGATTTCACAGTAGGCGGTGTAAAGGTTACATCAGGTAAATCTTACGCTGATTTTATCAACGCGTTCGGCAAGCCCGTAAAAATCAATGTTTCTGAATATTACAAAGGAAATGATTACACTCATTCAAAGGTTACATTAATTTTTGAAAAGAAGGTTGGCAATGAAACCTGGAATATGTCACTCACCTGTGTTGACACAAAGGGTAACATTGAAATCGAAAGCTGTATTTATGAAGTAAAATAAGATAATTTCATTAACAGGAGAGGATTAAGCATCTTCTCCTGTTTTTAATGTCAAAATACATAAAAACAGGGATTGATTTTTGTCATAAAAAGCTTTGAATTTTAATTGTATTTCATTTCAGGATATGCTATACTTAAATATGTATGAAAACAAAGAATAAGGGGTGCTGTAATTATGAAAAAAACCTGGTATAAGGAAATGGTAGTTTATCAGATTTGGCCACGAAGCTTCAAGGATTCAAACGGTGACGGTATAGGTGACCTTGAGGGTATTTATTCAAAGCTTGATTATGTAAAGTCAATCGGAATTGATGCAATATGGTTTTCACCACTTTTTAAATCACCTAATGCTGACTATGGCTACGATATTGCTGACTATATGGATATTAACCCTGAATATGGCGATATGGAAACATTTAAAAAGGTGCTTGCAGGTTGTCACGAGCGTGGAATGAAAGTGTTTATGGACCTTGTTGTCAACCATACTTCAACTGAACACAAATGGTTTAAAGAGGCTTGTAAGAGTGTTGATAATCCATATCACGATTATTATATCTGGAGAAAAGGTAAGGGTAAGAACGGTAAGAAACCGCCTAACAACTGGCTTTCAACTTTTGAGGGCGGTGCCTGGGAATATGTAGATACTGTTGACGAGTATTATCTCCACGTATTTACAAAAGGTCAGCCTGACCTTAATATGGATAATCCAAAAGTCCGTGAAGAAGTTAAGAATATTATGAAATTCTGGCTTGATATGGGCGTTGATGGCTTCCGTGAAGATGTTATTACATATATTTCAAAGCGTGAAGGACTTCCAAATGCTATTCCGATTCCTGTTGCGGCAGGTATGGAACATTATAATTGTGGTCCTCATCTTTATGAGTATCTTAAGGAATTCCATGATGATGTTCTTTCAAAGTATGACTGTTTTACTGTTGGTGAAGGTCCGTTGATTACTCCGGAAAAGGTTCTTCGCTTTGTTAAGGAAGATGAGACTCAGGTTCTTAAAACAATGTTCAGCTTTGACCATCTTGAAGCAGACTGCTTTATGACAGACTGGATTAAAACTCCGTTCAGCCTTAAAAAGATGAAAAAGTGCTATCAGAAGTGGTATGATGCTATGAACGGTAAGGCTTGGCATACACTTTATCTTGAAAACCACGACCATCCGCGAATTGTTGATCGTTACGGTAGCCTTAAATACAGAGTTGAAAGTGCAAAGATGCTTGCAACAATGTGTTATCTTCAGAAGGGTACACCGTTTATTTATCAGGGTCAGGAAATCGGTATGACAAATATTGAGCTTCATTCAATTGACGAGTTCAAGGATATGATGACCTTCAACAATGAAAAGACCTTTGCAAAATTGGGCATCAAGGGTGAAAAATTCCTTAAGATGGCCAATGCAGGTTCCCGTGAAAATTCAAGAACTCCTGTTCAATGGGATGACAGCGAGTACGCGGGCTTCTCAACAGTTGAGCCTTGGTTTAACCTTAACCCTAACTATACAGAAATCAATGTTGCAGCTGCTGAGGCTGATGAAAACTCAATTCTTAATTATTACCGCAAGCTTCTTAAATTCCGTAAAGAGCATGAGGTTGCAATTTACGGTGACTTCAAACAGTATTATGAGAATAGTGATAAACTCTTTGTTTACGAAAGAAATCTTGACGGTGAAAAAGTTCTTGTTGTTTGCTCATTCTCTGAAAAATGCGTGAACTTTGAAGCTCCTGCAGGAATTGACCTGTCAAAGGGTGAGTTGGTACTTTCAAACTATCGTCTGAACCCTGTAACTCATAATTCATTCGTAACAAGACCTTATGAGTGCAGAGTTTATTATTTCAAATAAGAGGTAAAAATATGAAAAACAAGAACGGACAACTTTCAAAGCGTGTCTGGGCAGGAATACTTCTTTTTATGTTTATGGGTTCACTTGCCTGGAACGTGGAAAATATGTATTTTAATACATTCCTCAATGATATGGTTTTCGACCAAGGCTCAATGGGCTCATCACTCACTCTTACTGATGCTGTAAATATTATGGTTACATTGTCTGCAATTACTGCTGCGGTAACAACATTTATTATGGGTACACTCAGTGAGAAAATGAAAAATCGAAAGGTATTCATTTCTTTTGGTTATATCGCATGGGGTATTGTAACTGCTATTTTTGGCTTGATTACAAAGGAAAATGTTGCAAGCCTATTTGGTCTTACAGACAATGCCAAAATTGTTACTGTAACTGCGTGGATTGTTATCGTTATGGATATGATAATGACATTTATGGGTTCAACAAGTAATGACTCTGCGTTTAACGCGTGGGTTACTGATGTCACTACACCTGAATCAACACCAAAAGTTGAAACAGCATTCACATTTATGGGATTTATCGCTATGGGCGTTATTATGGTTGTTGGCTCACTTGCTCAGGGTGGCGTGATTTCATATAGTTCATTTTTCATTGGTCTTGGTGTATTCGTTACAATTGTTGGTGTTATCGGAATTTTCTTGCTTGATAATCCACAGAAGTTTGAAAATGCAAAGAAAGAAGAGAAAAATACAAGCTATTGGGCAGACCTTTTCTATGGTTTCAGACCAAGCGTTGTTAAGGAAAACAGCAATCTTTACTTAATTCTTTCTTCAGGATGCCTTTTTAACTGTGCATTTCAGGTGTTTTTCCCATACTTGTTCATTTATCTTGGTTCAGTTGTTATTCCTGCAAATGAGGGTGTGAATTTCCTTTCAGCAGGCGTAATTATCCCTGCAGTTATAGCAATCGTTGCTATGGTAGTCGGCATAATCTTCTTTATGAACCTTGCAGGTAAGAACAAGCCATTAGCATTTATAATTTGTGTTCTTTTGCTTGTTGCCGGACTTCTGATTATGTCAACAACCAAGAATATTGTAGGTGTTATCGTTGGCGTTGCTCCGACACTTATCGGCTATATTGTAATTACAACTCAGTTTGCCGCAAATGTACGTGATAATATCCCTCAGGATAAGGTTGGACTTTTCCAAGGTATCAGAATGATTTTCTTGGTTCTTATCCCAATGGTAGTTGGTCCTACACTCGGAAATATTGCTGCAAAGAATTCTGATGTTACATATATGGAAAACGGTGCTGAAAAGGTACTTCCTACTGAAGTAATGTTCCTTTATGCAGCAGTTGTTGCAGCACTCATTTTCATCCCAATGCTCGCATTCCTTAAAAAAGACAAAGAAAGAGTATTGAAAGAGAAAAATAACTGATTACAAAAAATATATCCACCTTACAATTAAGTAAGGTGGATTTTTTATGCTTGTTTAGTTTTGAAGAATTATAATCTTGATGCGGCATCCTTGTCCATAAAGATGTGAACATCAGGGTGGAGCTGCAAAACGGAAGCAGGACAAGATGGTGAAATGTCACCGTTAACAAGTCCGTGAATTGCATCAGATTTGCTCTTGCCTGTTGCTATAAGGATAATCTGCTTTGATTTCATAATTGAAACAGTACCCATTGTAAGTGCATAATGTGGCATTGGATTTTCGTCAAAGTAAATTGAGTTTGCATCAATAGTGCTCTGTGTAAGCTGAACCTTGAATGAACCCTTTGTGAACTTGTTTGATGGCTCATTAAAGCCGATATGACCGTTTCTGCCCACACCTAAAAGCTGAACATCAATTTTCTTTGCATTAATGAGATTGTCATAACGCTGGCATTCTGTCAGGGCATCAACAGCATTACCGTTAAGGAAATTAACATTATCCTCATTCACATCAATATGGTTAAAAAGATTTTCGTGCATAAATGTGAAATAACTGTTTTTATCTTCAACAGGAAGGTCGCAATATTCGTCAAGGTTGAAAGTAGTAATGTCCTTGAAGCTGACTTTACCCTCGTTAAAGCATTTAATCAAATAGTTGTATGTAGGAACAGGAGAAGCACCTGTTGCAAAGCCTAAAACACTGTCAGGTTTTGCATTTACCTGTTCAATAATCATGTTACCTACTGCAACTGCAATCTGTTCTGCATTTTCAAAAATATGCAAATTCATTCCATACACCTCATCATATTTATTTTGAGATTTTATTTTACCACATTATAGAAATATTGCAATAAAAAAGGAGTAAATTTTTTGCTCCTTATTTTATTTGTTGAGGCTGTGGATAGTTTTTATCTAACAAATCGGAGTTTGTGGGGATAAATGTAAAACCATTGGTGTCACGGTAGGGCGGGGTCTTGACCCCGCCGTTGTTGGTTCGTATGTTACTTATCGGCGGGGTCAAGACCCCGCCCTACCAACATATATCAAATTATTTAATCATCACGACAAATTATAATTTGTCAATTTTTATTTATTGAGTTTTTTATCAATCTTAATGTGTAATAAGCCTGTGATAGCATAAGTGAGAAGAACAAGTGCAACTCCGTATGAGAAAACTGCATTATTAAAATAACAGAGAACTACACAAATCAAAAGCACAATAGAGTTAATTGCTTCAAAAATCTGCGTTCTTTTAAGTGCTTTTTCACCGACCGAAAAAAGCGATGAGATAATCACCATAAGTGAGAAAATGATGATACAAACCATTGTGATAACCGGGAATAAGTAAGACGAATCAGAAAAATCAAAGCTACCATTTATAATTCCCATAATAACGCTTATAAGTGTAATATCTTCGCCATCGTTTGCTTTGAATACTGGCAGACACATCCATAAAAGAGGTGAGAACATAAGTACAAAACGGATAATCTGTAATGTTCCGCCAAATGCAGATGTCTTAATATTGTTAAGCACTCTGTCAACGGTTTCTTGCTCTTTCATTGCCTTTTCGTGGTCTGCTTTTAATCTGTTTTCAAGGTCGTAATATACAAGGTTTGTGTTACACTTCGGACAAGTCTGTTTCATATAAAGTGGAGAAAGCTTTTCTTGACATTTAGGACATTTATTACTCATTTTCGCCACCTCCTGACACTTCAGCAGACAGAACTGCTCTGCGTTCTGCCATTTCTTCACGAACTTGCTTGAGCTTATCACCTGTAAGGTCATACCAGATATACGGAATAAGTGGAAGAAGACCTAAAATTGCAGGTGCCAAAGTGAACATTCCCCATATAAGCAGGTCTGTGTATTCATATTCCTTAACGGTAACTGTTTCAGTGCCCATTGTTACAAACGAAAGACCTATAACAGGAAGAAGTGCATTACCGATAGTGCCTGAAATTGAGCCTGTCAGCTTGCCGACAAATGTGAGTACAGAGAATGAAACACCTTCGTTTCGCTCACCTGTTTTCCATTCCATATAGTCGATTGTGTCACCAATCATTTCAGTAGGAATAACCATATTGATTGTGTTGAAGAAGCTGAAAAGAAGATTTTGCACCATAAGGAGTGGTACAACAACCCAAAGGTTTGTAAATGCTTTCATACCAATGACGAAAACAAGAGTACCCATAATAAGTCTTGCAAAACCATTTAAGAAGATAATCTGTCTGTTATCAAATTTTTGCTTGATTTTCGGAATAAGCAAATATGTAACAAAGCCTAAAATTGTGCCGGGTAATGTAATAATAATTGTAAGTGAGTTCATATTTACAACTTCTGAATAGTAATATGCCTGGAAGAAGCTTCCAACACCACTCACTGCAGCAAGAACATTACCAATCACAATTAAGAGTAAAGGCTTGTTTCTGATAAGTGCTTTGAATCCGTCGAGAACACTCGGTTCTTTAATGGTCTGAACAACTCTTTCCTTTGTGCAAATTCCTGCCAATGAGAAAAGTGCCATACCAAATGTACCTGAAATTATAGCCATAAGCAAGAATACCTGTGATAATGAAAGCGGAATTGAACCGTTGTTGCTAAGGTCCATAAGTACTACAAGAATTGTTGTTGAAAGTCCACCGATAAGACCTGAAATAAAACGGGCAGAAGAAATAACTCTTGTTCTGTCAGACGGTGACGGACTGATTGCAGCACTCATTCCCCAGAATGGAACATCACCTAAGGTGTAGAAAAGTTCCCATAAGAAATATGTGACGAACATATAAATGATTTTTGCAATATCTTCTGTCTTGTCACCGAGAAGAGCAGGACCTGCAAAAAGCATAATTGTTGCAAGACCTAAGGGGATTGGAATAATCAAGAGATATGGTCTTAATTTTCCGTAGCGTGTTCTTGTTCTGTCAATAATCGAGCCCATAAGCGGGTCATTGATTGTGTCCCAAAGACCTAAAAACAGCATCATTGCTGCAACTGCTTCAGGTGGTACACCAAATACTTTTGTAAAGAAAAGCGAAAGATAACTACCTGCGATAATGTTGTAGCCAAAGCATTGACCTGCATTTGCAATACCATAGGCAACCGTTTCTTTTACACCCACATAACGGATGTCGCCTTTGTTCTCAGTCATAGCTTATTTTCTCCTTCCCTTGTTTCTGTGCTTTATTGCTCCGCCCTTATCATTGAGCAGATATGAATTTTTGCAATTTAAATATGTAAGTTTTTCTTTGAGGTTTTCCTTGTAAGTGAACTGACGACCTTCAATTTTATCATAAAGCTCGCAAGAGAGCTCACAGGATTCATTTCCCTTGTCAGCAACTGCGGAAAGAACAATTATATCTTTATCAACAGGGAAATTGAGTGTATCGCTGTTTTCTGTGTCAACTTCCACATGCCAGAAGAATAACTGCTCACATTGTGCATCACCGTCTGCAGTATGTGAATGTGTAAATTCGTAGCCTAACTTACCTTGCTTTGTAAATGCAACTTCCTTGAAATCGTATAAATCCCAACCTGCATAATATTCTCTGATGTCATTGATTTTATATGAATAATCATTAAATTTTACATATTTGTCACCATTGAGAGAAGCGACCAGAAGATGCACTTTGTTTGTACCTGTCGGTATAAGAAGGCTTTGTCCGCCACAAAGCATAGCCTTGTCAGTAATCGGGAAATCAATTCCGCCTGAAGAAATTACATCAGGAGTAATTTCCTTTGGGATTGATTTGTTTATAACAGGTAAATTACCTGTTGGTTTTCCGTTAGTTGAAAAAGCATTGATATTATTGACGATTTCAATAGCTTCTGTATCAGCTTTTCCGTCAGGAATATTGACTTTAAGTGCAAACGACTTGATTTCGTAAGGCTTTAAGTTGAATACGAGTTTTCCGTCAGTAAGTGATACATCTGAAATGTGTTCCTCTGATGCATAGATTTCTCTCGCAGACTCGATACCACAATCAAGTGAGAATATAACATCTTTCTGTGCTTTCTTTTCACTTTCACCGATACGGACAACGATTTCGTTGCTGTTTTCAGCCTTTTTCATTGCTCTCAGTATTGCATTTCCTGAAAGTGAACCAAATGAATATTCAGCATATTCACCCTCATGCTTTGAAACCATAAACGAAGATAAAGGCATTACAAAATTTCTCGCCTCGGTCTGTGTATCGTGTGCAACCGTTCCCTTATGAGAATATATTGCATAAGAATATCTGTTAAGACCTAATTCCATCATTGACTGCATACTGTCAACACGATAATTTTTGTATGGCGTGTGCATAAGTGTCAGACGAAGTGTGTTGTTGTCAAACTTATCCCAACCGTATTTGCATTCGCTGATTACAGAAATACCGAATTGTTCGCCTTTATCTGTAATATCAGCCCATTTTTGTGCAGGTACTTCAAACAGCTTTTCATTCATATTTCCACGTTTGATTGCACCAAGACCCAAATCATAAGTTGCAACGGAATTTTCGGCAGTAAAGGAGAAAACTTCTTTTGCAAGGTGACGTTTGCTTCGCCACTCAGCTTCAGTATAAACTTCAACAACCTTTCCGCCACAGCTGAGGGCAACTGTTGAAACGAATGTACTGTCTTTAAAAGCCTTTGTGATTCTTAAAGCAACTCTGCAAGGACCGTTGTCAATAACCTTGATATTTCTGATAACAGCAATATTCTGCGGCTCGCGGTTAAGCTCCTTAAAATTTAATTCCCAGGCAGGCCAGTCCTTACTTCCGTTATAATCAAAAATGCCTGTTGTAATTGGCTTTTTGAGAATTTCCTTCTTTAATTTCTTATCAAAAATTGAAGAAATATCACCGTTGCTGTTGATCGTAACTTTGTATTTTTCGTTTTCAAGGTGTTGAATTGAAACATCAAGCTTTGATTTTATATTGCACTTTTTGTTTCTCAGGTCAAATGCCTTGTATCCCAATGCGGGAACGGTAACGCACATGAGAATGGTTGCAACACCATTTTTAACACTTGAAATCTGTGTTGCATACTCTTTTCCGTCTATATCAAGTGTTGTGATGTTTTTGCCGATTAATTTTGCGGGAATTTTAACGGTTACAACACCTGTTCTTTCGTATTCCATAGGGTTATTGACGATTATTGCAGTACCTTTAACGAAGGATGTGTCAATTTTGGAAGCTATTGACTTGACAGCACCCTCATACTCACTTGTAAACTGGTTAAGTGACATTCCGTAGTCGTTCCAGCTTCTTCTGTATGCACGCTGAACTGATGTGCCCGGTAAATCATCGTGGAACTGATGAGCAATAACTCGTTTCCAAGCTTTTGTGAGCGGTTCGTGAGGATATTTATATCCGTTTGTAACCATAGCAGTAACACAAGCACGCTCTGCCATATCTGCAATTTCTTCATTTCTTCTGTTCCAACGCTTGCCGATAGCACGTGAGGTGTATCCGCCAACAGCGTGATTTGTCATAACGAGCTCATTGTTCCATACAGGGAGCTTTTGCTTTGCTTCTTCAGGGAGTGCATCAATATCATGGAAAATTTGGTCAGCAGGAGCAGATAAAACTTCAATATCACTACTGTCGTTCTTTGCGATTTCATCACAGACAGTTTTAACTGATGGTTCTTTTGGTGCACCACCGCGATCGCCCACACCGTGGAAAATGGCAGTCATATCCAATGAATATTGGTCATTTTCATTAAGTTTTTTAACGACATTTTCGTTTTCTCTTACCTTGGTGAGGGATTTGTCATAAGAACCCGGATTTGTATTTGCATAAACATAGTTTCCGTCAACACCATACCATTTCCCCAAGTCAAAAGGCACACCGTAAGCAGACCCCCAAGTGAGCTTCTGAGTTGTAAAACCTTTAAGATTTGCATGATGCATAATTGAAGGCAGGGCATAACCAAAACCGAAGCAGTCAGGCAGGAAGATGTCACAGCTGCGTTTTCCGAAATTCTTCTCGAAATACTCATTTCCCAAAAGAATATTTCTGAAAAGTGCTTCAGGTGACGGAACATTCACATCACCGTTTTCAAAAGCACTTCCGCACACATTCCATCTGCCTTGTGCGATATACGATTTCATTTTCTCCCACATCTGAGGATAATATTCCTTTATAAGCTCATATCGGTATGAGCCTTCAAAATTAAATTTGTATTCAGGATATTTTTCAAAACGCTTAAAATTTTCATTAAGAGTGTTGTATATGTATTTGCCTACCGTTGTTTCAAAGTCCCAGCTCCAGATTGTGTCAAGATGGGCATTAGCAATCGTATATATCCTTTTCTTTGCCATAAAAGAGCCTCCAATAACCGAGTATAGTTTGATTATATAGATTTACACAAAAAAAATCAACTGAACGGATAAAAAAATCGCAAAAAACACTCGACATATCTATTATTTATTGGTAAAATATATAATAGTATAATATTGAAACAAAAAGTAGGTGACGGAAAAGTGAAAAAAGTAACAGCTATATTTTTGGCAATTATAGTGCTGGTAACTGCATTTGTATCAATGACAGGTGGAAGTGTGACAGAAAAAATCCTTCCGTCACTCAATATTTCCGCTGATAATATTTCATATTCTGTCAGCGAAAATCTTTACGGCCTTACTCTTGAAAATGAAAGTAATGCTGTTGACGGCGGTCTTGTTTCAAATCTTGTCAACAACAACTCCTTTGAATATACCGAAAATCCTGTGGCAGGATGGAAAATTTCAGCTGAAAAATACAGTGTTCTGTCAGAAGAAGGACTTAATGAAAACAACAGCAATTATCTGTCTGTTACGATTGACGGAACCGGCTCTGTGAAAAATATAGGTTACCCTGAATTTTACAATTATAAGACTTATCAGGTGAATTCAAAAAAAGCGAATTCAGCGGATATGCCGTTAAAAAAGAATGAGATTTATCAGTTTACCGCATATTTCAGAAATGTTGATTTTACAGGTACGATAACCGCATCACTTTCAGCAGAGGGTAATACGGACAAGTATCAGTTCAACATTGACCACTGCAGCGAATGGATGCCTATTACACTTGAAATCAGGTCCGATGTTACTGCTGACGGTGCGTTGCTTCTGAATTTTGAGGGTACAGGCAGCTTTTATATCGACCAGGTGACTCTTGTACCTATGAGCAGTTACGGATTTGGTAACAGCAGCTGGAAATACATTTCTTTGAGAAGTGACCTTGTTAAGGCTGTTTATAACCTTTCACCGTCTTTCGTAAGATTTTCGGCAGGCGAGCTTGACCCATCATCTGATATAGAAAATATCGGAAGCTGGAAAAATACAATCGGTCCTCTTGAAACAAGAATTCAGAGCTATACAACGGTTAATAAGAATGTATATTCAGTAAACTCTAATTCAATGGGTATGTATGAGTATCTTCTCTTGTGTAAGGATATTGGTGCGGATGCAATTCCTGTAATCAACTGCGGTATTGTTACTGATAAGGTCAGTGATTATTATGAAAAGAAAAATGATTATGACGAAGGTAAAATGACTGACGAAGAATGGCAGATGTATCTTGACAGTATTTCCTATTGTCCCGGAACAGAAGAATTTGCTTCTTATCTTCAGGATGTTATTGACCTTGTTGATTATGCAAACGGTGACGAAACAACCGTCTGGGGTGCAAAACGTGCTGAGGACGGATACAAAAATTCCTTTGACCTTAAATATATCGCAATTGCAAATTGTGAATACGGTGACTTGTTCTGGAGAAACTTTGATGAAATTTACAGGGCAATTCAGGGTAATTTTCCTGAAATCAGAATTATTATCTGTACTGAAAATAACAGTCAGACAGCAGAAGTAGTTGAAAAAGCGAAATCACTTTACCGTGATGTTATTGTTGATGAAAATTACTGTGTCAAGGGCGGAAAGCTCTTTGATAAGTCAACAATCTATGATGATGAAGACCGCAGCGGTCTGCAGATAAGCGTCGGCAATTTTTCAGTTAATACTACAGTTGGTGATACTGTTACAAAAAATAACATCTGGTCTGCTATTGAGAATGCGGCTTTTATGACGGGTGTTGAGAGAAATGCTGACCTTGTGCAGATGGCATCCTATGAAACAACTCTTTCAAAGGTGAATGCTCAGACTGAGGATACAAGTCTTATCTGGTTCGATTCTCACCAATTACTTTTAACTCCTGATTATTATGCACAGATGATTTTTGCAAATAATATAGGAACTCATTATATTGAAACTGATGATGAGTTGCCTGAAGGAATTTATCGCTCTGTAACAGTTGATACTGATGAAAAGGTTATTTATGTAAAGCTTGTCAATACAACGAGAACACCGCATAAAATCAACATAAATCTTGATGGATTTAAGAATGTAAATAATCCTACTGCTCAGTTTATGAGTGAAAATTTTAAATCAGCTTGTAATGAACTTGATGAAGACTTGCACGTTGCACCCGTTCAGTCAGAGTTGGTTTTAAACGAAAATCAGATTGTTTGTGATGTTCCTAATTACTCAGTAAGTGTTGTGAGAATTCCTTATGGTTCAAATGATGGCAGTACGCTGTTTAAGCTTCCGAAAACAGATTTGATTGTACCGTATATACCGCAAAATATTTATGTTGTTGTTTCCTGTGTGCTTGTAGCTTTTGTGCTTGTGACAGGATTGGTAATCCTTCTCACACGATTAAAGCATCATAAGAAAATTCGCGATAAACAAAAAGATAAATAAAGAATAACAAAAGGCGAGGATGTAAAAATCCTCGCTTTGTTATTGTGATTACACAAATCGGAGTTTGTAGGGCTCTTTAAATTTCTTGTCTCCCCTGAAAGGGGAGATGTCAACGAAGTTGACAGAGAGGTTGCAAAGTTCTCTGTTAGTAAGTAATAAAGGGAACAAACCCCTCAGTCTCGCATACGCTCGCCAGCTCCCCTTTCAGGGGAGCCGAGTTTCGACACCCGTAAAAAGACCTCGACAAATTATAATTTGTATGAATGAAGTTTTTAAGATTTGTTTAAGAAAAAAGTAAAAATTTCAAAAAACTGTTGACAAATGAAAATTTTTACTGTATTATCAAACTGTGCTAACTGAAATAGCACAGTTAGTACAGTTGAACAGGAGGTGATACACCGTGAATATTTTTCTTGATTATCATTCCAGAACCCCGATTTATGAGCAGATTAAGGAACAAATTGTTCTCGACATCAGTAGGGGAGTGCTGAAAAAAGACGACCAGCTACCGTCTTTAAGACAACTCTCAGCGCAACTGGGCTTAAATATCAACACCGTCAAGCGCGCGTTGTCGGAGTTGGAGGCTCAGGGAGTTATCTACACAATTGCAGGAAAAGGCGTATTCGTAAGCGGTGATACAGAATCTCAAAACATCTTCCTTCAGCAGTCTTTAGATGCAGTAAAGGCTTCTTTGGTCAATGCCAAGGCTATGGGTGCTGACCGTGAACAGATTGAAGGAATAATCAATCAAATTTACAAAGGAGTTGACGAATGAAATAATTGAATTTGTAAAAGTTACAAAAAAATTCGGCGATTTCACAGCAGTTGAAGATATATCATTTAAAGTTGAACCTTCATCAATTTACGGTCTTATCGGCTACAATGGTGCAGGTAAAACAACACTTTTAAAAACTGCAGCAGGAATTTACAAGGCAGATGAGGGAAAAGTCCTTATGAACGGTCAGGTCACATTTGATAATGACGATGCACGAAAGGATTTATTCTATATTCCTGATGACCTTTATTTCCCAATGAACTCATCAATTAATTCAATGGCAGAATTTTATGCTGATTATCATCCGAATTTCAGCAAAACAACGCTTAAAAATCTTCTCGATGTGTATGGTCTTGACGGAAAAAAGAAAATAAGAGGTTTTTCAAAGGGTATGCAGCGTCAGGCAGAGATTATTTTAGCTCTTTCTTCAAGACCTAAGTATTTGCTTCTCGATGAAACATTTGACGGACTTGACCCACAGAAAAAGGAGATTACAAAAAGACTTTTTATGGAATATATGGCGGAAACAGAGGCTTCTCTCATTATTTCATCGCACAATTTGTCAGAGCTTTCTGACCTTTGTGACAATGTTGGTCTTATCAACGGTAAAAAACTTACAATGGACTGTTCTGTATATGATATTTCAAAGAATTACAGTAAGTTCAGACTTATTTTTGACCGTGAAATCACAGAAAAAGATTTCAGAAATATTCAGTATAAGTCACTTGAAATTGACGGCAGAGTTGCAATGATTATTTTCGAGAAAAATGCTAATGAGCAAAGACATAAGCTCAATGCTCTTCTTCCAATGGCTATTGACGAATATAAGCTTACAATGGAAGAAGTATTCTTAAACGAAATGGAGGAAAAGAAATATGACATCACAAAAATCTTTGAAAAATAATGTGAATAAAAATGATTTAAGGCGTAGTCTTATAGGTTCGCTTCCTTTTCCTGCAATTGCATTTTTAGTGCTTTTCATTTTCCTGACAATTCCTGTTATTCAGTATGTTACAAGTGAAGACTTTGTAATGGCAAAAGAACATCTTGAATATTCAATGTTCTTAGCACCTGAGTCAACGTTCTATTATACTTTTGAACTGTTACCGGTCGGAATGGTTGCTTGCGGAATATTGACAGCTGTAAAATCATTTTATTATCTTTTATCAAAAAAGCAGGTTAATGTATATTTAAGCCTTGGTATTAAACGAAATACAATGTTTACGAATCGTTTATTTTCAGGCATTGTAACACTTTTCGTTGCAGTATTTGTTCCAATTCTTATTGTGTATATTACAAACATTGTATGTTTCGGAATAAGTGCACATCTTACAAAGCTGTTTATCTATTTTGTATCATTACTTTTCGTTTGCGGACTTTCCGGTTTTGCAATTGCATCTGCAATGATGATGGTTTCAGGTAACATTTTTGAGGCAGCACTTTCAACTCTTGCTTTTACAGTAATTCCTTTCTGTGCATTCAGCACAGCATATTCACTTGCCTGGGGATACCTTAAAGGTTATATCAGAAATTTTGATTATGATATGTTGATGCAGGTTTTCACTCCTTGGACAATGGCAATTAACCTGCAAAATGAATATCGTAATGTTTATATGGATGATATGTATGATTATTCAGATTATATTGACCCAAGGTATATATTGAAATTACTCGAAAGAGATACAACACCTGATAAATTCCAAGTGCCTGAATACATGAACGTTGACTGGGGATTTATTCTTCCTGTTGTAATGTGGCTCGTAATTTCTGTTGTTTTAATCGGTGTTACATTTTATCTCTTTAATAAGAGAAAGGCAGAACACGCAAATTCTCTCGGTAAATTCCCTGTATCAAGAGCAGTAATCGGTACTTGCATATTTACAGCAATTACCTGGATTGGTGCAGAGTGGTTTGCAGCTGAGTACAGCTTTACCGTACTCTTTGTCGTTACTGTAGCTGCTGTACTGATTGCTTATTTCCTTGTTCAGCTCATTCTCACAAGAAAACCAAAAACAGCATTTAGGTCAATGAAATGGTGTTATGTACTTATTGGTGTATTTGCAGTTTGCTGTATCTTAATTAACACAGGCTTCCTTGGAACATACAACAAAATTCCTGACAAAGCAGAGGTTAAGAGTGTTACAATAGAAGCACACGAGCTGAGTGGTTATCAACATTTTATTCATCCTTGGGATTATACTGAGAATTATGTAGAAAGCTCAACGGATGAAAGTAAAGAGACAGTTCTTGAGGTATTTGAGCTTCTCAAAGAAGAAAAAGTTGAATATGATAAAGATTGGTTAACATCTGTTACACTTGGTATCAGGGATAATGAGAATAAAACTAAATACCGTGAATTTAAAATTTATTCTGAAGAAACATATTTGAAATATATTCAGCTTGTTTACGGTTCGGATTATTTTGATGCAATTCTTAAAAACTATCTTGTTGATGATATCCCTGAAAACTCACAGAACGATTCAACAGGCTACCTTAAAACCTTTGACTGGGCATATACTGACAGTGATATGATTTACAGGGTTGAAGACGGTCTTGACTATGTTGAAGATGTTGACGGACTTTGTGAAGCTCTTTATAAAGACCTTTCAGTAATGAGCGTTGATGAACTTTTCAAGAATAATAATCATCCGGTTGGCATACTTGCAAAATGTTATCCCGGTTCTGATTATCCCGGGGATACAGCCGCTTATGCAGAAGATGTTTATTATCCTATGAGTGACAGAGGTGCTGTTGAATATGCGGATGATAAAGTGTACGAAGAAATAGAATATAATCATGCACTTTTAACAAATTACATTGCTGTCTGCCCTGAAATGAAAAATACAATTGATTTCCTTAAAGCAAACGGTTACGAAATCACAGAAGAACCTATGAAAATCAAGGAAGTTTTATATACAGATGAACCTTTATCACTTGTAAGTGCAAAATATAAATTCGCAGAGGCAAATAAGGATGATTACAGGGGTTGGGGAACATATACTTCTATGTTCTATGATTATGAAGAATTGATGTTCAATCAGGGAGTATTAAGATTTTTTGCTAATGATACTGTTGCCTATTTCCTTGACGAACCTGCAACAGAATATGAGGTTATAAATAGAGTTTATAAAGATGCAGGTCATCCGCTTATCTCTGTAACAGACCCGGAAAAAGCACAGAAAATCATTGACAAAACAGTTTCTCAATATCTTACAGTAAACGATAACGGCAGATATGTCTATGTTGTTTACGAAGAAGGCGTAATGGCATGCTACTATCTCCCCGAAGCAAATGTGAATGTAGTTAAATAAACGCAAAAAATGGCTCCCTCTGATGAGGGAGCTATCGAGCGTATGCGAGACTGAGGGAGAGAACTACCCCTCAGTCATTTTTGACAAAATGACAGCTCCCCTGACAAGGGGAGCCTTTTTATTCACTATATTTCTTTATGCCTTTAATTTCTTCTCAAGAAGTTCTTTAATCACTGCAGGGTCGCCTGCGCCACGAAGTTCTTTCATACAAGCACCAAACAGAGCCATAAGAGCTTTTTCTTTACCACCCTTGAAGTCTGCAACTGCCTTTTCATTCTGTGCAATAACAGTATCAATAACACTTTCGATTGCAGAAGAATCAAACTTCTTGTCAAGTCCCTGTGCCTTAACGAATTCTACAGGGTCAACATTATCTTCAACAACTGCGATAAGAACTTTCTTACCTGCATTTCTGTTAATCTCACCACTATCAACCATCTTGATGATTGTAGCAAGAGTTTCTGCTGTCATAGTAAGGTCATTGAGTGTCTTGCCATCCTTACGAAGAACACCTGCACAGTCTGTAAGAATCCAAGTTGCAGTATCCTTTGGATTACAACCCATAGCAACAATGTCATCAAGCATCTTTGAAATTTTATGGTTAGAAATGAGCATATCAATTTCTTTTTCAGAAATTCCAACCTCACGATAGGCATCTGCCTTTTCGTCAACTGCAACAGGTTTTTTTGCCTTGATTTCTTCAAGCCAAGCATCATCAATGATAATAGGCATAAGGTTTGCATCAGGGAAATAACGGTAATCTGCTTCAGTTTCCTTATTTCTCATTGCAAATGTCTTACCGCTTACATCATCAAATCTTCTTGTTTCCTGAACAAGTTCTTCGATTTCATACTCGATAGCATCAATATGACGCTGTGATTCGTACTTAATTGCTCTTTCAATAGCCTCAAATGATGCCATATTCTTGATTTCAGTACGAACACCGAATTCAGTACTTCCCTCAGGGCGAACAGAAATGTTTACGTCGCAACGCATAGCACCTTCTTCACATTCTGAAATGCCACTTGAACGGAACATTGACTTAAGTTTATTAAGGTATGTTACAACTTCTTCAGCACTACGGAAGTCAGGCTGTGTAACAATTTCGATAAGCGGAACACTTGTACGGTTAAAGTCAACGAATGATGAGTTACCGCTGTGAACAAGCTTACCAGCATCTTCTTCCATGTGAATCTGCTTGATTCTGATATCTCTTGTGCCTTCACTTGTTTTAAGTGTCACACAACCATCAGTACAAATTGGATGATTAATCTGTGTAATCTGATATGCACAAGGAAGGTCAGGATAATAATAGTTTTTCTTATCAAATGTTGTGTATTTATTGATGTTACAGTTGAGCATAAGACCTGCAGTAACTGCAAGTTCAACTACTCTCTTGTTCATAACAGGCAACATACCCGGCATACCTGAACAAGCAGGACAAACACAATCGTTTGGTTCATTTGCAGCAGAATGACCACCACAAGAACAGAAAATCTTTGATTCGGTGCTTAACTCAACGTGAGTTTCAAGGCCGATGACGATTTCGTATTTCATATTCATTCACCTTTCCTTTCAACGCTGTGAGCAAGACTTAAAAGTGTAGCTTCGTCGAAGTGTTTACCCATAAGCTGAACACCATTTGTTACAAGAGCAGGAACACCCACAAGGTTTGGTACTGCTGTGAAAACACTTTCCTCAAATACTTTTCCAAAAGCATCTTTAATGTCATAAGCCTCATATTCTGCTTTACTACAAGCAGGAGTAAGCACTGCATCGTATTCTTCAAATACCTTTGCAAGTCCTTCTGCAACCACACGACGAACACGAAGTGACTTATCAAAACAGTCCTTATAACGATTCTTTGAAAGAACATCAGAGCCATAGAGAATAACTGCTTTTGTAAGGAAGTTAAAGCCCTCTGTTCTTGTATTTACGTATAATTCGTCAATGTTCTTGTATTCCTTTGCACGATGACCGAATTTCACACCGTCATAACGGGAAACATTGTTGCAGGTTTCAGCACACATAAGAATCTGCCAAGCTGTATTTGCAATTTCAGCCATATCACAGCTGATTTCTGTAACTTCAACACCGTTTGCACGAAGTGAATCAGCATAAGCTAAAACTTTTGCCTTTGTTACATCATCTGCTTTGTCAAGAAGATACTTGTTAAGTGCAACTTTTTTGCCCTTTACATCAGTAATTGAGTAATCATAACTATCATTACGAAGACTTGTTCCGTCTTTCTCGTCATGACCTGCGATTACGCTCATAATTTCAGCAACTGATTCAGCATCTTTTGCATAAACACCAATCTGTTCACCTGATGCAGCACAGGAAATCACGCCATAACGAGAAACTGTACCATAAGTTGGTTTTAGGAAATCAATGCCTGCAAGTGCTGCTGCACGTCTTGTTGAACCATTCATATCAACACCGAGTGCTGCTTTAACTTCGCCATTTGCAACGAGTGCTGCTGCAGAGCCTTCAAGTTTGCCTTCCTGTGGTGCATAGTAAGAAAATTCGCCAACAAGGTCAAGACCGAATTCGCCAACATTTGTTTTTCCTGATACTGTGTAGCCTTTGCTCTCAAGTCTTGTAACTGCATCTGCGCTGAAAAGAGGTTTGAAACCGTCTAAAATGCGAGAACCTGCAGTTGTAACTACATCTTTGACAAGGATTGTATCGTCAACTGCGATATTACCTTTATCTGAAACTTTAGTTGCATAATATTTCATTACTATTCACCTCACTTTACAAGTCTTGGTACTTGCCAACTGTCTTCGCTTCGTTCGGGAGCACCCTCTAAAAGGCTCTCTCTTGTGAATGGCTGTTTGCGAACATCTTCACGTAGTACATTTGTCATTGGCATAACGTGTACCATTTCTTCTACATTTTCTGTATCAATAGCTTTGAGCTTTTCTTCGCTGTCTTTCATAGCAGTAAAGATTCCCTGCATAACTGCTTCTTCATCCTCAGTAAGAGATAACTGATTAAGCTGTTGTGCATTTGAGAATGTTGAGCGTTTACCCTGTACTTTCTTTGAAGTACCACCGACAGATGCCTGACGCTGTGCAAGAGCACTACCATTACCTAAAAGATGAACATCTTCAAGCTGTTGGTTTGTAACTTCACTTGGAGCACCAAGTAACAAGTCCTGAGCATTACCGTTAAGTGGGAACGCAATAACATCAAGAATTTTTTCTTCATCAGTAAGAAGCATTACCATACGGTCAATACCGGGTGCCATACCTGCATGAGGAGGAGCACCATACTGGAATGCTGTATATAAAGCATTGAAACGGTTCTTGAGTTCTTCTTCATCATAACCTGCAATTTCAAAAGCCTTTTTCATAATGTCAATATCGTGGTTACGAACAGCACCTGATGCCAATTCGATACCGTTGCAAACAAGGTCATACTGATAAGCAAGAACCTCTGTTGGGTCTTTTGTAAGGAGAGCTTCCATACCGCCCTGTGGCATTGAGAATGGATTATGAGTAAAGATTGTTTCGCCTGTTTCTTCGTCATTTTCATACATTGGGAAGTCAACAACGAAACAGAATTCAAACGCGTCGTCACGAATAAGGTTAAGCTGGTCAGGACGAGCAAGATATGAACGAATCATACCCGCTTTCTTTTCTGTTGTATTTTTCTTTTCGTCACAGATAAAGAAGAGTGTTTCACCCTCTTTAACACCTGTAAGTTCTGTGATTTCTGCTTTCTGTGCATCACTTAAGAATTTAGCAATAGGACCTGCAAAAACACCGTCTTTAAGTGTGATATAACCAAGACCACCAAGTCCTACTTCAGCAGATGTTGCATATTTTAATGAATCTTCAAAGAATTTCTTTGACTTACCTGTACAGTCAGCAACAATACCACGAACAGGCTTACCCTTGAAAGCAGGGAAATCAACACCCGCGAAGAAGTCTGTTAAATCACAAATAATAAGTGGGTTGCGAAGGTCAGGCTTATCTGAACCGTAAGTCATCATAGCATCAGCATAAGTGATTCTGCGGAATGGCTTAGGTGTAACTTTTTTGTCAGAGAATGTCTTGAATGTGTCGTAGATTACATCTTCACAAATGTCAAGAACTTCTTCCTGTGTTGCAAATGCCATTTCAAAGTCCAGCTGATAAAATTCGCCCGGTGAACGGTCAGCACGAGCATCTTCGTCACGGAAACAAGGTGCTACCTGGAAATAACGGTCAAAGCCTGATACCATAAGAAGCTGTTTGAACTGCTGTGGTGCCTGTGGAAGTGCATAGAATTTACCGGGGTGCTTTCTTGACGGAACAAGGAAGTCACGAGCACCTTCTGGTGAAGATGCAGTAAGAATTGGTGTCTGCATATCAAGAAAGTTCTTTTCTTCCATCTTATTTCTGAGATGACGAATAATCTTTGAACGAATAACAAGATTTTCGTGGTTTTTAGGATTACGAAGGTCAAGGTAACGGTATTTCAAACGAACTTCGTCCTTGCTCTGTCTTGAAGCTCTTACTTCAAATGGAAGCATATTCTTACTCTTACCTAAAACCTGAAGACTGTCAGCAATAAGCTCAACATAACCTGTTGCGATTTTCTCATTTACTGTGTCAGGGTCACGCTTTTCAACGATACCGCTAACTGAAATAACAGTTTCACGGTTTACATTTTTAAGCAATTCTTCATTGTGAATAACAACCTGAGTAACACCCGTATAGTCACGGATGTCAACGAAGATAACGCCACCGTGGTCACGGACAACATCAACCCAACCTGCAAGCTGGACTGTCTGACCGATATGCTTGTCACAGATGTCGTTACAGAATAGTGTTCTGTACATTTAACCTACCTCCTAATATTTCCCGAAACATAATAAAAGCCCCGGGAATACGTAAAATATTCCCGGGACGAGTAATTAAAATTAAATACCCGCGGTCCCACCCGCATTGATACGCTAAATAGCATATCCTCTTTTAATATTAAATTAGTATTGCATTTGAAGTGTTCCCAAGCTTACTACTCATCTCAAACGCGCTTTCAGTCGGTGACGCGTTCTCCCTGACAGACTTTCCACAAAAGCCGAGTCTTCAATAGGTATTATAGCAAAAATTCAAGTTTTGTCAACCGGATTTTCATTATTTATTGTATGCAAAATATTACTATTTATTCACATAAAATAAATCCCCACAATATCTTTTGGTTTGATTGAAAAATGCTTATGAATTTTAAAGAAAATCTGAACAGTTAAAGAATCAGGAATAGAGCCGTCTTCAATTTCATCAATCATTTCAACGGTAATACCTAAAGTTTCTGCCATTTTCTCTTTTGAATATTTATAGTGATTTCTAAGCCATTTCATATTGTGAGAAAAGATTCTCCACGCATCACTATTTTTGTAATCTGTCATATTATCAACTCCTTTATAGACTATTACATTATATAATGTAATAGTCTATATGTAAATAGGCAAAATAAGATATTATCTAATTAAAACATTATATAATTTAGGAGTATCTTATGATAAGATTAAAAGTTTTAGAATTGTTACAAGAAAACGGAAAAACAAAATACTGGTTATACAAGCAATTAGGTATGAGTTATCAGAATTTCAATAAAATGGTGAATAACGAAACCAAGTCTATTCGTTATGACAATATAGAAACAATATGTCTGCTTTTAAACTGTACGCCAAATGACTTGTTTGAAATAACTGATAAGTAATTTTTGCTTTAATTTATAGAGGTTAAAGTCGTTGCACGATTTCTATTTGCCATTATCAATAAATTATTAAAAATGGTAAATAGATTTTTAAATTGTTAATTAAGTATGATAAAACCACCATAGAGAATTGTGAAACTCTTTATGGTGGTTGTTATTTTATGAACTTATGTTTAATAAAACATTTGCGAAGCAAATTTCACTACAAAGTAACTTCACTATCGAAGATAATTTCACTTGCCTGATAAGGCAAACTTAGTTCTATTATATTTGCTTCAATTTGCCAAGATTCTTAATGAGGTTTGGAATACCCTTAAAGATAACTTTAAGACCTGCACCCATTTTATCTTCGTGAAGAATGAGGATAAGTCCCTTTGCCATTTCAGGACTGAAAAGACCGAAACTCATTGAGATAAAGTTCTTGATTGGGAGCTGAGTAGCGATAGCACCTGCCATTGTGTCAGCACCAAGCATCTTAATGAGAAGTCTGTAAATTCTTCCGCCCCATTTGGTATCCTGAGCATCCTCAATTGTATTAAGGAGTGTAAATGGAGCATTCTTATCTCTTACTGATGGTGGTAATTCTTTACCGTAAACTGCCTCAAATTCGTTAGCAGGAACATTCATAATGTTTGCACCGTAATATGATGGAGCAGTCTTGCTATAATCAGGAACCTGTGCCTCAACTGTTGATTCAACATAAACAGTAGTCTCAAGTCTGATGTCACGGCTTGAGGAACCAACGAGAATCTTGAAGTCACCACTTTCAACATGCCAGTCACCGAGATTAACATTGTAGTAAGCAAATGCACGCTTGTCGAGTTCAACAGAAACTTCTTTTTCTTCGCCTGCCTTTAAGAATACTTTCTTAAATCCGCGAAGCTCCTTAACAGGACGATAAATTGTGCTTTCCACATCGTTTACATAAACCTGTGCAACTTCAGCACCGTCAACAGCACCTGTATTCTTAATCTTAAATGAAACAGTAACTGTGTCAGTGTCTTTAATCTTATCAGCAGAAACCTTTACATCACTATACTCAAATGTTGTGTATGAAAGACCGTGACCGAATGGGAATGCAACTTCCTTGTTTGCTGTGTCATAGTATTTATAACCAACATAAACACCTTCTCTGTATTCAACTGAAACAGATGTGCCGGGGAAATAGTTGTGGCTTGAATTGTCTTCGAGTGCAAGCGGATATGTTTCTGAAAGCTTACCGCTTGGATTTACATCACCGAAAATAATGTCGCAAACAGCACTGCCACCGGCCTGACCTGTAAGGAACATATTAAGGATAGCAGGAACTTTGTCTGCCCAAGGCATTGCCACTGATGCACCGCCTGAAAGAACAACTATTGTGTTAGGATTAACTTTAAGAACTTCTTCAACAAGTGTATTGTGGATAGGTGGAAGGTTGATGTGAGCTCTGTCGTTACCTTCTGTTTCATATTCATCAGTAAGACCAACGAATACAAGAGCAACATCCGCATTCTTTGCTGTGTTCTTTGCTTCATTAACCATATCCATTTCTTTCTTGTTCTTGCCTTTGAGTGTATAGCCCGGTGCGAATGAGAAGTTAATTCCCATTTCTTTCATTGTGTCATAAGCAGAATCAAGCTTGATTGGGTTGATAAGTGATGAACCTGCACCCTGATAACGAGGTGTATGAGCCATTTCACCAATAACTGCAATTTTTGCATCTTTCTTTAAAGGAAGAACATTGTTGTCGTTCTTCATAAGAACCATGCACTGACCTGCGATTTCACGAGCAAGGTTGTGATGAGCATCACTGTCATAAGTATGTGGTTTGCCAAGTACTGGTTCAGCTTTCTTTGAAAGCTCGATAATCTTATCACAAGCTGCATCAAGAACAGCTTCATCAAGAGAACCGTCTTTAACTGCGTCAATAATGAGCTTCGTTCCGATACCGGAAGAAGTTGGCATTTCGATTTCCTGACCTGCAATAAGTCCCGGAACTCTTTCGTTTTCTGCACCCCAGTCAGTAATAACAACGCCTTCAAATCCCCAGTCTTTACGGAGAACATCAGTAAGAAGCCACTTATTTTCAGCAGCATAAGTACCGTTAACTCTGTTATATGAGTTCATTATTGTCCAAGGCTGAGCCTTTTTAACTGTGATTTCAAAAGGAAGAAGATATGTTTCACGAAGTGTTCTTTCGTCAACAACTGCATTAACAGTCATTCTGCGAGTTTCCTGATTGTTTGCAGCAAAGTGCTTAAGAGATGTACCAATACCCTTACTCTGAACACCGTTTACAAATGCTGCAGACATTTCACCTGCAAGAACACCGTCTTCTGAAAAATATTCAAAGTTTCTTCCGCAAAGAGGTGAACGCTTGATGTTTGTACCGGGTCCTAAAAGTACAGAAACTTTTTCCTTTAAGCATTCTTCACCAAGAGCCTGACCCATTTTGTAAAGAAGGTCAGTGTCCCATGAACAAGCAGTTGCAGATGCTGTCGGGAAACATATTGCAGGAACACCTTTCAAAAGATTTGTTTCGCCCTTTGGTGTATCACCAGGGTCACCTTTTTTACGGATACCGTGAGGTCCGTCGTTAAGGCTGATTGACTTGATACCAACTCTCTCAACAGGTTGTGAGTGCCAGTAATCAAGACCGTCGCAAAGACTCGCTTTTTCTTCAAGAGTCATCTTTGCGATAATGTCAGCGTGTTTAAGAGCCATAATTTATATCCTCCTCATAAAGTGTATAGATTTAATACCAAATTATATAATACAATAAAATGGTAATTGTTTCAAGTATTTATTTCCACCATTATTCTTCCGTTTCTTCTGTCATTCCGTCAAACAAGAGCTTATCGGCAGTTGGTGTATCAATTTCTTCAATATTTTTAAGCTTTCTGCGGATAAAAAGATTTTTACGTTCTGCATCCTCAAGTGTTTTACCTGCTTCGTCAACCTTTTTCTTTGCCTTTGCAAGTAAATCACCGAATTTTTCATATTGAACTTTTGCAGCACCGAGAAGCTGACGCACTTCGTTTGCTTTTTCGTTGATTGCAACCGTTTTAAAGCCCATTGAAAGGGAGTTGAGAAGTGCAGTAACTGTTGTAGGACCTGCAATCATAATGTTGTATTCATTCTGAATTTTTTCAGGTAATCCCGTTCTTGATGATGCAATTTCTGCATAAAGACCTTCAGTTGCAAGATACATAATTGCAAATGGTGTTGTATCAGGAACATGAATGTATTTAGCAATTGATTTTGCTTCGCTGAGCACTCTGTTTTCAAGTTCTTTTCGTGCCTGTTTTACTGCATCGGCATCAGCTCTGTCTGCAGCATCACAAAGACGGACATAGTCTTCCATAGGGAATTTTGAATCCACAGGAAGGAAAATATCTTTACCGTCTTTTTCACTTGACGGAATACGGATAGCAAACTCAACTCTGTCATTTGACCCGGGAACAGTTGCCACATTCTTTTCAAACATATTCGGGATTGTCTGGTTTAAAATACCTTCTAATTGTACTTCTGCCCAGGTACCTCTTGCTTTGACATTTGTAAGAACACGATTGAGTGCGGTAACATTTTCAGTAACACCGGTTGAGAGTGTCTGCATTTCACCAAGGGATTTATAAAGGTTTTCAAGCTGTTCTGAAACTGTTTTAAATGAAGAATCAAGTCTTGTGGTGAGTGTCGCTGTGAGCTTTTCGTCAACAGTTACTCTCATTTCTTCAAGCTTTTTTTCATTTGACTCCTGCATTTTTGTAATTGAGGATTCAAGCACTCTGTTCTGCTTTTCATTCTGTTCAGCGTTTTTATCACGGATTGACAGGAGCATTTCACTCATTTTTTCACGGTGCTCAAAATTCCCCTTATTCATATTGTCAATTCGCTGTGCCATATCTTCAAGACTTTTTTGCACTTCCTGTCGGATTTCCTTATTTGAATTCTGATTTTCAACACGGATTCTGTGAAACTCATCACCCATATTTCTGTTTATGTAATCGATTTTTTGTTCAAGAGACTCATTTACTTTATTGCCTGATTTTTTTATTACAACAATCAGAACAACAACAGAAAACACAATTGAAATCACTACCAAAATATCAGTTAATGTCATAACAATCTCCTTAATAATGAAAATATATACTTTATTATAACAAAATAATATAACAATTGCGAGTTTTTTATAAATTTTTTTATTAAATTTATAGCCATAAGCAAATTTTTTTGATATACTCTTATAAACAGATTGATTTGGTGAGTAAAAATGATTAAAAAAATTACTACTCTTTTGTTATCAGCTGTTCTACTGGCTTCTGTTTTTTCAGGTTGCTCAGACGACAGCGAAATATATCTTGCTTGTGCCGTAAGCGAAACACCTCGGTATTTTGACCCGCAGGTTGCTGCAACCACAAGTGAAAAGATGGTGGCTGTCAACATATTTGACGGTCTTTTCAAGTTAGATGAAAACGGTGAACCACAAAAATGTACTGTTAAGGATTATAAAATTTCAGCTGACGGACTTGTTTATACCTTCACTCTCAACAGTAATATGAAATATTATATTTCAGGTGAGGTTGAAGGCTTCCTTGAGGATAAGGGAAAGACTGTTGAAGGTCTTGTAACTGCAGAGGACTTTGCTTTCGGCATTACAAGAGCTGTGTTACCTGAAACAAATTCGCAGAATTATTCATTATTGAGCATTATTAAAAATGCAGATAAGGTTCACAGCGGTGAGGCGAGTGCAGACGAGCTTGGTGTCAGAGTAATAAACGACCTGACTCTTGAAATTACACTTGAAGAAAAATCAACAGATTTTCTTTATGCACTGACTCAGCCTGTATCGTATCCTTGTGATGAGGAATTTTTTAATATAACTGAGGGCAGATACGGGCTTGATGAGGAGTATATTATTTCAAACGGTGCATTCTATCTTTCAGACATCAAGGGTGACAAATCTGTCAGATTTTCAAAAAGCGACAGTTATTCAGGCTCCTTTGGCACAACAGTCACTTCTGTGAGACTTTATATAAACACAAACGAGATTGATATTGCGAAAAAGGTTGATGACGGTACTTATAATATTGGTTTTTTTGCAAGTGAAGAGTCAATAGACGAGCTTGGCAGGAAAGTTGTGAAGACAGATATTGAAAATATCACAACTGCACTTGTATTCAATATGAGTAAGGATGTTCTTAAAAATGTTAAATTAAGAACAGGACTTTTTATGAGTATTGATTTTGCTTCAATCACAGAAAACAATGTTATAAACCTCGTTCCGTCGGGCTATAAGCTTTCAGGCGGTAAGGTGGAAGCTCTTACATATAATATTGAAGCTGCAAGAAAAAATATGATTTCAGCATTTGATGAACTGAATATTGATAATCTTACCGTAAATGTGCTTTGTACTGAGGAACATCAGGAAATGGTAAAGGCAATTGTCAATAATTGGCAGTCCAATATTGGCGTTGAGCTTAACGGTGTTGTAACCGTTGTGAATGATGAGGAATATACTGAAAAGCTGAATTCAGGTGACTATGACATTGTGGTTTGTGATTTGTCAGTTGATTCGGACAAATCAGCAGATTTTCTGTCAATATTCAAGTCTGATAACAGTAATAACATTTTCGGATATTCTTCAGAGGAATATGACAGAATGGTGTCTGATTTAAAGAAGAATTTAACTGAAGCAAAATCAGTTGCCTGTGAAAGTCATCTTCTTAAAAATGCAATAGCTGTTCCTGTGGGTTATAAAAATACCTTTTTAGCTGTTGCGAAAGGCACAAGCGGAGTTTATTCGGCAGGGGATAGTGCAAATATATACTTCTATAAAGGGCCGAAAAAATGACAACAAAAAAGAAAATATATATAGTAGCTTCCTGGGTTCTTGTGATAATATGTATGGGAATTATTTTCTCACTTTCAGCACAAAATGGTGAAGAATCTTCTCAGTTGAGCAGTTCATTTTTAACTGCTCTTTTAGAACGATTAGGGTTGACAATTAATGAGGCTATGCTTCGTAATTGTGCTCATTGTCTGGAGTTTATGGGACTTTCCGTATTTATGTTCAATGCGGTATATGTCACTTTTGAGACAAAATTATTACCTATTATTGCATTTGCAGGAACAGTAATTTATGCAATTACAGATGAAATTCACCAGATATTTGTCCCTGACAGAGCGTTTCAATTAAGTGATATTTTAATTGACAGCACCGGGGCTTTAATCGGTGTAATAACATCGTTAATTATATTAAAAATTATGCTTATTATAAAGGAAAGAGGAATTAAAAATGGCAGTATTAAAACCATTTAAAGCTGTAAGACCAAAGAATGAATATGCTTCTCTTGTTGGTGCATTACCTTACGATGTAATGAATTCAGAAGAAGCAAGAGAGATGGTAAAGGATAAACCTTACTCATTTTTACACGTTGATAAGGCAGAGGTTGATTTGCCTCAGGGAATTGATATTTATTCACCTGAAGTATATCAGAAAGCAAAGGAAAACCTTGATGTTTTAAGTGAAAAAGGTATTGTGGGGCAGGATGAAAAGCCAATGCTTTACATTTACCGTCAGATTATGTTAGGTCGTGAACAGACAGGTATCGTAGGATGCACAGCAGTTGATGATTATCTTAATGATGTGATTAAAAAGCACGAATTTACAAGAGCAGATAAGGAAGCGGACAGAATCCGTCACGTTGATACTCTTGATGCTAACACAGGTCCAATTTTCCTTACACACAGAGAAAATAAAACAGTTTCTGATATTACTGAAAACTGGAAAAACACTCACGCACCTTGCTATGATTTTGTAAGTGACGATGGTGTTTCACAGACTGTGTGGGTTATTGATGATGACAAGGTGATTGATACACTCGTAAAGGAATTTGCAGAAATTGACTATCTCTATATTGCTGACGGACATCACAGATGTGCATCTGCAGTTCGTGTTGGTGAACGCAGAAGAGGTGAGGGCGAGTACGATAAGGATGCAGAATTCAATTTCTTCCTTTCAGTTATTTTCCCTTGTGACCAACTTAAAATTATGGACTATAACAGAGTGATTGCTGACCTCAACGGAAACACAAGTGAAGAATTTATCGAGAAAATGAGCGAGAAGTTCATTGTTGAGGAAACAAGTGAGAGTCCTTATTCACCAAAAGAGCGTCATACATTTGGTATGTACCTTGATAATAAGTGGTATAAGGTTATTGCAAAAGCAGAATTCATAAATGAGAATGACCCTGTTGAGTGCCTTGATGTTTCAATTCTTCAGAATAACCTTATCACACCAATTCTTGGCATTGAAGACCCAAGAACTGACAAGAGAATCGACTTTGTCGGTGGTATTCGTGGACTTGGTGAACTTGAAAGAAGAGTCGGCGAGGGTATGAAATTGGCATTCGCAATGTATCCGACATCACTCAATGAGCTTATGGATATTGCAGATGCAGGAAAGGTTATGCCACCAAAATCAACATGGTTCGAACCAAAGTTGTTGTCGGGATTATTCATTCATAAATTGTCATAAACTAATGCGTTAAAAGAATATGGATAAATTTTCGGTGGAATTGATTTCACCGAATTTTTATACTATTTTATACGTCAAAATGCACAAAAACAACTGCGCTAATTTGTAAAATTGTGCCAAAGGTGGAAAGTTAATTTTTTAACAATATTTTATTGACTTTACTTTTTTTGTATAGTAATATATGACAAAGCAAAAGGGTTTTCCTTGTGCAAAATATACAAAGAAAAGGCGAAATCAATAAAATGACACAAATTCTTAAAAATATGAATCCAATAAATATTTTTTCACAGAAAGACGGTGCAAAGAGAACTACTTTTATGTTTCTCAGTATTCTTCTTATGGGCTTTGCAGTTTCAGTTTTCTCATATTCAGGTATGGGTGTTGACCCATTTACAGCACTTAATATGAGTGTCAGTGCAAAGCTTGGCATCAGTTTTGGTTTGTATCAGATGTGTGTGAATGGAATCGTACTTGTGGCAG
>JAFTUP010000106.1 GCA_017466205.1 Clostridia bacterium
ATTCCGGTCTGTATGTTTTTAATATTGATGAAAAAATTACATAAATAATTATTACAAATAAAATTTTAACCAATATGTTCATAGATTAAATATAGACCTGATCTCATCTAAAATTGATGAAAGCTGCGGAATAATCATTGCAATGATAACACTTACGCCCGTAATGACAGTAAGGGTAGCAAATTCCTCCCGCCCTGTTTTTGAAAGAATCTGTTGCATTATTGCAACAATTATACCTATACCTGCTATTTTAAAAAGAAATGAAATAACCATTTTTACTCACTTAAATTAAATAAATTACTAATAAAAAGCCAATTCCCAAAATAATAATTCCTGTACTTTTACATTCTCTGACTTCATTATTCATACTTTTTTTCAAATTATCTTTTAATCTTTCCTTAAAAATTTTACAATTTCTCAACTGACCGTTCAAGTCAGATTTACCTAATAAAGAGAAGTAGTTTATTAATATTTCTTTATCAATTTTGTTCAGCTCTTTTATTTTATTTATTGATTGCTCTATAGCTGAAGCTTTGAAACCATCGTTAATAAAAGTTAAAAAATTATAATTATTATTCAGAGAAAGTTCATAGAAAAGTTCTTCTGTATTCAAATTATTATAAGATAACAGAATCTCAATTTGCTCCAACATTAAAACAGATTCATTTAATGCTTTATTATGCAGTTTTATTTTATTCATACAATTAATTGCAAGGTAAATTGTCAGAAAAATTATTGCTGAAATAATAAGATTTTTCATAACTCACCTCTTTTATTTTATCGTCTTTAATTATTGTAAAATTACTAAAGCTGTTTACAAATAAAACATATTTAATGCATTCATTTTCTGATAATTTTTTATAGACTTTTTTATTCTTCAATTCTTTCAGATTTTCAGCGTGAATTGTAAAAATAAACTTTACACCTGAATTCATTGCATTTGAAATTATCTCAGCATCGTCATAACTTATTTCATCACAAATAATAATGTGTGGAGAAAGGCACCTTACAGCCATTGATATCCCAACAGGTTTTGAAAATCCATATAATATGTCAGTGTTATAACCGATTTCATCAATATTTACATTTGAACTTGTTATTTCTTTTCTTTCGTCGATAACACATATTTTGTGATATTTACCTGTTTTACCAACAGATAATTGATAAACTAAATCTTTAAGAATTGTTGTTTTTCCCGACGAGGGAGCTCCTGCAATTAATAAATTATCTATAGAATTTTTATAAAACTCATTAAAAATGACAGAAGAACAGTTTTTTACATTTCTTGGAATACGGATATTTAATCCGTCAACATTTCTTATTCCTTTTAAAATTGTTTTATCATAAACAGCAGTTCCCGTAATACCTACTCTTGCACCATTTTTAAGCGATATGTATCCGTTCAAAACATCTTCATAATGGCTATGTAGTGAATAGTCACACATTTTATTAAAAATCTCAGTGACTTCATTTTTATATGCAATAATTGAGCTTGATGAATAAATACTGCTAATTTTTCCTGACCGATTTATAAAATAACATTCATTATTAGCAACAATAACAATTGGTCTTTCTGCTCGAATTCTGATTTCTTGAATATTCAACAAAATTGTCTTGTCAATATTATTGATTATATTTTGTATTCTTGGAGTCAAATAAGAAACAATATAGCTGAAGTTTTTCATATAATTTATATCCATTATTTTTACCTCAATGTATCTTATGATTACTTGTCCTTATATATTACAATTATTATTGAAATAAAAATATAAATATGATATAATTTTCAAAAATATATCTACAAGGTGTACAATATGAAATCTAAAATCAATTCATTTTTACAAAATAATAAATTTATTCTTTTATCAGGATTAGCAGCCTTTTTTATAATTATGGTTGTTTACTTCTGTTTTTCAATAATTCCTTTTGGCGATAAAACTATATACAGAATGGACTTATA
>JAFTUP010000012.1 GCA_017466205.1 Clostridia bacterium
GCGAAGTAGAAAGCAATTCTTTTTCTAAAAGCCTTACCTGTTCATCCAACACTTCCACCTCTAAATCAAGTGACATTGCTTTTTCCATATGATTTGCTGCAATATCCACCCAAAGTGGTGTTTCATATAAATCATAATCGCCTTTGGAAAAGTCTGCACCCTCAAAAGTGGGAATCGTAACACCTGCAATGTTTCCCGTTCCTTTTCGGATGTTGCTTACAGTAATAATTCCGTCGGGGAAAGCACTTTCTTCGCTGAAAACTGCAATCCATGAAGAAAAACCTTTTTCTAAGTTTTCACGTTCTTGTCTTACTGAGGCAGCCTTTGCTTCAATTATTCTTATTTCCGATTGAAGCTGTTGCTTTTTAAGTGTCAGCGTAGGCAAATATCTTTGATACATTTTAAGAGCATCTTTCTGTACCTTTAACTCATTTTTAGTTAATTTGATTTTTGCCAAAATTCAGTCCTCCTTACTTTACAGGCCAGAATTCTTCTGTAAGGTCTGACTTAATTCCTGTTTCATCCTTTTGGAAACAATCTGCAAGAATCTGCCAACCGAGATCAAGTGACTCCTCAAGTGTCAAATTAACCGACAAATCCATAAGCTTATTTTCAAAAAGCTGACCGTATTTCAATAATTTTTCGTCCCAACGGTTCATAGAAAAGCCCATATTCTTCTTTTCTAATGTTTCTTTATAGGATGAATACAATCTAATCATAGAGTCCATAAGAATACGGTGATCCTTACGTGTTTTGCTGTTGACATTCTGCTTGAGTCGTGAAAGAGATCCGAAGGGTTCAATTCGTCCGCCTTTCAGATAATACTGACCTTCGGTAATATAGCCTGTATTATCGGGAACAGGGTGTGTAACGTCATCACCCGGCATTGTAGTAACCGCAAGCACCGTGACAGAGCCTGAACTGTCAAAATCAACTGCTTTTTCATAACGTGAAGCAAGCTGAGAATAAAGGTCACCGGGATAGCCTCGGTTTGAGGGGACCTGTTCCTGTGTGATAGCAATTTCTTTCATGGCATCGGCAAAGTTTGTCATATCGGTGAGAAGCACCAACACATCCTTATCCTGCAACGCAAACTGTTCTGCAACAGCAAGCGCCATATCGGGAATCATCATACATTCAACGGTAGGGTCGGATGCAGTATGAATAAACATTACTGTTTTACTTAAAGCACCACCGTTTGAAAGCTCCTCTTTGAAATAAAGGAAGTCGTCATATTTAAGTCCCATACCACCGAGAACGATAACATCCGCTTCAGCCTGCAAAGCAATTCTTGCAAGAAGCTGGTTGTAGGGTTCACCTGAAATTGAGAATATGGGAAGTTTCTGAGAAACAACAAGTGTATTGAACATATCAATCATCGGGATATTTGTTCTCATCATTCTGTTTGCAAGAATACGCTTTGTGGGATTAACTGACGGACCGCCAATGGGTTTCATATTATCTGTGAGTGCAGGACCTTTATCTCTGGGCTCACCGGAGCCGTTAAAAATTCTGCCGAGAAGGTCATCACTGAATGATACTCTCATATCGTGACCTAAAAAACGAACCTCATCGCCTGTTGAAATACCCTGACCGCCGGCGAACACCTGTAAGGAAACAATATCTCCGTCAATTTTATTGACCTGAGCGAGCGATTTGCCGAAACGGGTGTTTATCTGTGCCAATTCGTTGTAGCGTATGCCCTGAGCTTTAACGGTAATAACATTACCTGTAATTGATTCTATTTTGTTAAACACCTTGTTCATTATCACTCACCACCTTTCAGAAGAAGCTCTGCTTCACGGTTTAATCTGCCTTGACCGTCAGCATACATAGTATCTATCTCAGCCTCTGCTTTGGCAAAGGCCTCACTTTCAAATTCGGTATAATTCCAGTCAATAAATTTCTGTCTCATACGATTGAAAAAGCTGCGAGCATCATCCTTGCTGTCAAGAGCATATTCACTACCGAGAATATACACAAGTTTATCTGTTACATAACGCTGACGCTCTTTGGTACAGTTTGCTTCAACGGAATCAAAAGAGTTCTGCTGAAGATAAACAGCATCAAGCATTTCTGCCTTCAGATATGCGGTGTAATCTTCAATACTTGTACCATCTTCACCGACGACCTTCATCATTGAACCGATTTCGTCTCCGTGAAGAAGAATATTTTTGCAGAAACCTGACTTTGCAGGGTCTGTAACAGGTTTGTATTTTGACCAAGAAATAAGCGGGTCTATTGCAGGATATTTTCTTGCATCAGAGCGTTCACGTGAAAGCCCGTGGAAGGCTCCGACGACCTTAAGAGTTGCCTGAGTAACCGGCTCTTCAAAGTTACCGCCTGCAGGAGAAACCGTACCACCGATTGTAACGGAGCCCTTGCTTCCGTCAGAAAGACGTACACATCCTGCACGTTCATAGAATGCTGCAATATATGATTCCAAATATGCGGGAAAAGCCTCTTCACCGGGGATTTCTTCAAGTCTGCCTGACATTTCACGCATTGCCTGAGCCCAGCGTGATGTTGAGTCAGCAAGCATCAAAACATTGAGCCCCATCTGTCTGTAATACTCTGCAAGTGTTACTGCGGTGTAAACCGAAGCCTCACGGGATGCAACAGGCATTGAAGAAGTATTGCACACAATAATTGTTCTTTCCATAAGAGAGCGTCCTGTTTTAGGGTCAGTAAGCTCAGGAAACTCTGTCAGCGTTTCAACGACCTCACCTGCACGTTCACCGCAGGCAGCAATAATAACGATATCAACATCTGCATATTTCGATGTGGTGTGCTGTAAAACTGTTTTGCCCGCACCGAAAGGACCGGGAGTACAATAAGTTCCGCCCTTTGCGACCGGGAAGAAGGAGTCAATAAGACGAACCTTTGTTTCCATTGTTTCGACAGGAGCCAGTCTTTCACTGTAACACTTAATTGCACGCTTAACAGGCCACTTGAACGACATGGAAACAGAGATTTCTCTGCCTCTTTCATCAGTTAAAACCGCAATTTCTTCGTTTACCGTATATTCGCCTTTTTCTGCAACGGATTTCAATGTGTATATTCCGAGCAAATTAAAGGGAATGAATATTTTATGAGTAAAAGGTCCTTCAGGAACTGTACCTATATATTCACCGGCACGAAGAATGTCCCCGACTTTTGCAGTGGGGGTGAATTCCCATTTCTTTTCGGAATCAAGTCCGTCTGCATAATTTCCTCTTTCAAGAAACCAGCC
>JAFTUP010000107.1 GCA_017466205.1 Clostridia bacterium
ATAGACAGAGGTCAGCTTGAATGGTATGCATATGCACCGAATCCCAGAGACTACGAAATACTTGCTGATCAGATAACTGATTATGTGGATGTGTTTCAGGACCAAGACATGAGTCAGGAAATGGGCGGTATGAGTATGTAAAATAAGACACGAAGGGAGTGATGCAGAGTATGTTTGTATTCGATTGGTTTATGGACTGGATATACGGCAAAGTTCTCGAATTCGTTCAGGAATTCTTTACATACATCAGTGGAATGGGTGTAGAGATATTTGAACTTGGATGGATACAAGCACTGCTTGAATTCTTTCGGTTGTTCGGATGGGCAATGTATGTAATTGCCTTAGTTGTAGCAGTATTCGATGTAGCACTCATGTGGCAAAGCGGTCAGGGAGGTGGCATAAAGGATGCTGCCCTTGGAGCGATAAAAGGCTTTATGGCAGTAAACCTCTTTACTGTTCTCCCGATAGAACTGTATAAGCTTTGCATTGACATGCAAAAGAGCCTTGGCAATGCAATGACTACAATGTACGGAAGCAGTTTGACATTCGATTTATCAACCGCCGCTTCTGATACCATAGGAATGCTCACCGGTACCACAGGCATAGTGAATCTGTGTATTATAATCGCACTTGGCTATGCAGTAATAAAAGTATTCTTTGCAAATATCAAACGAGGCGGTATCATGATGACCAATATAGCAGTTGGTTCGATGTATATTTTCGGACTTACAAGAGGTCATCAGGATGGCTTTGTAGATTGGTGCAAACAGGTGATCGCAATATGCCTTACAGCATTCCTGCAAAACTCACTTCTCTTTGCAGGTCTTGTTACATTCCGAGATAATATGATTTTAGGACTTGGAATTATGCTAGCTGCAAATGAGGTGCCGAGAATTGCCGACAGGTTCGGTCTTGATACTTCATCAAGAGTGAATATCATGAGTACATATTACGCAACACAAGCAGCCGTAAGAACAACACAGGCCGTAATGAAGTTTATGAAGAAATAAGGAAGGAGGATGTAGAGATTGTATATATATCCCGATAACTTAAAATCAAAAGCCGTTATGTGGATGTGGGAACTTAAGGACATAGGTATTATTGCTATCTGCGCAATTATTTCAATTGTTGCAATTACTCAAACAGGCTTTATGCTTCCGCTTGCTGCAACGGCAGGATATGCATTCTTGACTATCAGAGTTGACGATGTGTCGATAATGATGTTTATACAGAGTGCATGGCGATACTTCGCCGGACAACAGTATTACGAATGGAGGTTGGATAGCGATGAGTAAGAAACGCAAAGAAGAAAAGCAGAAAGCCTCAACCAGAAAGCTTATAGGAATCAAGGATATAGGAGAAGCCTCCCTAGTCACATACGATCAGGGAGAACTTGTGTACTTCCTTGTTAAGCCGACAAATATATCGGTGTTATCAGAAGAAAGCATCAGTGCAAGAATTTATTCATTGATGACTGTTCTGAAAGGTATGCCTGAGATAGAAATGTGTGCCTACAACAGCCGTGAAAACTTTGATGGTAACAAGAGATACCTTAAAAAGAGAATGGATGAGGAAACAAATTACATCATCAGACAGCTCTTAGAAAAGGACATGACTCACCTTGACAACATTCAGGTACAGACAGCGACTGCAAGAGAATTTGCAGTTATAATCCGTTTCAGGAAAGAAAACGAAAAGGAAAAGAGCAGACACATTACGGATGTTGCCCAAAAGCTTCGTGATACAGGCTTCACAAGTAAGATTGCTTCTCATGAAGACATACAAAAGCTTGTTGCAGTGTATTTCGAACAGAATGTCACACAGGAAGTGTTCGAGGAACACGATGGGGACAGATGGGTGATTTACGGCGATGAAGGAGTGTGATGTAAATTGGCAAAGAAAAGAGAAAAGCAGACCGAAAGCGTCAAGATCAAATCTTTCGTAGATATGATTGCACCGTCAGTAATTAAATTCTTTCCGGATTACTTTATATGCGGAAACACATACAGAAGTGTGTGGGCATTAAGAGAATATCCGCCTACCACAGAGGAACAGGCGATATTAAAACATTTAGGAGAGAAAGACGGTGTTACACTTAAAATCTATGCAAGACACGTAACAGCAGCAGAAGAAAGAAAAATCATCTCAAATGCTGCAAACAAAAACCGTATGAAGCAGACAAGCACAAACGACCTACAGGAAACGGTAGTTGCAGAAGGCAATTTACAGGATGTAACAAACCTTGTAGTAACAATGCACCGAAACCGTGAACCGCTGATTCATACTGCAGTATACATTGAACTCATTGCACATGAGCAAGAGAAACTCAAAGAACTGCAGACAGAGGTCTTAACAGAACTGATTCGTTCAAAGCTGAATGTGGACAGGTTGATGCTGAAACAATTGCAGGGTTTCATATCAGTAATGCCGAGTGGATTTAACGCATTTGGTGAACAGTACGAAAGAGTACTGCCTGCATCAAGTGTTGCAAACTTGTATCCGTTTAACTATTCAGGTAAAACTGATGAAAATGGATTCTATATCGGCAGAGATAAGTATGGCAGTAACATTATTGTCGACTTTAACAGGAGAGCCGAAGACAAGACAAACAGTAATATTCTGATACTTGGTAACTCCGGTCAAGGTAAATCATACTTGCTGAAGCTCTTGCTCATCAACTTCCTCGAATCAGGAAAGTCAATTTGTTGCCTTGATCCTGAACATGAGTACGAAGACCTTTGTAACAACTTCAGTACAGGCAAAGGCGGAGGAGCATACTTCGTTGACCTTATGTCAGGCGAGTACATAATCAATCCGCTTGAACCGAAACTCTGGAGCGACAGCGATGAGAAGATGGAAGGAGATGCTGACCTTGAAACCTTCAAGAAGAAGACTAAGCTGAGTCAGCACATTTCATTCTTAAGAGACTTCTTTGCATCATACAAAGATTTCTCCGATTCGCATATTGATACACTTGAAATAATGGTTGAGAAACTGTATCGAAAGTGGAAAATAAGCGATGGCACAGACTTTTCTACACTAGGTCCAAAAGACTATCCAATACTCTCAGACCTGTACGATTTAATCGAACAGGAATACCAGAATTACGATAAAGATAATAAACCCATATACACCGAATCACATTTGCAGGAAATCCTGCTTGGGCTTCACTCCATGTGTAAAGGTGCAGAAAGTAAATTCTTCAACGGTCACACAAATATTATGAGTGACCGTTTTGTTGTATTTGGAGTCAAAGGACTATTAGAAGCAAGTAAGAATATCAAGAATGCATTGCTCTTTAACATCTTATCTTATATGTCAAATCAGCTCCTCACAAACGGTAATACAGTTGCCGCAATTGATGAGTTTTACTTATTCTTATCAAACATAACTGCAGTAGAATATATCCGAAATTTCTCAAAACGAGTTCGTAAAAAGGAATCAGCAGTTGTGCTTGCAAGTCAGAACTTGGAAGACTACAATCTGCCCGGAATTGCGGAATACACAAAACCGCTGTTCTCAATCCCGACACACTCGTTCTTGTTCAATGCCGGAAATATTGATGCCAAATTCTATATGGACAGTCTGCAGCTTGACGAGAGCGAATACAATCTGATAAGATATCCGCAACGAGGCGTCTGCCTTTATAAATGCGGTAACGAGCGATATAACCTAATGGTAACAGCACCAAAATATAAAGAAGCCTTATTCGGAAAGGCAGGAGGTAGATAATATGATAAAATTTGACGGTCTTGTAATTAAGGTTGAACCCGATTACAAGGATAGAATTGAAAAGGGCATCGAAATCGATGAACTTTGGTGTGAAGTGTATCAGGAAAGTGATACGGAATTCAAACACAAGCTTGGCGACTTCAATATGATGCAGAATTTCGAGTATGACGATGAGTCGGTCGAATCTATCGAAAAAGGCATCAAGCAGATGGTCGAACGTGATTGGTCTTCATATCAGCTTGAGATCAAAATACTTGAGCTTGACAGAATGAAGCAAATCCTCGGAAATGCAGTTGAGTACATAAAGGAATCGGTAAATTCCGAAGACTTAAACCATGTCCTCAAAATATGCATTGGAATGACCGATGACGAAATCAGTTCGTTAAATGAGGATGTTGCCGAGGAGCAAAATCAGGGTATGAATTTGTCGTAAAGGGTAGATTTTTGCAGAACAATGTGATATAATGATCTGCGAAATGCGGAGGTGTCACATGGAGAAATACTACATATGCGATGCGTGTAAGTTTCAATTTGTAAGACACGGCGAAGAGGAACGGTGTCCTGACTGTGGGAAAGAAGCCATCAGGTATGCTACCGGAGAAGAAATCGCCGATTTTAAGAGAATACAGAAAGAACTTAAACACGAAAAGTAATCAAATACTAAGAGCGATCAAGCTATAAACTTGGTCGCTCTTTTTGCGTTATGGAGGTGATACCATTGAAGAATGATTATCTGAACACATTCGAAGAAGGAGATATGCTCATTCGTGAAGACTTCGATCTTGAATTTGATAATCAGCGAATGCTGTTTCCAATCGAGGTATGGTTTGATGCAGACAAGAAGTTCGGTGTAAATACCAAGGACCATGACGGAGCCTGGGTGAATATGTACGCAACATATAATCCTTTCACTAACGAAATCAAGATACCGTTTACAGTAGATGCTGATGACGGCACATTCGAAAGGGAATACATTCCTACAGACGAAGAAAGAGATTTGTTTGTAAGATTAATGGAACAATCCTGTGAGCATCGAACACAAATGACCTGCAGAGAATACTACCTGACCGAGTATGTAACAAAGCATGCATTTGGCTTTGATTTAGAATGCATTAGAGCAGGAGATAAGATTGTCGTGAATAACAGGACAGACGATTTCGTGCTTTATGCTGAAGACAAGGGAGGTAAACTTGAAAATCATATAGGACAGTCCATTGAACTTGCTACCTATGGCGGCAAAGAATGTATTGCAATTGAATGTATGGATTGCAACGAAATTCTATATGATACTGCAACAGAAGAACTGCAGTTCTCCGATGAACAGCAAGGCGGAATGACAATGCAATAGGAGGTGTTTCTATGGCAGTAAATCCTGCGCTGATAAAAGCAGCGATAACACTTGCCACTGACA
>JAFTUP010000108.1 GCA_017466205.1 Clostridia bacterium
GCCAATTACACAATTGTCCGCATTTACAAAAACCGTATTGACGGAACAAAACAATATCCGTTTGTTTATGCACCCAACGGTGTGAATGCGGGAACAAAATCAACTTATGATTTAGTTGACAGTGATAATTGGTTATTTGCAATAAATGCAGGAATATTTGACACGGAAAATTGTACTCCTGACGGTATTGTTATTCAGAACGGAACTGTTGTACAAAGCGGTGAAACTGCTACACATCCTGAGTGTAAGCCATTAACGATTGACAGTGACGGAAATCTGGGATATGCAGAATATGATGCAAATGCGGAAGCACTTGTTGAAAACGGAATTGTATCAGCAGTAACAGGCTTTATTCCGATTATCGTTGACTATGAACCTGTTGACACCTCCGAATGGAATGATGTTGACCATTACACGGAAAACGCACAAAGACAGATTATCGGTCAGTTTGGTAACGGTGATTATGCAATAATTACCTGCGAGGGCAGAAATTATGATAATTCAGACGGATGGACACTTGCTGAAGCACAGACAATATGTCAGAAACATGGCTTGAAATTTGCATACAACCTTGACGGTGGCGGAAGCACGGAAACAATGCTCGGTCAGAAGCATATAAATACTATTTATGAGGGTACAACAGGACGAATAGTTCCAACATTTATTGTTTTTAATGGTACTGATAAATTCAATGAATAGTTAAATCTATATTATGCAAGATGTGGAATACGGCCCCACCGCTACTGTATAATAAGACAAATGATAATTAATATATGAAAAAAGCTGTCTTACATTTTGCAAGACAGCTTTTAATATGTAGAATTATAAATATTTATTTATAAAGTTTTCAACAGAATTCCAGTATAACTCAGGATTTGCACAGGAGTTTCTTGCGTGTGGTGAATCAGGAATTGTAACCTTTTCTTTTTCACCGGCACATGCATCATATACTTTATCGAGCATTTCATAAGGAACGAATGTGTCTTTATCACCGTGAATGAAAATTGTTGGTGTTTTTGATTTTTTTAATTGCTCAACTGATGATGCTTTCTTGAAATCAAAGCCTGAATATAGCTTGTTGACAGTATTTGCACTGTAAAGAGTAGGGAATGTGTGCATTTTGAAATTATTTCTGATTTTGTTATCAAAAATATCCCATACAGATGTGTAACCACAGTCTGCAACAGCTGCTTTGACATTTTCAGGTAAATCTTCACCTGTTGTCATCATTGTTGTAGCAGCACCCATTGAAACACCGTGTAAAATAATTTTAACATCAGGGTTATTCTCAACAAGATGATTTATCCAATCAATTATGTCAAGTCTGTCGTGCCAACCCATTGTTACAACACCTGCTTCGCTGTCAGCGTGTCCGTTAAGGCTTGGCATAAGAACATTATAGCCTAATTCATGATATTTCTGTGCATAAACACCCATTGAACAAGGGTCTGATGTGTATCCGTGAATAACAATAGCACAAACATCCGTATCTTTGTCAGCAAAAATATAATCAGCTATGATATTTTTATTGAAATGTGATGATTTGATTGCAAGCTTTTCCTTATCAGCGTTGTTAAACCAATCTTTACCATCCTTCATCATATTATCAAGACGAATTCTTTCTTCATCGGGCTTCTTCGGTTTTCCGCTTGCAACTTTTGCAACAAAAGGATTTTTCATTCCGCTTTTTGTAAGTGTAACGTAGTAAAAGAAATTTCCGATTGCGAAGTATGTAGCAGCTGCTGTTGTGCCGATAATACCTGCAGTTTTAAGAACTTTTTTAGTCGAATTTTTCATAAAGCATTCCTCCCTTTACATTATTTTACTACTAAATAATCACAATGTCTATTGTTTTTTATAATAATAAATAAAATTAATAATAAGTGTTGTTTTATGGAGAAATTTCTGTTAAAATATATAAAAATCATATATCAAGAGGAAAAATTTATATGAGTAAAGAATTTACAGTTATGAAAACATCACTGTTTGGCGGTTTTAAAAAGTCAGATGTTTTAACTTTTGTTGAGTCGCTTCAGACGGAAACTGCTGAAGTAAGGGAAATGCTTGACCAAAAGAAGGAAGAAGCTCTTGAATTAAAGAGAAAGATTGAAGAGCTTGAGGAAAAGCTGGATGAGTTATCAGCTATCAACGATAAGCTTGCTGAAAAAGAAGCTGAAAATGTTGAGCTTAGTCAAAAGCTTGATGAAGCACTTCTTGAAAATAAGCAGTTAAGTGAAAAAAGTGCTGAATTCAACGAAATGAGCGAAAAATTAAAGCGTGCTGAAAAACAGATTGGTGCTGCTTATATTGATGCTCGTCGTTATTCTGATGACTTAGTTGAAAACGCAAAGAGCAAGGCTAAGGATATTGGTGCATTTGCTTCTCAGGATATTAAGAAAGAAGCAGGTGAGATTGAAGCGTTATTAAAGGATGTTGACCTTATTTCAAAAAAATTCAATTCATCAATTGAGCAGCTTCATAAGGATGTTTATGCTCTAAGCTCAAAGCTTAATTCATCTGCATCAAATCTTCTTAATCTTCATACTGATTTGTCTGAATTGGAAGCACATAATTTTGATTATGACGATGATGTTACATATTCAGTTCGTGACGAATATGTTTCAGTTTCTTGTGATGAGGATAAAAAATAATGTCAGAGTATTATTTTAGCACTCAGGATGTTATTGATAATATGAGCATACTCAAAGCAGGTGACAGAGTTGTGCTTTCAGGTACAGTTTACACTGCAAGAGATGCTGCTCATAAAAGGATTATTCAACTGATTAATTCAGATGATAAATTACCTTTTGAATTGAATAATTCATTTATTTATTATGCAGGTCCTACACCTACTCCTGATGGCTTGGCTATTGGCAGCTGCGGCCCTACAACATCCGGCAGAATGGACAAATTTGCTCCTATTTTGCTTGATTTAGGTCTTAAAGGTATGATAGGAAAAGGACCTCGAAATCAGGATGTTATTGATGCTATAATCAGAAATAAGGCAATATATTTCTGTGCAACAGGCGGTGCAGGTGCTTTAGCATCAAAGTGTATTACAAAATGTGAAGTAATTGCATTTGATGATTTAGGTTGCGAGTCTGTTAAAAAGCTTGAGTTTAATGATTTTCCTCTTATTGTTGGTATTGATTGTAACGGAAATTCACTTTTTTAATGTAATAGGAGAATATAAATGTGTTCACAAATCTGTGAGTTAAGAAACAAGATAATTGAAAAAGAATTTAATAAAATGAATCCTATGCAGTTGAAAGCGGTCTTATCAATTGATGGACCGCTATTAATTCTCGCAGGAGCAGGTAGTGGTAAAACTACTGTATTAGTCAATCGTATTGCTAATCTTATAAAATACGGTAATGCATATAATTCAGATATGCTTGAACACAGACCTGACGATGATTCTTATGAATTGTTGAAATCATACTATGACGGAAACAGTACTGTTTATCCACATATTAAGAATTTGTTGTCTGTTGATGCACCAAAGCCTTGGGAGATACTTGCATTTACATTTACCAATAAAGCCGCTAATGAATTAAAGGATAGATTAGCTTTAAGAATTGGTGAAGAAGCAAATGATATTTGGGCAGGAACCTTCCATTCAATATGTGTTCGTATTTTACGCAGAAATGCCGAATTGTTAGGATTTTCAAAGCATTTCACTATATATGATACTGATGACAGTAAACGTATTATGAAGGATTGTCAGCGTCTTCTGGGTATTGATGATAAGTTTTTACCACATAAATCTATTCTTGCAGAAATAAGCCGTGCAAAGGATATGCTTGTTCCACCCGAAGAGTTTTTAAGTTTAGGTAGTGGAAATTACAGAGAAAAGCAAATTGGTGAATGTTATGTCAAGTATCAGAAACTTCTGAAAAGTGCTGATGCTATGGATTTCGATGATATTATTTTCTATACTGTCAAGCTTTTAAAAGA
>JAFTUP010000109.1 GCA_017466205.1 Clostridia bacterium
CTTTTTCGGTAGTATATTCATCCTTAAATGATTTCTGAAAATCATCATACCACCAAATATCCATAGTGCTGTCTTCTTTTGGTCTGCAAATATCACTCGATTGCTCAAAGGTTTTTATAATTGTCCGATCAGGAATAACCGGATTCGCAAGAGTCAGCATTCCGGAACATAAACAGATGAGTGCAGCGATACTTGCAAGTAAAATGGTCGGCTTTTTCCACTTTAAGATGTTTTTGATGCGCGTTTTGGTGTCACCTTCCACAAATGCAAGCGGAATACACGATACAAAACGTGATTTCCCTGATAGATTAAGCAAAGTCGATGAATAATCTTCCTTGGCTTCATCTCCTATTTTATTTAGAACTGCTTCATCACAACTCATTTCCATATCCATGCACATAGCTTCAAACATGAACCATACTGCTATATTAAACCAGTGAATACATAAGGTGATAAATCCAATGAATTTAATTATATGATCATTACGTTTAATATGATATTTTTCATGGGCTAAAACATGTTTCAGTTCTTGTTTCGATAATGTGGACGGAATATATATTTTAGGCTTGATTAGACCGATTACAAACGGCGAATCGACGTAATCTGCAATATACACATTTCCCTCAAGTAACATAGAGCAAGCTGTTTGTTTTTTTAGTTTATACAGGGAACGAATGCTGTGTATAACAGTGATAACAAAACCAATTGTCCATATAATAAAAATAATTTGCATTGCATTCAAATTTATATTTGTTTCAGGATTCGTATAAAATTCGCTAAAATCTGTACCATATTCTTCAAAACTTCCTTCAGGTTCTTCACTTGTCACATGCATGACAAATTGTCCGGCGCTTACCATTTCCGGAATAATTGCAAACGGAGATTGAAATGAAATTGGGCACAAAAGCCTAAATAATGCGAAAAACCACAAAATATAAGAGAATTTTTTTGGACATTTGTCTAATAATTTGCGGGTTAAAAACACCAATAATATTGCAATACTGCCTGTTAAACTCATTTTAAGTATAGTTGCAACTAAAAGATAATTCATAACCTATCCACCTTATTTATTGATTTGGATTTACATTCATTTCGTATTCCAATGTGACCGTTACTTGGGAATCTTCAATGGATGTTGCTGATAAAATCAGACCATATTCAAGTGTTTTGTCATTCTTTTCTTTATATTCTGACATATATTCTTTCATATTGTCAGTTACTTCCTTCGACAAATCCAAAGCTTCAGAAACTGTGCGAATCTCATCAGTACCTAAAAATTCAACTAAATCTTTCTGTTCTGTAATGTGATGTGAAACACCATACAAATTCCATGATTCATACTTATTTGTGAATTTTTCAGCCAAATCAGAAGTTAACGTTGCTGCTTGCTTAACATCGTCTGTGAAAACAGCTCTATACCAAAAACCATATAGTGTTTTCTCTTCAGTTGTAACATCAAACGTTAGGAAGATTTCAAAAGAATGTCCGAAATATTCTATTTTCTCAGGGAGCATATAAAGTCCTACTGCAGGATTTTCTAAATCTTCTTGAATAACATCCAATTCATTGCAGACATCAGACATTGTTTCACCGATTAAACCTGCTAATTGCTGATAGTGTGAGGGATGTTCAAACTCCTGTGATGCAACCTTGCATCCACTAACAGCAAAAGTTAAGATTACAAATATAGCACACAACAAATAAATTTTTCTTTTTTTCATAACATTGCCCTCCTGAACTGTCAGTTTATTGTGGTCTCCGATAATTGTGAATTAAACGCTCCAACTCTGTAATCTCTTCCTCTGATAATTGTTTACGGGTTGCAAATGCTGCTAAAAATGCAGGCAGAGAACCTTGGAAGGTCTCGTTGACAAACTGCTCGCTCTGCAACGCATAAAACTCGTCTTTGGAAAGGATTGATGAAACAACTCCGTCCTGGTTTTGGAAAATACCGCGTTCACAGAGTTTTCTCAATACCGTGTAGGTTGTCGGTTTCTTCCAATTTAATTTCTTTTCACAAAGTTTTACAAGCTCTCCGGATGGAATCGGTTCGTTTTCCCATATGATGTCTGCAAAATGAGATTCAACAACGCCCATTTTTATATCACTCATATAACATACCTCCTTGCTTGGTTTATTTACAATAAACCTTTCTTGGTTTTAGTTTACTATCGATAAACCTATTTGTCAATAAAAAAGATATGATTCATAATAAATCATATCTTTTTAAACATTTCTGATATTACAGTTGCTCCGAATCCAAAATTATAGTAAATGGTCCGTCATTAATGAGTGAAACTTTCATATCGGCTCCGAAGCTACCTTTTTCTACAACCGGAACACTTTCTTTGCATTTTGCAATGATGTATTCATACATCTCTTCTGCCATATCCGGAGCACCGGATTCAATAAAACTTGGGCGATTTCCTTTTTTACAGTTCGCGTATAAAGTAAATTGTGAAATTAATAAAAGTTCTCCATTTACATCCGCTAAAGAAAGATTTGTTTTTCCA
>JAFTUP010000110.1 GCA_017466205.1 Clostridia bacterium
AGGCTGGTCTATGTAAAGTCGCTTTGCAGAGTATCTGCAGTCCTCAACAAGCGGACAGTCAACAAGACATCTTGTACCTGCATTCTCAGGTGCATTTTCAGGCTTGAACTGATATTTACCACCGAAACTTGAAATCTGTGTTGGCTTTGTTTCACTCATAAGCCACATCATAATGTCAATGTCGTGACAGCATTTTGCAAGGAGCATTGATGTGTGACATTCTTTGCTGTTAGCCCATTTTCCACGGACATAAGATGTTGAAAGATGATGATAGCTCACATGTTCAAGAGTCTGAATGTTAATAATATCACCGATTTCACCACTTACAATTCTTTCCTTAATTCCGTAATAGAACGGAGTGTAACGAAGAACGTGACAAATCATAACCTTTGAGTTGTTCTTTCTTGCACACTCAACAATTTCTCTCATTTCTTCTTCATTTGGTGCAAATGGTTTTTCAAGCAGCATATCGTAACCGGCATTCAAGAGGGGAATAGCAGTTTCAAGATGCTGATGGTCCATAGTACCGTTGATAACTGTATCTGCAAGCTTGCCTTTTTCGGCTAATTCCTGTGCAGTTTCGAAGCACATATCCTCCGAGAAGCCAAACTTTTTCATACACATTTCCCGTCTTACAGGATTTGGGTCAGCAACACCCACAATCTTCATAAGTTCAGGATTTGTAATCGCAAGCTCAGCATAAATCAATGCTCTGTGACCTGCACCAACAATAATCGCAGTAATAGGTTTTGACATATTTATCATCTCGCTAAATGGTATTTTAAAACACGCACATTATACAACAGTCATAAGTAAAATGCAACAGCAAAATCAGTTATTCACCTACACAAAAATCATCTTCAACTGTGATGATTTTAACGTCCTGAATTTTACCAACCTGACCGAAATTCAGTTTCACAGGAGTGTAATTGGCTGTATAGCCGAAATATGCACCGTCTTTTTGTTTTTCCTCAACAAGAACTGAAAGCGTTTTGCCCACTTGTTTATTTAAAAACTCTTTTCTGATTTTATCAGTAGCTTCAGAGAGCTCATTTACACGCTGTGTCTTAACACTCTTTTCGACCTGACATTCCATTCTGTCAGCAACGGTTCCGCTTCTCCTTGAATATGGGAAAATATGGATTTTTTCAAAGCCGACCTTTTGTGCAAATGCTTTTGTAACCTGAAAATCATCATCGTCTTCAAAGGGGAATCCCACCATAATATCAGTCGTAAGAGTGCAATCCTTAAATTCTTTTCTCAATTTTTCGCACAGTGAAAAATATTCATCACTTGTGTAGTGTCTGTTCATCTTTTTTAGGATTTTGTCGCAACCGCTTTGGAGGGAAATGTGGAATTGCGGACAAAGCTTCTTACATTTTGCCATTTTCTCAATAAGCTCGTCAGTAATGTGGTCAGGCTCAAGTGAACCTAAACGAATCCGTCTCACATTCCGGTTTTCGCTGACAGCAAGTATTGCATCAGCAAGGTCAAGGTCGCTACCTTTTCCGTAAGCTGAAAGGTTAATTCCAACAAGCACAATTTCGCAAAATCCGTTATCAGTTAATGCTTTTACTTCATTTTTAATATCCTCAATCGGCTTCCAACGGACTCTTCCTCTTGCTTTTGGAATAATGCAGTATGAACAAAATCTGTCACATCCGTCTTGGATTTTAAGAATTGCTCTTGTTCTTTCGCTGAAATTGCTGATACCTGATGATACAAGCGGTTCACCGCTCTTGTGCTGTTCCATATACAATGTTCTGCACTCATTCGAGAAATACTCATTCAAGAGTCAACAAGTAACTTGTTATTTTTATTTCCGAGAACAATATCAGCTTCTGTAAGTGCTTTTGCCATTTCTGGGAAAGATTGCGGCATACATCCTGTGAGTACAACCGTGCTTTCAGGATGTTTCTTTTTATAATGACGGACACATTGTCTTGTTTTTCTGTCACTTTCACTTGTTACGGTACATGAATTTATAACGAAAATATCTGCAGAATTTTCATCTTCAGTAATCTCGTAGCCATTTTTATTTAATTGTTCACGCATTTCCTGGGTTTCATACTGATTAACTTTACACCCAAGAGTGTGAAAAAACACCTTCATAGTATCACCAAAAAACATTATAGCACATATTTTTTATTTTTCATATACCAATTTGTCCGTTTCATATACTTTTTTGGAGGGATAGCTATGAAAAAAATAATAAGCCTTTTACTATGTGTTATAATGGTATTTTCTTTGACGGTAATTTCCTTTGCACAGACCGAAACACAGGCAGGAGAATTGTCGGCAAAATCAGCGATTTTAATGGAATTGTCAACAGGTCAGGTGTTGTTGGAAATGAATGCTGACGAGAAATTGTCACCTGCATCAATTACAAAGGTTATGACAATTCTTCTTGTGTTTGAAGCCTTGGAGAACGGTAAAATCGCATTTGAAGATAAGGTGACAGCAAGTCAGAATGCTTCATCAAAGGGCGGCTCACAAATCTGGCTCAAGGAAGGCGAGGTTATGACCGTTCACGAGCTTTTGAAAGCAACTGTAATTGCAAGTGCAAATGATGCGTGTACAGCACTTGGAGAGTATGTTGCAGGTGATGAGACAGCATTTGTTTCAATGATGAATGATAAGGCAAAATCACTGGGAATGACAAATACAAGCTTTGAAAATTGTTCAGGCCTTGACGATGATGTTACAAATCATTATTCAACAGCCCGCGATGTGGCAATTATGAGCCGAGAGCTTATGAAATATGAAAAAATCAAGGAATACACAACTATATGGATGGATACACTACGAAATGGTGAAACACAGCTTGTCAATACAAATCGTCTTATCCGTTATTATGACGGAGCAACGGGACTTAAAACAGGAACAACCTCAAAGGCAGGCTATTGTGTTACTGCAACAGCAGAGCGTGACGGAATGGAGCTTGTGGCTGTA
>JAFTUP010000111.1 GCA_017466205.1 Clostridia bacterium
AATTACTTTATTTTCTGCTGTTGCAAAAACCTCCGCAACCGCATTAGACTGTACTTCACCGATTTTACCTAATTCACTGCAAGAAATGACAGTACCTGTTTCATCAATAACACCGAATGTTCTTTCAATAACATCTGTCATCTGATGGACGATTCCCTGAAACAATCTATTTGACATCGTTTTACCACCTTTTATACAAATTCACAATTGAAACACTATGTATTTTACACAATAAATCAGGTTTTTGCAAGTGAATTTTTGATATTTTCCAACTTTTTTCAATCAAATTACACAAAAATTTTTAATTTTTTTGTGTATTCCTCGCATTTAAGTTAGTTTTTAACCTAAAAATCTATTGTTCATTTTGACTAATAATTTTCGTGTTCTGTGATTTTTTCCAGCTCATCAGGTGTAATTTCACGACATTCACCGGGTTTTAAGCTGTCATCCAGGTGCAAATTTCCCATTTTTTCACGGTGGAGGGTCAGAACCTTATTGCCTGTTGCTGCAAACATTCTTTTTACCTGATGATACTTACCCTCACAAATCATAATGCGTACAAGCGGCTTGTCCGAGTCCTCAACAACCTCAACCCTTGAACCTTTAAGCTCAGTTCTGTCACCCAGTACAATTCCGTTTTCAAGTTTTTCTATATGCTCCTTAGCAAGAGGATGCTCAAGCTGTGCAATATAGGTTTTGAAAATGTGATTTCTTGGCGAAAGTATTCTGTGTGCAAATTCACCGTCATCAGTTATAAGGACAAAGCCTGTTGTATCCTTATCCAATCGTCCTGCCGGAAAAAGTCCTTTACGATAAAGCTCAGCAGGAACCAAATCAACAACCGTTTCATCATTATCGCTGTCACTTGCCGAAATAACTCCCTGTGGTTTATTGAGCATTATATAAATATGTTTTTTAAGCTGTATGACCTCACCGTCAAAAGTGACTGTATCTTTATTTTCATCAATTTTCACAGAGCTGTCCTTAACAACCATACCGTTAAGGGCAATTCTTCCCTGTTTAATTATTTCCTTAACTTCTTTTCGCGACATAGCACCCTGAGAAGCAAGTATTTTATCAAGTCTTTCCATTTTCTCCTGAAAATCCGTGCATAAAGCCGTCAAGCTCCACAGAGCAGATATCTCCGCCAATGACTGCACCGTCATAAACGAGAATATTTGCATGGATGCACTCCTGATTTTCATACCCTTCATAATTTTTTATCACATAAGTCCAGCATTTTGCTCTGACTCCCGCATATTCGTTCAAATCAAAGCCCTGTAAACGCTGAAGCTCATTGTATGCGTTATATACATCATCAGCCTCTTCAGGAATAATAACCTCTTTTACGGAATAAGGCTCTTCCTCCACCTGCCAGCCGAACTGAGAAATAAATTTCATACGCTCCTCGTGAGTTTCTGCTGATAAAATCATATCATTATTGCTTGAAGTTTCCTGACTTTCATTTGATAAAATCATCAACGAAACAGCAGTAAACAACACAAAAGCTGCAAGAAAAATTACTCTGATATGCTTTGTCTTTACGGAATAAACGAACATAAAGAAACACCTCGAACACATTTTATATAAATAAATATGCAACGAGGTGTGCGTCTTATGATATTAAATCCTGTAATCGTTGATTACTCTATTCGTCAACACGCTTTGACTGTGCTGCAGCCTTTAAGTGCTGACGTGCACGACGGATTTCGTTTACTGAATTTGTAAGAGTTTCATCAGCAACTGCAACGATGCTTTCGACATATTCACTTGCACTCTGACGCATTTCCTTTGACCAGTTTCTCGCCTGTTCTGTAAGCTCAGTTGCAGATGCTCTTGCCTGCTCGATGATTTCGTTAGCAGTCTGCTTAGCCTGCTGAATGATTTCTTCAGCGTTCATTTCAGCACCTCTTGTAATCTCGTCTTCAGAAATAATTTCCTTAGCTCTTAAGTGTGCCTGTTCAATGATCTTATCAGCAATATCCTGAGCTCCTGTAAGGATTTCCTTTCTTTCAGAAGCAATCTTTCTTGCCTGGGTAAATTCCTCAGGCATATTGAGTCTGATGTCCTCAATAGCTGTTTTAATAGCCTGAGCATCAACTAAAAGGTTAGATGTAAAGGGAACTGTTTTACCTTCCTCAAGTATAG
>JAFTUP010000112.1 GCA_017466205.1 Clostridia bacterium
ATATAAAAAAGGTTGTCACCTTGTCACCGACACTTCACAAATCCTTATGTATCAAGGCTTCAAGGCGGTGACAACCTCATAAAAAAGGTTGTCACCAGGTTGTCACCTTGTCACCAATTAGCTGATAACCACGGCTTTTTTTCGTGCGATATTGCTCAATATCCTGCCGATAATCTTTAATATACTTTGAAACAGACATGTGAAAAGCTCTTGAATTAACAGGTTTAAAACCGTTATCTACACACCAAAATTTATAAACCTCGTAAAATTCGCTGTTTGTATATCGCCTTTCAACCTCAACCTGTTTAACAAAAGTAATAACGTGGTCAGACTCTTCTTTAAACACATTAAGCTGTTCAATATGTTCCCTCGTTTCGGTGATATACCCACATCTGCGAACCATAATATAACCATCAAGCACCCAATTAAAAATACCTGTTAAATGCGAATTTTCGGCAAATTTTGTTTCAAGAGAACGGTCAAGTAAACGCTCATTAGGTTTCTTTGGAGTTTCAACGAAAGTTAAAGGGAACTCAACGAAAGCAAATCTACGAAGCAATCCATTAGATTTATCATTCGATTTAGGCATATTATTAAGGGAAATAATCATTTTCGCACGAGGTTTAAAGGTTATGTAGTCCTTACCTTTATAGCAAGCTGAAATATCGTCACCTGAAACAACTTGCTTAAAGGTTTCTTCTGCACCATAAAACTCAGTTTTATTTTCTGATGAAATATTAAGCAGAGAGCCGAGCAAATTTATAGCCTGAAAGTCTTGTGATAAATTTGTGATAGTAATTCTCGAAACATTCTGTTTTCCGAAAAGATTAGCAAGAGTGTTGAAATAAATTGATTTACCGTTAGCACCCTCACCGATAAGAGCAGCACACTTATGCATTCTGTTATCGGGATATAGAATATACCCTGCAAATTCCTGCAGAAATGCTTGACGCTTTTCATCGTTGTCAGTTACAGATTCTATAAAAGCGTTCCAATCCTGTGATACAACACCGGGAACATAGGGATAAGACAAACAATAAGTGCAATAGTCGTTTTCTCTGTGTTCTCTGAAGATGTAAAAAGGTTCTTCCTCAATTATTTCAATAGCACCGTTTATGAGGTTAAATATTGGTTTCATATTAAACAACTGTTCCGTAACAACCGATGCTTTAATTACACGAAGTATTGACGATAACCGAGGGCCTGTAACATACGGCCCGAGTTCTTCACGGATATAATTTTCAATACCTTCGTTTGTTTTTCGTTCCCAATACTTGCCGTTATACTCAAAGAATGAAATTTTAGGGTTATATAGAAGCTTGTGTTTCTTCAAGACTTCATCTGCGATAAACATATCGTTTGGAGCTTTCTTACATTCTTTTAATAATGTTTTTAAGAAAGAACAAGAGAATTTTTCAGATAATGCGATAGTCTCGAAAAACGTATCTACCTGTGGAGCAGACATAAAACGGCAAACTTTACGAGCATACTTCTCAAAATCCTTGGTATCAGTAATTTTGTCAGCAAGGAATGAAATACCGTCAACAGCATTGTCGATAAGGTCTGTGAGTGAGTTTCCGTCAGCATAATAATCTGAAACATCTTTATATTTATGCGGAAACGGAACAGTACCGATTAAACACGGTATGCGATTTTCGGTCAAAATTCTCGCCATTTTTTCGGTAAATTTTTCACCTGCTTTAGTATCAGGGTCATTATCATATACAAGGAACACCTGTTTAAATGACTTTGCAATACCAAGAGCAGTCGGGAGTTGGTCTTTTGAGAAAAAGCCTGTTATGGCAGAAATAACGGCATAGTTTTCTTGGTCAAACGAAAGTGCATCGAAAGCACCTTCAGCAATGATTAAAAGATTGCGTTCTGGTTCACGATTAATAGTATGTAAACCCCATATAGTATGGTCATTAAAACTGTCAATCGGCATCTTACGGTACTTACTGTCAGGATAAGCACCGCCGGGCATTGAACGAGTCGCATAATAACATATATAACCGTTTTTCCAATAAGGGAATGAGAGTCTGCCGTTATTTGTCCTGCCGATTTTTACACGATTGATGGTTTCATCCGTAATACCACGCTTGTGTAAATAAGTTCGGTCATCATCCGTAAGGCGTTCGTGATAATATTGTATTTTCTGACACAAATTTTGTGTGTAATCTATCCATTCTTGCGTAACAGGTGCAGATATTTCTACACCTGTAAGTTTAGCAAGCTCACGAATAGCCTTGCCTTTGTCACCGTCATATAACAAATAAGCAGCGAAATCTATAACATCACCCGATTGACCTGACCCGAAATCTGTCCAATGGTCGTCAAAACACCAAAATGACGTTTTATTTTTAGCACCTGAACGAAAAGGAGAAACACATCTGTCACCTGAATAACGAATAGGAATATTATTCTGTTGAGCAAACTCAACGCAGGAAATAAGAGATTTGATTTGTGATATATCAATCATTGTTAATTATTTAAGCACTCCTTCATTCTGTTTTGGTCGTCCCGGTTTTACTTTTTTAGCTTCATTTGTTATATATGCAACATAGCTTTTATCTTGTGTATCGAGAAAATGAGAAACAAGAGTTTTTACCAATGCTGATGTCGTAATATGATTTTCATCGCAAAAGTCTGTTAAAACTTCTGCATCCTCAATTGGTAATGTTGTATGAATTACTTTCATAAAATATTAAATCTCCCTTCCGATTACATTGAATGTTACTTTATCAATCGGCAATAAATCATAAATATTAAACGACTTACTGTCATTGATATAACGAACTGTAATCTGTGTACAATTAACAGGAAACGATGCACAAGAAACAAAAACAAAATTGCAATAGTTGTTATCATCGCCGAACTCACAGCGGAAGATGTCGCCGGGCTGAATAGTTTCAGTTGTTTTAACCATCATATTTATGTCCTCTTCTCAATGATTTCGTCAACATCATATCCTGCATCTTTCAATTGTTTTTCACAAAGCCACGCAGTATCTGAATACTCTAACTCATAGGTTTCTTTTTGTTTTTTCTGCATCTCGCCTAATTTATCAGCAAATTTGTGTAATCGTTTTTTACCAAAGCCAAAATCGAAATGCAAAATATGTATTACCTGAATAGCTGCTTCACGATTATATTGGTCAAGCAATTTATAAAATTCCTTACGACATTCAGTTTTAATAAGCTTGTCCTGTTTTGCTGTAGGTCGTTTTGTAAAACATTTCATAATGTATTTCCTTTCTTAATCAATTATATAATTGCATCAGTATTGCAATCACGCTTAACGGAATTACACGAAGCATATTGTAAGCAAGTGCTATAATCCACATAATCAGTTCCATACACTAACCCCCTTTATGTAAAGATATATAGTAAGATTAGTGCTATTCCGTAAGCAAACAGACATAAAGCAATAACAACATCAATCATTAGTCTTACCGTCCATTAAAGCACCACAGTTAGGGCAATAAGAAGTATTTCCTAAAATCTTATATTTGCACCGATTACACTTAAACTCTCTTAAAAACATTGTTTCAATTCCTGTGGATATCCATTTTCCGTGCTTAACTTCCTGAAAGTCTGATTTGGTTTTGAAAAATGTACATTGTCCCTTGACATTTTCCATTTGATACATATATTTGTTTTCGCTTATATGCCATTGTTTTCTACTGCACACTTCGTAATGGATGCACTCTTTGCAGCTTGATATTGTTGTATCTCTTTCTTCCCACTTGCAAACATCAGGGTCATTCGGTACAGGACAATAATCTGCCCTCAACGGACAGTCTGTATTTACACAGATTTCATCAACACAGTTTTTACATTCACTCATTGTCAATCCTCATTTCGTTTAACTTCTGCTCGGCTTGGTCTTTGTCGGTTGACATATAAACAATGGTTTTTTCTTCATAAGCCCTTAAAATTGAAAGCATTGTTATTTTAGAACCAACAACAATAGGTGTCATAGAATAATTACCTTTGTAATCAACTTGAACCAAATATAATGTTTCCCCTACCTTACAAGGTGGTACGAAGGCATTTTCCAAACGGCTCATACAATAAGTAAGAAGATTTTGAGCATCTATTAACTTGTTTACAAGTTCGCTTTCTCCCTCTCGCTTACCAATAATAATTTCAACTTCTGATACCATTCTTTTAACTTTGAGCATATCTTCTCTGATTTCATTCTGCATTATTGACCCTCCTGTTCCAATTTTCTATTGCATATTCTTTTTTTATAGCAAGACAAGTATGACAAACAATATTGCAATTTTTGTTTTCACACTCAACTGTGTACATTTCTAAAACTTCGTTATAGTGAACCTTTGGTATTTCCCCACAAAACGGACACGGTTTCAATTCATTCTGCATTGTTGTCACTCCTTTTTATCGCTTCGTTGTAGGTGTTGGAGTTACCACAAATACAATAAGTGCAAAGGCTTTTCGTGTATTCGCATATTGGTAATGACTTCGCAACTGTTTCACCGTCAACAACTCTGCTCGGTGGTATTCTCTGAAATTCACACATTGTTGTCACTCCTTTTGATTACATCACCTATACAAACTGAAATTCCTTTACTGAACAATATCTGTATTTTTTGCTTGAATGATAGTTTAATATCAGTTCCAACAATACCTTTTACATAATGATTATGTGCTTTTATGTATAGATAACCTCTATCAGTTTTCTTTGGCTTTTTCATCAACCCTCACCCACCATTTCTTTTATAACAATTTCGGATAAAAATTCTATTACATCGGCATCCGAGTCAAAAGTCTCAAATTTATTATCAGAATTGTAAAACAAAAAATCTTCGTCTATGCCGACACTCTTGTATGCCTCATTCTTCAACCTCTCTGCAAACTCTTTGATTGCTTCGGATGTGATTGTGCGATACATTTTCATAGCATCATCAAGTTGCATTTGTACTTTTTTCAACCTCTTGCTATCTTTTTTCAATCTTTCATTCTCTGCTTGAAGTCGGTTGAGTTCTTCATACACCCATTCATCAAGCTTGGTTTGATAATACTGTTTCATTTCACCATTAACATTGTGCAGTCTATAACATCTGCACACATATAAACCTTTTGTTGTTGTAGCGTTTATCGGTGGCGTGCAACAATAAAAACATTTTCTTTTGTTACCTGTCATTTTCACTCCCTCACTTTTCTTATCAACTTGCCGTGCTTTGCAATTTCTATTGCCAATTCATTCTTTGAAAAGCCACGACAACAAACATTGTATCCATCTTCAAATGTGTACCAATAATATCCTGTCATATCACTTCACCCCATAGTTCTTCCATTGTGTATTGACCGAAGATTTGCATTTCTTCCATAAAAAACATCCAAATATCATTTGCTGTTTTGAATCGCATTTTATAATGAGATAAACCTTGCTTTTCTCTGTAATTACGGTAATCTAACATTCGTTGAAAACCTTTCATATACAGAGCCTTATATTTAGGGAACATTTCAAATTCAAAGTATCTTTGTTGTTTTGATGCCATAGGACAACCAACACAACCACACCTCTTGAAGCCCATACAATATAGTGGATTGCATTCTATTTTGAGGTCAGATATGAAATCATCTCTCAACTTGTCCGACCAATCAATTATTGGATTTACCGTTGTAAGATTCAACTGCATACAACGGTTGGTGAGTTGTTGACGGTCATCATTATCGTTCATTAAAATAATGCGTTTCTCTCTTTTTACTGCATTACTTTCATAAATGCCACGGTTATTCTTTCGCTTTGAGCTTTCATCCCAACGCACACCTGTCAACAAAACTTTGTTTTTATTTGCAAATTCTTTTTGTTCTTCACAACAATATCTTATCTGCCTTGTAGGTGGAGTGGTCTTTCGGCCTAATAATTGCCAAAACGATTGAGGTGGATAATCAATTCTGCATTTATATCCCTCATTTTCCCATCTTGCAAATTGTTTTCTTACATGATGTACCGTTTGTGGTGCATCAATTGTGGTATGAGAATGTTGAATTATAAAAGGAACTTTTGAAATTTTTGCAATTTCTACAAGAACTTCGCTATCTCTACCACCTGAATAACACACTGTTAGTGGTTGGTTAAAATATGCTTGCGACATATCAGAGGCCATTTGTGTTCGTTGAATTGCTTTATGTAATTCGCTCATATTTCTACTACCTCAATTATCGTGTGTGGATTTTTAGGGTCTTTTTGTCCTTTGCATAATACAAGGGTTATGCAGTCAAAACTATCATCTGCAATTATCCCTGCATGGACTAATCCATATTGCTTTAGCTCCTTTAATATCACCAAAAGCACCCCTGTTCTGTATTAACCGCTGATTTACAATTCTGTACCATTTGATTGTAATAACTTGTTTTAAGTTCACAGGCTATTGCTTTTCTTCCATTTTCAAGAGCAACATAAGGCTCACTACCTATTCCACCAAACGGAGAAAAAACAATATCACCCGGATTAGTCCACAGTGAAATTCCTCTGCGAATTACTGTTAACTGTAGAGGACAGATATGCTTCTCGTCTTTTTCTTCCCTTGCACTTTCTTTTTGCAATGTATCTGATGGTTTAATATCTGTCCATATAGGCGAAGCATATTTTTGCCATATTGCAACAGGAAAACTATCATTTGTATGTTTTACAGGTTCAGGGTTAATTCCGGGTTTTCTCATTGTAACAAGATAATCAGGGATGCCCTGACGGCTCAAAGAAGAGTCTTTTTTTATCTGTTTATGTAAAAGCCCCAGTGCCTTTGTTCTCTGCATCGCTATAACAGGGTCTTTCCATATACATACTTCAGAATGATAAATAAATCCTTCTTCTTGGAACAGTCTTATTAAATCACCGCGGAAATCTGTCATTCCAATAAATCCGTCGCGTTCTTTAGTCGTAGGCAAATTCATACAGTGTACGCTCATAAGTCTGCCGGGCATTAGCACACGATACAATTCTTTGACAATAAATCGAAACTGCTCATAGAATTCGCTCTTTGTTTTGCAATTTCCTAAGTCTCTTTCGGAATTGGAATATGTATAAAGACTTGCAAACGGTGGCGAATAGATTTCATAATGCACTGAATTATCAGGCATTTCTTTCATAACCTCACAACTGTCACCGTTATACAAGGCCATACGGTCATCAATATATTGATTTATAACATTCAAGCTATTTCACTCCTTAACCAATTAGGCAATATCATAATTTCTGTAGGCATATAACTTTCTGTTATTCGTGTTGTATGCCTTATCTCCGCTGTCAAAATATCTTTTGTAAAGTAAACAAGTTCTTTTTTCATTCGCTCGGCATCAGATTGCTTGCGTTCAATATTATCCTTAACACATCCGTCAGCTTCAGATGTTATTATGTAAACATCAACAGGATTTTTTTGACCGAATCTCCAACAACGTCGGACTGCCTGATAAAACGCTTCAAAGCTATCCGACAGACCTACAAATATCATTATGTTGCAGTTTTGCCAATTCATTCCCCAGCCTGCAATTTTAGGTTTACTTACAAGACTTCTGATATTTCCTACAGTAAAACCGTTCATTGCATTAACTTTATGCTCAGGAGTATTATCGCCTCTGACTTCTACTGCACCATTTATTGCATCGGTTAATGCCTTACTCTCGTCATTTAAATCGCACCACACGAGAACTTGCTTGTCCGTACCATTTGCAATTGTGGCAGCGACCTTTACTCTTTCTTCGAGACTATCTCTGCGTGCTGCTCTTCGTTCATTAAGACTTAAACTATCGGAAGCAAACAATCTAATCTGTCCGTTTGCATCTTCAAGCTTACTACTCTTAACAATATGCTCGTGGATATTAAGCGGTGGTAAAATGTATGATGAACCGTCATATCCTAAATCTGCAGGATTAGTAACACATACTGACCAAGAAGCAACCCACTGAAAGAATTTATCAGCCGCATGACCTTTAAGCCTCCATTTTGATGTGTTTCCGCCATCGTGAACGAAATATGTAGCAAGCATTTCAGTTCTCGACATAATACCGAGAAATTCCGCGTGATTGCCAAGCTCAACGTAATCATTCGGTGAAGGTGTTGCAGTCGCAGCATATCTGTAAGGAACTACAGAGCATTTATCAACAAGCTCTTTTTTTGTATTGCTTGTATAGTCTTTTAAAATACTGCTTTCATCAAGAATTACACATCCAAATACTGATAAATCGAAGTGTGAAAGAATTTCATAGTTTGTTATATTAACCTTGTTTAACTCAATCTCATTTTGATTTCTTATGACCTTTGCTTCGATACCAAACTTTTCTCCTTCACGGCGAGTTTGGTCTGCTACGGCCAATGGAGTTAATATAAGAGATGGTTTATTTTCTTTATCTGCTACGGCCTTTGCAATCATCAGTTCCTGCAATGTTTTACCTAAACCACAATCTTCAAACAATGCGGCTCTGCCTTTTTTCAAAGCCCACTTAACTATATCTTTCTGCCATATATATGCTTTTGGACTGAGGGTATCGGTATCTACCTCAAATCCACAATCAATAACTTTTATATCTTTAGTTTTTAAAAATTCGTAGTAGTCCATTTAACAATCACCTGCCTGTATTTATCGTATATGTTTTTTAGGGTCTTTTTCATAGTAATGCAATAGATGTTCTGATGTTCTCTTCAAGTCAGCACACATCACCTCATAAGTAAATATTTTTACTTTTAAGTCAAATATCTCTGCTTGATTTTTTGATTTGCATAAATTTCGCTTTGCTTTATACAATAATTCTTCTATCGTTTTAAGTTCTTCTGCATACTGTTTACCAAGTTCTTCCAATGTCATATCATCATTCCATTACTTCAATTTCAAGAATTTTTTTACCATATCCAAGAGCTTCCTCGTGACTATCAAAGTAAATGTCAATTTTATTGCCTTTGATGGCACTTCCGGTATCTTCAGCAACATATTCATTACCGTTGATAATAACCGTTGTACCGAATGGAATAACTCTTGTGTCAACCGCAATAGTATGATTTGCTTTTGCTTTAACACCTGATGCAGTAATTCCATCGCTCTTGCCACAGCATTCCACACAAGGACAATAAGCAGTTGTCGTTACAAACATTGTTCTTGTTGGTTCAGTAGTCGTTTCGATTATTTCGGTAGTTGTATTCTGTGTTACTGTTGTAGTTTCAGTTACCGAGTAAAACTCGGTAACTTCTGTACTATCTGTATGAATAACTGTTATTGTCATAAGCAATACTGAAATTGCTATAAATAATAGATTTTTCATTGTTCTACAAACTCACCATTAATAAGACGGTAGAACGTATCCGCCTTGATTTCCACACCATCAACTTGTTTTGTTTTCACACAAATAGGAATATAAGCATTCTCGTTTTCGTCAAACTTCCATTCTGAAAGAGTTATCCAACTACCTATCTTTGCTTTTGCTATGGAATTATGTCCCGCACAACAAACAACAGAATGTTTTCCCTCGCTTACGATTTGTGCAGAGTTACCACTACTACCGATTTGTGCATAGTCACCACTACTACCGATTTGTGCAGAGTTACCACTACTACCGATTTTTGCATAGTCACCACTACTACCGATTTGTGCAGAGTTACCACTACTACCGATTTTTGCATAGTTACCACTAGATTTTATCTTTTCGTTATCTTTATCACTTTCTTTTGTTTTTGAGCCTGTCTGTTCAAAGGCGAAATCTATGCTTGCTTTGATAAGAGCAGGAAAATCAAGTTTTGCACCTATGCGAATTTTTTTCGTACAATACTTTTTGTTGTCATCTGTTTTAGCTTCGTCAAGCGCTTCAACAGTTGTGAACTCTGACATATTACCGTCATTATCAATAAGTGGGTAATAATCAAGAACGTCTAAAGGTGCTTTACAAAAATGAAAACCGCTTGCACAAGGTAGAGCATTTTCAACCTCATAAGTTTTTCCTTCTTCAAATTGTGTAGGTTTATATCCTGTCGGGTCACAGATTAATCCTTTTTTGTATGCTTTATATCCTGTTGCATATACTTTTTCTTTCGTTGACATTTTTTATTTTCCTCCAATTATTTTGATTGCATCTTCCGTAGAACGAGCTATGCCCGCTTTTATTCCGTACTGATACATAATATTAAGAAATTTGTCCTGTTTGTCCCTCGTTGTGCCTTTATGGTCTTTACATTCAATAAACGCAACATTGTTATTTTCACCGAGGAACTGTAAATCAGGTGTTCCTTCCGGACAGCCTCGAATGGCTCTTAAATTTATCAATACATATTGGTTAAATTCGTTACTCCAAACTCTTTTGCCTTGCCAAAATCGACCTGAATTAAGTCGTAGTACTATTCCGTATTGAGATAAAGCTAATCGTATTTCGTCTTGTATTCGATGTTCTGATTTATTCATTTTTAATCTCCTGTAATAAAACCTTAATAGCAAGAGCAAATCTTGAATGACTTTTGCAAAATAATAGCCAATTATCAAGTACATTCTGTAAATATTTAATTGCCTGTTCTTTCGTCATACTGTTACCTCGTAATATGCTTTATTCGTGCCATTCGCCATACCCAACCGGGAGCATAGCCACGCTCTTTTGCAATTTTTTGCAAATCTGCTACTGTTCGGCATTGCCCCAATTGCATTCGTGCATATTTTCTCTGCTTTTCTTGTTCTTCTTTTTCAACTGCCTGTATTTTCTTTAATTCCACATCTTGAATGGCTTTTAATTCTCTGCCCTTAACTTGATATTCATAACCACAGTAAGGGCATTTAGAAGCAGTTTTAAAGCATCTAAAACAATTCTCACATTGTCTTATACTCAATGTACCGTCATCATTATGTTGCTTTCTCTTTTCAACTGCTTTTGATAAACTCCATTCGTGATTATCAGTTGGTAAGCCGTGCCTTTGCACATTGTTTACATAATCAATAATTACGGCTTTTTTACCCTTAACAGGAGTCAGAACTCTGCAAGCCTGTTGAATAAACAACGGCAAACTCATAGTTGGTCTTAAAAGCAAGGCAACACTTGCATTTGGTAAAGTAACGCCTTCTGATATGAGATTGCAGTTACATAAAATCTGCACTTTATCACTCTTAAACAGTTCCATTCGTCTGTTTCGTTCTTTGATGCTCATACCACCGTCAATGCTAATAGCAGATATACCATTTTCAATGAACATTCTTGCTGTTTTCTCGCTATGCTTAACAGATGTACAATACGCTATCGCTTGCCTGTTTTCACCTAATTGACGGTAGTATTTAAGCACATCGCCATAAATGGCAGATTGACACATTAAATCGCTTATCTGTCTGTTGTTGTATTCTCCTGCGACCATATCGACATTGTCTGTGTCGATATTCAAATCGGGTGCATAGTAATCGTAATCACTGATAGCACCCATTTGAATAAGTTCATTAGCAGTTATACCTGTTATCAAGGTGTCTGCAAGTGTTAAAGGCTTTCCGTCCAATCTTGATGGAGTTGCAGTAAAAAGCACTCTGCGACAGTCATAATATTCACAGACTTTTCGATATGAACGAGCTTCCGACAGATGAGCTTCGTCAATTATGATTAAGTCCACACTATTCGTTGAATACTTACCTAATCTGCTTGCCTCAGTAAATACCGATTCAATTCGCACCTTATCAGTTAAAACATGCAAATCTCTTAATAATTCCTTGTGTTGAGCTATAAGCGTGTTGCGGTGAGCCAATACAAGAACATTACCCTTAGCACCTTTAATCATCCGTGCCATTATGTAAGATTTACCGCTTCGACAAGGAAGAACACAACAGATTCCTTTTGCACCGTTAAGAAAAGCCTTTGTGGAATAATCAAATACACTCTGCTGATAATCTCTTAATTCCATGGCAAGTTATTATTATCAGGAATTGGTGTGAATCCTGCAGGAATACCACTTGCCTGACCTGTTACTTCTGCCTTGTTTGACGGCTCTTGCCATGCAGGAAGTTTGTCCTGTTTATCTTTTGCAATAAAATATGCAATTTTTGCATTGGTTTCTCCATTGTATGTATCGTGTTTAACCTTTGCTGCACCAACTTTACCAATCCAAGAAGCCGTATTCAAATTGCCCTGCGGAATACCGAAAGAGTTGAAAATTTCACCAAGTTTTTGATTTGTAAATTTCTGATTGTCTGCCATAAATACTACATAGTGCCAAATAGTTGAGTTATAACCCGAAACATCAAGAACGAGCTTAATCATAGGGTTGCCACTGTTGCTTACCTGTTCTTCCGCTGATGCAATTCTCACACGGTGTTCACCAATAGGAATTGGTTTAAAACCTGTGTTTTCTGTGTAATCGTCAACATTAAAATTCCATTGAATCATTTCTTTTTACCTCCAAAAATTTGTTTGTGTGTATAAATTACTAATAAAATAATTTCAAAAACTATCGTTGTTACAATGCCAAGAATAAAGTCAAGCATTATTTGTTTCCCCCTGAAAAAATATCTTCAGGCATACAAGACTTTCTTACATACAGCTGGTCTTTTGCATACATATTAGGACTGCCTTCAAGAATGTAATACCAAGCCTTTTTCCCATCTTTATCTGCTGTGTTTATATACGCACAGATATTACACATTCCAACGAAATCATCCATAATTTTCATTGGCAATTTAGGTGTAATTCTTTTTGTCATTGTTCCGTCAGGTGCAGGATAATCTTCTGCATTATGCCAACAAGTGAAAATAACATTTGTTTTTGCCTGTGCTGCTTCCCAAACCAATCTGCGTAAGCCGTTATAAACAATACTGTAGGCTTGTCTCATGTCCTTGTATTTTCCACTATCATCAAGCTCAATAATTGCATTGTTGAAAATACTTGTAACATTATCAACAACAATAGTGTCATAAATATTGCTTTCAACTGCCTTACGAAACTGTGAATTAAAATTGTCCTGTGGTTTTCCCGATTTATCTTTATCAAGCCAATTCCAAGTTGCTTCAATGTCGAGATTCGGTCTGTCAAAGTTATTCAATACAATGGATGAGTTATCAGAACAAAGCAACTTAATCTTGCCTTTTTCCTTATACTGCTTGAGTTTGCCGTTCTCAATACCGACATATCCTCCTTTCACTAATGTACTGTTGGTAGTCTTTCCTGCTCCTGCTGGACCATAAATAATTGCTACTGCCATAACTTATTTCTCCCTTCTTACTTAATCTTCTATTTTGCGTGTCATACCAAGCATATTGCTGTCAATAGCTTCGGTAATTATGCGTGTAGCTGTGCAGTAAAGGCAATCGTATTCCTCACATCTTTCAGGCTCAATTTCACCATTTTTTAATGCCTGAAATCTTTGAACTTTCTTTTCAACATTTGAAAGTGCTTCATCCAAATCATATTGCTTAATCTCGCATAGCTCTAAATGTGGTATTGTTTCTTTTGTTGCAATACACAGAAAAAACGGTAATCTTTTATTCGTATTTTGATATACAATTTCCTGGTAAACAGCTCCTTGAATGTCATAGCCCCAATACTTAACCATTGAGTCAAAAAGATTTGGTGACCGTAGACTTGCCATATACTTCAAATCGCATAAAAATTTACCGGCTTTATAACTGTCTATTTTGATTTTGAACGGAACGCCTGCAATTTCTCCTGTCATTATTTTTTGTGTTTGCCCTGACAAGTATTTCATCATCAACGGCTGCTGTTTAACTTTTTCGACAGTTTCATAAGCCTGTGCAACATCTGCATAAGGTTCGCCGTTTTTCTTGAATAACTCTTGCTTATTTTCTTCAATAAAAACTGACTGTGATTTTTCTGTTCCTGTAAGCAGTTCATCAAAAAGTGAACCTAAAAGTAAAGCTCTTGACTTCGGCTGTTGATATGTACCGTTGATTTTCGCCATAGCCATGGCTTCGCATTTGCAGAAATCTTTAAATTGTGAAACAGACATATACTGTTTATTCATTTCAGATGAATAATAATTTTTTTGTGTGATTTTCATATTCTCTCCTTCCCGAAATTATCTTTTGCGACTCTCTTCAATCGCCTGTAATTACCTACAATAATGCGTTTAATGTTCTGCTCGAACCTGATAACCTTGTCCTCGTTCATAAAACCATAAACAATAAGAATTGCTATTGCTAATTCAATTAAGGTTGTTACTGCAAACTTGCTTGACATCTCATTTAACCCCCTTAAAATTTCTGCAACATAATTCATCAAGGCTCACTTGAAATACATCTGCTAATAGCATACAGCTGAATATAGTCGGTTCAGATTTTCCTGCTTCCCAATTGCTAATGCTCTTTTGTGTTGAATTTAATTCGTTGGCAAGCTGTACCTGTGTGAGTTTTCGGGCTTTTCTCAATTCCTTGATTTTTTTACTAATATTCATAATGTTTCTCCCATTCGTTTTTGCTATACTGCATAGCCGAATTGTTCCATAAGTTTACCCTTATCTATGAACCAAAATTTACCAATCTTATTGGCGGGCAACTGTTCTGTTTCACAATAATGACGAATTGTGTCCTCAGGCATTCTCAATAGCAAGGATGCTTCATTCGGTGTCATTAGTGCAGGAACATCTTCCCAAGAGTAGATTTTTGTAAATTGCATTTTCTTTGCCATTGTTTTCCCTCCATTCGATGGTTTCGTATTAAATTCGCTTAAAGCGAATTAGTGGGCAAAAAAATAAGATTATCATAATGTACTCCATAGAGGTCACAAAGTGCATCAATCTGTTCAGGCTTGGGAAAACTTCTACCATTCTCCCAGCTGCTCAACGTCTTATTGCTGACACCAATAATTGTAGCAACTTTTTTCTGTGTCAGCTTCTTATTTCTTCTAGCCGCTTCCAATGTGAGTCTAACTATATCTGCCATTTTCACACCCCCCTTAAAAATCATTTCAAATTTAATAAGCCTTTCAGCTTGGAATAGGGCTGATACGCTCAACCCTTTAGAAGCGTTATTCTTCGGTGTCAATAACTAAAATTTCAAAATTCGGCTCAATATTACCTTTGCCACTCAATGCCTTTTTAACCTTTATTGCATCTTCAAGTTTGTCAAATTTATAACCGCAGTTTTGATAATCTGCTGACATTACATAATTATAAATATCGCTGTACTTTTCATTTCTTCCACCGTACAAACCATATATTTTTTTATTTCGTATATCTACTAAAACAAATTTCATATTTTGCCCCCTTACCATATTCGTTCAAGTGTTCTAATACTCATACGCTTTAATTCTTCGTATGTAAAATTGCAATTACTTTTTAAAATATCTTCAATAAGGCTTTCTTTGTATGCTCTTAACTGTGCCTTTTCACATTCAAGTTTTTCGGCTTCTTCTCTGTGTCTTTTTTCTTGATGTGCAAAATAAATGTCTTTTTCCTGTGGTGTCATTCCCATTGTAATTTCGTTAATATTCATATTTTCGCCCCCTGTTATATTCCAAAAACTTTATCACGAATTTGTAAGTCTGTTTCGATTACATATTCCATATTTGCCCCTAATTTTTCAAGCTCTTTGAAAAGTTTAGTTACTTCGTTTCCGTTTTCGGAAGTTTTATAATAATGTTCGGTTGCTTTCTTAAACTTTTCAAAAGTGTCATTAAGTGCATCAATTTTTATTTGTTCCATAATGTATTCAGTTGTCATTCTCATACCCTGTAAAGTTTTCATATTCTCAATTCCTTTCATTCTTTTTGCCTATTTTCTATTCGCTTCATATTCGCTTTAAGCGAATTACAACATTATAATACACCCTCTTTTTGAACTTGTCAACACTTTTAGCGAATTTTTTGAAAATTTTTATTTACTTTTTGGCGAATATGGTGTACACTATTGTTGAAAGGAGATGAAATACATTGAGTAACATTGGTAACAAAGAAACTTTTGCAAAGAACTTAACATATTACATCAACCGAAGTCATCGGTCACAAAAAGAGATTGCAGAAATTGTTGGTGTATCACCATCAACATTCAACGAATGGGTTAAAGGAAAGAAATATCCTCGAATGGATAAAGTTGAAATGTTGGCTGATTATTTCGGCATATTAAAATCCGATTTAATAGAAGAAAAGGGAGAAAATAAAAATCCCCCTGTGACAAAACTCACAGAGGGCGAAGAACTTTTGCTCGAATTGTACAGGACAATACCTGATGATAAAAAGCAGTTAGCTATTGAGATGTTAAAGGTTGCTCTGCAAATAAAGTAAATATTTCAATAGCCTTCAGCAGAGCATATTCAGTGTCAGGACAATTTCTTATCATTTCAATTATTTCTTTTTCTTGTTCTGTCATTGTATGCTCTCCTTTCTACAACTGAACAAATGTTCGCTTGCAATATTCATTGTAGCGACTTTTATCAAAAAAGTCAATAGGTAAAATGAAACAGTCCGCAAAAACGGACAATATTTAACAACTACCCATCCGAATTTAAGGAAAGGTAGTCTGATTAAGAACAAAGTTTTAATTTAAAAATGTATAAAATTGATAAATTTTATGAATGTTTTTTTTGCACAAATAACAAAGTTAGAAAATTTTTTCTCATTTTGTTGACTTTTTTGCTACATTTGAGCATAATATATATTGTAAATGTGATTGATTTTCACATTTATATTTAAAAGTAAGCTCTATGTAGTAGTTCTCCCAAGATACGGGAAGTTACGAGGCATGGAGTTTTTTTATTATATGGAGGATATGTTAATGAAAGTTGCAATTATGGTAGATGGTGGTTTTTATCGAAAAAGGGCAAATTATCTTTTTGGCGATAAAAATGCAAAAGACAGAGCTGATGAACTTATCAAATATTGTCATAGACATTTAAAAGATACCTCGGAAAAAGGAAATGAAAATTCTCATTATTTATACAGAATCTTTTACTATGACTGTAAACCTTCAAGTAAAGTTGTATATCACCCATTAACGCAAAAAAGCGTTAACCTTGGAAAAAGTCCGCAATATAAATGGAGTAACGATTTTTTTAATGAATTGATTTCAAAACGCAAAGTCGCGCTTCGATTAGGTGAATTGTTAGATAGTTCTGCTGGTTACAGACTTAATCCTGATACATTGAAGAAACTTTGTCGAAAAGAAATAACTATCGATGATTTAACTGAAGGTGACTTTTCTCTTGAGATTCAACAAAAAGGCGTTGATATGAGAATTGGTTTAGACATCGCTTCACTTGCACAAAAAAGATTAGTAGATAAAATAATACTTATTGCTGGTGATAGCGACTTCGTACCTGCAGCAAAAAATGCTCGTCGAGAAGGCATTGATTTTGTTTTAGACCCTATGTGGCATACCATTAAAGACAGTTTAAACGAACATGTTGACGGTCTTGAATCAAAAGTTCAAAGACCACCCAACAATATTCACGATAAGTTACATAAGAACTACAAGCCAAAAAGACAATAAAAATACCCTCAATAAGATGCTAAAAGAATATGAAGCATATAAAAAACAAGAACCGTCTCCAATTTAATGGAAACGGTTCCGAGTACTCCTTCTACTCGTGGCAGATGAGCTATGGTAGGAAAATATTGTCTTCCTGTTATTATGGTAGCATATGCCGTGAAAAATGTCAACAACATTTTCTACCACAATTATTATATGCAAATAAAATTTAAAATATTAGCACAGCTATTCACCTATTACTAACCAAATTATTATCTAAACAAGGAGTGATATCTATGCCACGAAAATCAAACACAAAAAGAGAAGACGGAAGATATTTAGTAAGAGTTTATATTGGTATTGTTGACGGCAAAAAGAAGTACAAGTCTGTTTATGGAAATACTCAAAAAGAAGCCAATCAAAAAGCCGATGAAGTCAGAGCATCACTCCGTAAAGGTATGGATTTGTCATCTTCTAATGACTCTTTTGTTGTGTGGGCGGATTATTGGCTCACATATAAAAAGAATGAAGTGTCTGTTGACAGATACAACGCACTTGTCCCCCGTGTTCAAGTGTGGAAAGATGCCCTCTCTTTCGCAAAAATAAGCCAAATTAAGCCCTTTGACTTGCAAACAATACTTTTCTCGATTTCTGCTAAAAACCCTCTTACAGGTAAACCTATGGCGAAAAAGACTATTCGTTCATACATTCAAATAGTAACATCAATCTTCGACTTTGCTATTGACAATAGAATAATTGATTACAACCCTGCATCAAAGCTGAAAGCACCACAAGGAGCATCAGAAAAGCACAGAAGAGCGTTAACCAAGGAAGAAAGACAATGGGTAATGGAGTTTGAACACAGAGCAAAGCCATCTGCTATGCTTATGATGTTGTCAGGCTTAAGACGTGGTGAAGCAACTGCTTTACAATGGAACGATATTGATTTTGAAAAGAACACAATAACAGTAACTAAATCGTACAACTTTAAACAAGGTGAGTTCAAAAAACCAAAAAACAATAAGTCAAGAGTTGTTACCGTTCCACAAGTTCTAATTGATTATCTTGCTTCTTTGCCAAAAACCTCTCCATTTGTCCTCACATCTGCAAATGGTCTTATGATGACAGATACTGCTTGGAAAAGAATGTATGACAGTTATATGAAGGACTTAAATCTGCAGTACGGTAACTTTGTCACAGTTCCCAATAAATTCGCACCGACAAAAACACCAATGATGGTTAAGACATTCACACCACACGAGTTAAGACACACATTCTGCACAATAATGTACGAAGCAGGTGTTGATGTTCTCACGGCAAAAGAGCAAATGGGACATAGTGATGTTAAAACTACCCTTGCAATTTATACTCATCTCTCGGCTCTACATAAGGAAAAAGATTTGCAGAAATTAGATGCTTTTTTGTCAAAATGTGAGTCAAAGGTGAGTCAAGAAAACAGATAACCCCTTATATATCAAGGGGTTAGAGCCTATATTTTACTCTCTCCAAAACCGCGTGCCGAGGGTTCGAGCCCTTCTGCCCCTGCCAAAGAAAAGTCCGAAAAGCCTTGATTTTACTAGGGTTTCGGGCTTTTTTCATACCTAAAGTCAGTTTTTCCAAAATCGCAATTTACCGTAAAATATCGTACATTTTCGAGTGCTATATGTCCCCCGATATGTCCCCCGCAGAAGACCGCGAGCCCTGTTGTTATAAGGACTTTTGAGTTTTTGGTTAATTGAAAATACAGCGTTTTTTAGGGAGTTTTTTACCGCGTGCCGTAATTTGGATGTTTTCATCGCTCACTCATCACTCATTACCTATTGATAAATGAGTGATGAAGTGATACAATACATAAAAATATTGAGCAAAAAATTAATGAGCAGAAAGACCGATAAATCTTTCTGCTCTTAATTTTTTATGAAACTAAGGTTTCCTTTATAAATTTGTCCTGTAGCATAGCTGCATTGGTTTTAGTGGCATCATCAACATGAGTGTAAATATTTGCAGTAACACCGTACTCACTGTGTCCCATAAGCTCCTGTGCTGTTTTAATATCAACACCTGACCATTGAAGCATAGAACAGTAGGTGTGACGGAGCTGATGTGCGGTGAATTCTTCAAAGCACTCATCCGCAAAACAAAGCGAGTTCTCATCTGCACCGTCAGCCATCCTTAACGCTTCCATATAGCTCTCGAAAAGGCGTTTCCACGCGGTTTCCGTCATTCTTCCTCCGTAAACCTTCTGAACGACATAAGAGCCTTTAGAATGCTTTTTAGCCTCAAGGAGTAAATTGCAAAGAAAATCATTCATAGGTATTTTTCTCATACCTGCTTTGGTTTTAGTTTCCTTCAATTCGCACTGTTTGAAATCATAGGATTTATTAACATTAATGATTTTGTTTTTAAAGTCGATATCAAACCAAGTCAGAGCCGTAAGCTCACCTCGTCTGAGACCTGCAAGAAGCATTATACAAGCAGGGAGTTTTGCTCTGTGTTCAGTGGTGAGAATTAACTGAATGGTATGCTTATTTATAGCGGTCCGGGTTTTGGTGACTGAATTTTTAGGAATTTTCAAATCATCGCAGGGATTACAGAAGTTATAAGCCCTCTCTTTTCTTGCAAATTCAAATACATTAGCAAGAGCTCTGATATATCTTTGAATAGTTTTCTTCGCCGTAGTTTTGCCTGTTGACGGATTCTTCTTGTATAATTCGTTTATGGCGGGTTGAATGTGAGAAGGAAGAATATCATTGAGCTTTGTTTTTGCAAGAAGTCCGCCTTTATAATCTATAAAGTACTGCAATCTTGCTTTCAAGGTTTTATACTCAGACTCTTTGATATTATCACACATAACCTCACTTTCTATTGTTTCGAGATAATGATTTACCCATTTTATGAGGGTATCATTATTTTTGAGAATGTTCAGACCGCTGTCGATTGCGTTCTTATATTCTCGCACTCTCTTCTCAAGCTCTTTTTCTGTCTGAGCCTTGAGCTTTTTGTATTTTGGTTTTCCGTTAGCATCTGTACCTATATAAAGTCGGGTACAAAAGCTGTTTTTTTCTACATAGATCTTATTCATTTTGTCCTCCTGAAAAAGTATTTGAGGGATGCTTTCGCACCCCTCACGTCAATATTACTGTTTAACATCATTATCTTCAAATGTGCCGAGTCCCATTTTGAGAAAATCATCCTGACTGACACGCCATTCTCTGCCGATTTTTCGAGCCTTGATTGTACCTTTCTGACAGTATTTCTTTAACGTCTCATAATTAAATCCCGTCAGACCTGCCACCATCTCAAGAGTAAGCAGATAAGGTAAACCGTCAAGGCTTGAAATATAATTTCTTTTAATTGCATTAATCTTCAATAGACATCACCTCCTTACTTATCGTGAATCCCTGTCTCTTTGACGGAGCAGGTACCTGTAATAGTGCTCGCAAGCTTTCAGCACAAAATCTTCAAAGTCTTTATCCTTAACCTTAGGTGCAACTTTCTGTAATCTTTCCATAGACACTTTGAACATAGGCTTCTGATTTGCCTTGTCTTCCTGCATTATGGTTTCAATATCTTCATAAGACAGCTCGCCCGTCTGACTTAACTTTTTGAAGCGGACAGCCTGAGAAAGAGACGGTGTTCTTTCCTCAAGCTCAATCGCATCAAGAAGAGCATACTGCTCATCTTCAGTGAGATACGAAAGTTCAACCGCAGGAGTGAGGGCTATTTTGCCTTCATCTACAAGGTCAAGGAGTTCAGGGATGAGATTTGTCAAACGGATATAACGCCTAACCTGTGTTTTACTGTCATCGGATTTGCTTGCAATAAGCTCTGCCGATTCCAACTTCCGACCAACTTGGTCGGAAGTTAAGTCCGTTCGTTCACCCTGCCTTTTGATTGCTTCAAGCTTCAGCTTGTAAGCAAATGCCTTCTCCGACGGGAGAATGTGCTCACGGTGAAGATTGCTGTCCACAAGCATAATAGCCGCTTCGTCACGGGTGACGGCATAAATAAAAGCAGGTACTGTTTCCAGCCCTGCTTTCTGTGATGCTCTCATTCGTCTATGCCCTGAGATAAGTTCATATTCATCTTTTGTATTTTTCAACGGTCTTACAACAATGGGTGTAATAATACCTTGCTGCTGTATGCTTTCAATGAGAAGATTCATTTCCTCATTGTCAAGCACCTTGTAGGGATTTCCCTCAAAGGGATGAATTTTTGATACCGGAATGTTTACCGGTGATTTGATGTTTTGATTAAACATAATTTACCTCCATTAAAATTAATAATTTCTTCTATACTTTTCTTGCTCTAATCTGGCGAGTCTTAAATACTCCCTTACTGAAAAATAACGGGTACCTGAATATTTGGCATAATACTCACTTGCGCCCATTTCTTCTTCATAATACTCATCACTGTCAGCCTTTTTCTCTTCCTGCATTTTTTTGCAAAGCTCTTCAGCGTTCATAATATCTACCTCCCTTCATAATGTTTTTCTTTGACCTGAGCTCTTTCGGGGAAGTACCATTCACGGATAAGTGCCTTCTCCGCTTCAAGACTTTCCTCAAGCCCCGGTCTGTCTTTGATTATTCTTTTTGCAATGTTAATTTTTTCTCGCAGTGTGCCGATTTCAGACATAAGAAAATCCCGACGGTCAATAAGGTCTTCCTTAGCCGTCGGGTCTTTGCATCTTCTTATCTGATTGTAAATTTTATTACGCTGAGTTTTCAGCTCCTCCATACGGATATCTGTCCTTGAAATGAATTTATCTACCTCAGCAAAATCATAAAGCTTTTCATCGATTGCAAGCTCAATCTGCTTATGCATAAACTCAATCCTCGGTGCAGAGTATTTCATCTTCGGTGAGAACGGATGCGGATTGCAGTTGTTCTTTTCTGCTATTGCTCCGACAAATAACAGAGCAAGAAAGAAAAGTGAGATTACAGGTGCACCGAGTACGGCACCGCCCACAAGCATTTTTGTAAAATCTGAAACAGTTCTGCTTAAGGTTTCAGGATGTCGGTAATGCTCTGCTGATTCTTTAAACTCATAACCTCTGTAATTGAAAACAAAGATTTGATTTTTAAGATAGTTATTCGCGCGGGTGTAGTTATAAAAATTTTCATCCACCTCATAAAGCCTCTGATGATTAATCCTATCCCAAAGACTTTCATAAGTGTATTCATCACCAAGGTTTGAAAGCTTAACGCCGTGCTTGTCGGTACGGTAACCAATCTTGCCGTCATCAAACCAATAACCCTTCTGACTCATAATTCTGAAAAACTGTTTTACACTTTTGCTTCTCGGAATAGCATAATCAATATCTTCACGCATATAATCATATTTTGTTTTGATACCTTTCTGCATTGCTTTGTAAACATTGTAGGGTATGCGTTTACCTTTCGGGTTTTCAATAACAGACAGTCCGTGCTCAAAACAGATTTCATCACTCGTCTTTCTGAACAGACGGTACATAGCTCTGTCTTCATTCATCTTTCTTCCGTCCGTCATTGAAACAGAATTTATGACTATATGGCAGTGAACACAATTCGCATTGAGGTGGGTGGCAACAACCATCTCGTAATCAGCTCCCCACATCTTACTTGCAACCTCCATTGCAACCTGCTGTGCTTCTTCGGGCGTAACCTCTCCGGGCTTAAAAGAAATATATGCGTGGTAAGCAACAATACCTCCCGTCTTTCCATACATTTCTTTTGTATCAATCATCTGCTGTGCAGCAATGTCAGGGTCACAGTTAATGCCGTCAACAAGAAGTCGTTGTTCGCTTTCAAGATTTGTTTTATCTTTATCGCTTGCATAATGAAGTGAAGAAACAAGGTCAGAATATTTTGACAAGTCAGTTTTACTTTTGTTTGCAGCATAAGACACAACCTGATGAATGTTATTTTTTATAGGCCATATTCTTGTTACTGCCATTAAACAAATCTCCCTTTGCCCGGTTTAAAATATTTTGCAATATCAGCTTCAAGAGAACGAACCTCAGATAAAACTTCCTTGCACTCATTACGGTCAATGAAACCGATTGCATTAGCTTTAGTAGTGAGCTGATTAAGATTAGTACCGACTCTGCGAAGCTCAATAATAAAATGTTTGTAATCAACAGGTGGAGCTTCAACAAGCCTTGTACCTAAAATCATTGCTCTGATAATTTTGCTTCGGTCAGTTTTCATTACCTTACAGAATTTGTTTAACACTTCATTTTCTTCTTCACTGAGATAGACATGAAAATCAATTTCTCTTTTTCGTTTTGACATAGGACTTCTCCTTTCTTTGATTTTTGTGTTGGGGTGTGGTTGTAAAAACGCTCTGTTTTTACGGATTTGAGGATACAAATCCAATGCTTGCTAAACTTCGGACCAAAATCCAAATAGTTAAAGCAAGCGTTGGTTTGTCCTCGTTTAATTACCTGCCGCATAAGAAAAGGCGAGCTGTTCAGGCTCGCTTTTCTTGCTGTTAATTATCTTACCGGGACCAAAGGGTAGCTCTTCATCATCATAATCTTCATCCTCATCAATCGGTAAATTTTTATTAAAGGTTTCCTTTGAAATGCAGATAAGCCTCTTGGGTGTGCCGAACACTCTGACATTCCTTGTGCATTCTCCCTTTGAACAGATGCTGACTCCTTCATTCTTCAGAGCTTTGATTAAGGCTTTCTGTGTTAAAGG
>JAFTUP010000113.1 GCA_017466205.1 Clostridia bacterium
AAAATCAGGCATTTTTTCATTATCCCTTATACTTGAACTCATATTAAAATATTCATCAGGTATAATCCCTGCATCTTCCAGCCTTGATTTAAGTTCATCAAATACTTCCTGAAAGGTACGCATATCAATCTTTCTTATCCTGTTTTGTTCGTCAGGTTCAGTCCATATACCGCAATCAATAGTCTTTCTGTAATCCATACTCTCACCGCCTATCAGGAGGTTGTTCCGTCATCATCATACATTGAGCCGTTGATTGTTATGCTTTCGTGTATGGTTTTGCAGAACTCAACACCGTTTACGCCACCACCGTATATATAAATTTCAAAATTGTTTACGGCAGGAGCTTCAGCCGTTCCGGGAAGTGCTACATCTGTAAATATTGTTCTTGCCCCCAAAACAGATATTGGATTTTGTGCAGTAATAAAGGTTGTGCTTGTAGTATTGTTACTGCTTCTTTCTAAAGCAACCGTACTACCTTGAGTCCCGATAATATTTGTTACGGTATATCCAAGCCTCACCTCTGCTTTTGTCGGGGCCTGCGGTGTCTTTTCAGCACTTCTATCTGAACCCCAACTACTGCAACCGCCCGTATGTGATACAAGTTTTGTTGTAATCATAGATGAAGCCTCAACTTCAAATCCATATCCGCTTTTTAGTGTCCTCGGTGATACCAGATGATTTGTTGTCAGACTTGTTTCATAAACAAAGCTATGATTGCAAGTATAGCTATGTGAGCCATGTCTTGCACACGGCTTTGTGATTGTGTGCGAATCCTTTTCAGTCCAACGGATAACTTCGCCACAATTCCCCGTGTTTTCTTCGGGTAATTCGGGCTGATTTGGTTCTTCGTGATTACATTCAGGTTCGTCAGGTTCATCTTCCTGTTCATCAGGCATTTTACCGCCTTTGTAGAAAGAAAGCGTTACAGGATAATCAAAATGTACCGCAACTGCTCCGGCGTTTGCAAAGGTCTTATAACCAACTGCGATATTATTACTGCTTTTCCATTCGTGAGTGCCATTTTCACGGTCAACATAGATATTTAGACCATTTTGCAAATGCCCAATATTGTTTATAATCTGTGACGGATGGATGATCCCCTCTGAACCTATGTCATAAGGATTGTCCGGGTTAAAATATCCATTAGCTGCTCCTACAGAACTTCCGTTCCTCGTCCACATTGCATAACGATTATATCCGTATGGTGCAACAACAAACGGAATAGCCTTATTAAGCCCTGCAACAAAATGATCTCTATAATTATACCGCTTGTCAAAATTAAATTTTGGATATGCTTTAAATATCAGATTACCGTTTGAATACTTAAATGTAAAACCTTTATTTATATCAAAGATTTTGTTAAGCGGTATTCCGTTTGCACTTAACACAACATCAACATTATATCCGTCATAAAGTACATCTATAATTTCTTGCGGTAGAGGCATTTCAAACTCAATAACTGCATTAACCGCCTCTGCAAGCTCGTCAGGATCGTCAAAAACCTGACTGTCATAGATTTTCACATGATTATTACCCCAATAACCGCCGGAATAATGCCACAACTCAATATTAAAGACATTCCGCACCGACATAAGCAAGTTTTCATAGCTTACATTTTCCTCCGGGATAACAGATTGCCATTGTTCCCAAGCATTACTGCTTGCACTAACGGTCATACTGCCAAAGACAGTACACAAAACAAAAAGGAGAGCGAATAATCGCCCTCCGTAGGTTTTAAATTTTCTCATATTCAGTTTTCCTCCTTACCATTGAAACAGTTTTGAAAAGTCATACTCAAACTTTATGCTTTCTTCGCCTGTTTCCTTAACAAGAGTTATTTCGTTTTGGTGTGCGGTACTTATATTGTAGTAGGCCGACTGAGCCTCTGAATCTGCCTTGTCGATTGCATCAACACCAATTCTTATTATAACAAAGTCCAGATTATCAGGATTTGACAATGTGAGTTCTTTTGTAAAACTACCTGTGTTCGGTATTTTGTTTTCCTCAATCATTGTAAAACCTGTTGTCAATCCAAAACTCGGTTCATTTAGTTTAGACTGTGATGTAATCATTAGCCAATTCTCATAGCCCTGCGGAAGTTCGGGAAAAGTACCGCTTACATAATATTTGCCGTTTTCCTCATAGAATTTCAGGTTTTCAAGAGTAATATCCATAAAGTTCTTTGACTTCTCAACGGTCATTTTTCCGTCCGTCATAACATCTGTAGTCTGATTAAATGCTACACCGCTATACATTTCTACACGGTAGCTTGCATCAATCATTCTTACAAGCATTGTAGTTGCTTCTGCTCTTGTAGTATAGCTACCGCCCGAAAATGTACCGTCAGGCATACCGCATATAACACCCTTTGAATAAACCTCCGCAACATATTCTTTGCAATTCTCGCACACATCAGACCAATCCTTTATTTCGGATATATATGTGCTTGTATCTGCGGTGGGTGCTTCACCCAATACTCTATTCATTGTACGGGCTGCGTATTTTGCCATTGACTGCCTTCTTATCGGCTCGTCATAATCTGCCCTCACAAGTTCGTCTGCATCCACAATTCCAAGTGCTTTTGCTTTTTGGATATATCCTTCTGCCCAATGGTCGGAAGTGCTTGAATCTGCATCGCTCACAAGACCTACAATAATTTTTACAAACTCTGCATTTGTAATTGTGTTGTTAGGTTTAAAAGTTCCGTCTGTATATCCGTTGATACCGCCTTTTTCAACAAGCATTTCCATGTGCGGATAATACCAATCGCTTATATTTGTATCTGAGAAGATTGCAGACTGAGAATTTGTCTGTGTTACCGTCTGTGATGTATCTGCACCAAGACTTAATGTTATACCGTTAGCAAACGCCGTATGACTTGCAAGAAGCATACACACCGAAACGGCAGCCGTTATAAATCTTTTCATCATAGCTATTCAGCCTCCTTGTTATTCTTTTTAAATTCTTCAATTTCGTCCTTATAGTATTCAAGCAATGCTCTCTCTATAATTCTGCTGTTTGGAATATCTGTCTTTTCGTGTTTATCCATTAACCATGCAAAAATTGTATTATCAAGATATATAGCCGTTTTTGTTCTGTGAACTGCACCCATAATTGATACCTCCGTACTTATTTTCGACTCTATTATAACATAGGTGTCGCCACCTGTCAACACCTAAACACAAATTTTATTCATAACGCTGATTCCTTGCCTTCGCTTTGAACGGAATATCAATATCAACGGGTACTAATGACGATAACAAAATAGGCTTAATTCTGACAACACCTGATACCTGATACGAAGCCGGACTGCTCTCAATATCGGTGTTTTGGATAATCAGCTTATATTTTACCTTTCCGTCCTCGATACGCTCATTCGATGAATTAAGTTGCATTTCATTATGCAGATAGCTTTCAAATTCGCTTACTGCCGTTGGAATATGAATCATTGAAATATGCTCCATTCGGTATTCGTCAAGCATTGCATAATCTGTAGCAATATTCAAAGCTCTTGAAAGCTCCGTGTCGATATATTCTTTAACGGTGAAAATATGGTAAAACTCAACTGTAACAACTGTGATTATGATGAACACAAAGATAAACAGAATAAAGAAAACATTTGCTGCACCGCTTTTTCTTTTCACTTAAACCACCTACTTCCAATACACCTGACTGATACCTATAAACTTTTTCTCAATCGGTATGCTTATAACAAGCGGTGGGCCGAAGGTAGGTTCAATCAACTTAATGTCAATGGTGTCACGGACTGTAAGCGTAAATTTCTGCCGTAGCTGAATCTTATTTGTTCCCGAAATGTACGGCGCACTCCAAGTTATAGTCGGTGTTACACCCATTTCGGTTTTCAATTCGTTTGCAAGTGCGGTTATATCACTATCAATACATCCGCTTGCTTCAACAGCTCTGACAAGAGTTTTTGCCATATAGTCCATGTTCTGTTTATAAATAAACGGTTTCCATAATGCCACAAAGCAGAATATAAGGCTCATTGCGATTGCGAACTGAAAGAGAACATCCAAAAATGCCTCTGCCCGTTTTCGCTTACATTTCCATTTCTTCATCATCTTCGGCATCCTCCGTATCTTCCGGGGATATTTCCCAACTGTACTCTGCTGAATTTGACTTATGAAGTACGCAACGATTACAAAGTGCATCAAAAGCCAATTCTATCTGTCTTAATTCCTTTTGCGTTGCATCTTGCGGTGTATGGCCGCCGTTATTAAATACATATTCATTTACCGTTGCAGTACAATGTGTATTTTCAGGATATAACTGATTAAAAGCAAGCTGATGTTCATTGTATTTTACAACTTTTTCAGGAATATGCCCCGACATAAAATAGCCGTGACTTTCTGTGCTTTCTCCGTCTATCGTGATATGTGAAAATATAATGGATTTTCCTCTTGTAAGTTTATCCAAATCAAGAAACATATCCCGATTGTACGCATCTTTCATAAACTCAAACGGGAACTGAACATTGAATGATGTCACACCGATTTTACACCTTTCAAGAAACAGGCATTTTGACTGTAGCTGTTCCAGTTTTCTTTTTCCAAAAATGGTTTCAAAATCTCCGCTTCTTCTTGAAACAAACTTATCCTTAAAGTACAGATAACCCTCGCTGTCTGTGGTTATATGCTCCAAATCGTGCATTTTTCGTATATTCTGTCCGTGCGTAGGATTGTCGTATAGTCCTGCCTCTGCTAACAAAAGTGTGGTTTCTATATCCTCATAGCCTCTTTCATTTAGGTACTTCGTTTCTCCCAATTCAACTATTTCAAGTGTGGGTGGGGGTAAATTCTTTCCATTGTCGGTAAGTGCATAAATCTGTTTTATCATTTCTTTTAGTTTTTCTTTATCCATTACACCTCACGCTCCTTTCCGCAATATTATTTGTAAAGATAAATCACATTTCAATTTCCTCGTCATCTTCTTCTGCATTGGGAAGATTATCCAGCCTTTCAAATTCTATTTTTCCAAGGCTTTCAAGACGATTATTCTTTTTCAAGTAATCAAAACTGCAATTCATAAGTCTTAATTCATCTGCGGTTGCAGGTCTTTCATCGCCAGAGCCAAATTTAAAATGCTCTATGGAAGTATTAAATACTCTTATGTAATCAAATTGCTGAATTAAATCCTTTTGATATTCGCTATTCCATACATCATCTTCATTGGCTTTTCCGGGAAGAAGATACTCCGCTGTTGATGCTCCGTGACTCTTTATACTTGAAAATATAATTGCACTTCCGTTCATCAATGTGTTTAGCTTACCAATGTTTTCAGCATTATACATTTCCAAAAAATCTTCATCATGTATTGACTTATCTTCAAGACCGTTGCGTTCCATAAACAAATATTTATCTTGCAGTTCAATCAGATAATCTTTAGCCGCAGGAGAATACATATAGAAGCCACTAAAATGTTCAACCTCTCTGTCCTTAAAATATATAAAGCCTTCGTGGTCGTTTGTCATAAACTCTACACCCTGCAAATACGGTTTTTTATATTCTCCTGCCATTACTTGCTGATATATTTCATTTACCTTTTCAATTCCTTTTTCATTCAGAAAGCCGTTGGCAGCGTGTTGCAAAAGCGTTAAATGCGTTGGTGATAAATCGTCACCGTCATGGGTGCGTTCAAGAATTGCGATTGCCTGATCAATCGGTCTGATTTTTGACATTTAACAATGCCCCCTTTCAGCATAACCTTATTCCGATTTGGAACAAGGTCACATTTCTTCTTCGTCATCTTCTTCATCATAAACCTCACAATCTTTCATAGAAAAATACTCATACATTTTTTCTTCTCTGTTAAAGCATTTCAAGAAAATTTCGCTTTTTTCATTCCTATGTTCAAAGTCATAGTCAATCTCTTTGCCCTCAATCATTTGCCTTAAACGATAACCCATAGTAAGTGCATTAAGCGGCTTATCATAAATTGCCATAGGTGCGAATCGGGGTTCGCCACCATTGACTTTTTCAACCCCGATTTCACCACCGTTGTCCCAAATGCAAAACCAAGTATTTTTATAATCAACAACTGCTGTCTGCTGATTACTTACATACCCAACAATTCGACTGTCAGTTAATTCATTAGCTGTCAGCGCGAGAAGAATATTTGACAGATGACCTCTATCCATATATCTTCGCCTCATTATCTTGCTCCTTAGATTGTGAATACAGACTTGATTTTCTCAATGATGTCATTAAACAGTTCAGGGATAGCAACACGCATAAGCGCCAGAAGTGCAGCACCGATAATTACGGTAATAAGGATTTTGATTAACATATCAAGATACCCCTCACCGCTTTTCACCGCCGTAGGATTTAACAGTTTTGCTTTTGCTTCGTTCATAACAGACTTACCTCTTACAACTAATTTTTTCATGCTCAAAATCTCCTTCCTGATTTTAATTAAAGATTCCTAATCCGTTTTTCAAATCAATGAAAATCGGATATAGATATAAAAGAAACATCATAACGCCGACTGCAACCGTAGCCTTTTTAATCTTTCCGGGGCGTTTTGCAATCTCACGCTTGATGTTTTCTCTTGCTAATATTTTCATATCCTGTTCCATAAGGTAAAAGAAAGTTTCCTGATCTACACCTTTACTTGTTCCTATAACACCGCTTATAAAGGTTGATAGCTGCGGTATGTTTACACGCTCATCAAACCTTTGCAGAGCTTCTTCTGTATTTCCTGTTTTCAAATCTGTAATCAGAATATCAAGGTCATACTTAAAATCATCCCCTGCAATTTTGCGGTATCGCTCCATAAATTTCAGAATATCTTTACTGCTTTTTAATGAATTGTTATAGGTTCTGACAAACCTCGGTAATTCGTCAAGAATTTTGCCGTTAATCTTCTTTAGCTTATCCTTAACAGACTGCCGTTCTTTGAAAAAAAGCATAATTCCGAGAAGCATTACACACATAGTAATTACCGTAAGACCAAGCGGAATAAAGAGAAACGAGGATAAAATAGTAAGCCCTGCCGTTACATACGCTTTTGCGTAGTATTCGGCAGGGGTAAGGTTAATTCCGGCTCTTTGTAAATCTTTTTCCAGCTTTCTTTTTTGGTAGTTCTCCATTCGGATAAACTTTGAGATAATTTTGGTTAGCGGATATGTTACTGTAGTATAAAACTTTTCGCCTATACCTTGCTTGCGTTTGAATGTTGACATTGCCTTTTCTGTTCGCTTTGTAGGAAAGGTTATAAAGTTTCCGGCTAAAGTATATATTCCAAACGCTATAAGCAGGGCAACCAATAAATAATACAAATTGCATCACCTCCGAAAATCCGTATTTTCACTTTACATAACAGACACAGGCTTATTAACCTTAATCACATACGCTGTTGCAATAAAGATTACTCCAAAGGTTAAAGCAACAATTATCTGCCCTGCAAGTGTTTGTGTTAAAAGTCTGTACCACTCCGCATTTAAAAACCTCATCAGAGGAATGTTTGCAGCAACCACAAGTGTTACGCTGATATGGTCTTTGTAAATGTTATACATCTGCGTATTTAATTCTTCCTGAATCTGCTTTATATCCGACATTTTTTCAACAATAGTCGGCAGTACATACATAAGCTCACGGTCTTGCTGACACAATATGAGTGTATCGCACCATTCCGAGAAAAAGCTGTTATCGACCTTGTTTTTCAGCTTTCGGATATTTCTGCTGATATTACTGTCAACAAAGGTTTTTTCAGCAATAAATTCAGCAAACAGATTATAAAACGGTGGTTCTATGCGGTGCAAATTTTCTTTTACAGCCTTTATTATATCGCCGGACTGCAAATAGCTGTTTGTTATCAGCGATAATGCAGTTTCCATCTGCTCGTTAATCATTTGTGTATATGATGACTGTCTGACTACCAGATATTCAAGAGGTACAAACAGCATACCCACAGCAAGCACGATTGAAAGTAAAATGTTATTAAGAAGCAATCCTACAATTACACCGCCAAGAGAAAACAGCAAAGACACTCTTATATACTTTGAAAAGGTCATGTTTGAACGACTGCTTTTTAACATTTCTTCCGAAACTATTTTAAACCGTTCAAAAACATTTGGCTTTTTATCAACAAACCTACGCCTTTTACTGAGCATTGCATTTTTCTTGTTCTGTGCAAGGCTTTGTTTTTTCAAAACAAGTGTATCATCCTTTTTTACTCTTACCACAGCTATAAGTCCGATACAAAGCAGAACAAATATTATAACTCTGTAAATCATACATCATTCCTCCGTATCTGCTTCAGGACTCCAATTATCCCCTGCAAATCGGCGTATAGTATGTAAATCAGCACCGTTTTCAAGTAAGATATTTGCAAGCCGTGATGATATGTTATTAACCTTTTTATGATAACCTATCATTTTTTCTATCTGTGTTCCGTCCTCATTCATTACCCTGTCCTGTATTACATACTTATACAAGGTACGATACACAATCTTTCCGTCACGGTAGTCCTCTGCTTCGATTATTTTCATATACTTTCTTGTTTTGTCGGGCAACTGCATTTTAAAAGCCATAATCGGATATGCTTCAATAATCAGCTTCAGCATAAGTTCTTCTGACAGTTTTGTACCCGACATCATACACATTGTAAGTATTCGGGTGTATGCCGCCATTGCGGTTGATGCGTGAAGTGATGTGATAATTGTATGCCCTGTTCGTCCGGCTTCTTGTGCTGTCATTGCTTCTTCGCCTCTCATTTCGGCAGGGACTATAATCTGCGGATAGAAACGCAAGGATTTTTTCAAAAGCACATCAGCAGACACA
>JAFTUP010000114.1 GCA_017466205.1 Clostridia bacterium
TCACAACTTAAACTTCATGATATTCACGAAAAAGAAATTATAATTCCTTTTGAGTTTCAGCCGTCCATTGAAAAGGTTTTAGATAACATAGTTCCAAGCTATGTAACGGGATTTATATACAGTGCGCTGATTGACAGCTTTTGCAGTGAACAGAATGCGCGTATGAACGCTATGGATTCGGCTAACAGAAATGCACAGGAATTACTTGACGAACTTTCTGTTCAGTATAACCATATTCGTCAAGGTGCTATAACACAGGAAATCACCGAAGTTTCATCAGGTGCAAAAAGTATGAGAAAGAAAGCTAAAATGAAAAGTGTCAGAGGAGGTGTAAAAAGCGAATGAATGGAGAAATTGTACAAGTATCAGGATCAGTTGTAGACGTTGTCTTTGAAAAAGGGAATCTGCCTAAAATCAGAGAAGCCCTAACTGCAGTATTAGATGGTAAAACTCATGTTATGGAGGTTGCCCAGCATATAGGTGGCGGAAGAGTTCGCTGTATTATGCTTTCAGAAAGTGAAGGACTCTATCGCGGAATGGTGGTTACTGCTACAGGAAATAACATTTGTGTTCCTGTTGGTGAGGTGACCTTAGGTAGAATGTTCAATGTTTTAGGAGAAACTATTGACGGAGGTAGCCCGATTGATGACCGATGTGAAAAGTGGAACATACACAGAAATGCTCCTGATTTTGACGAGCAAAGTCCAGCAGTTGAAATACTCGAAACAGGTATAAAAGTTATTGATTTACTTGAGCCTTATCCAAAAGGAGGTAAAATAGGTCTGTTCGGAGGTGCAGGTGTTGGAAAAACTGTGCTTATTCAGGAGCTTATACATAATGTCGCTATGGAGCATGGCGGATATTCGATTTTTACAGGTGTTGGAGAACGTTCCCGTGAAGGTAATGATTTATGGAAAGAAATGCGTGAGAGTGGTGTAATGGACAAAACCGCACTTGTTTTCGGTCAGATGAACGAAGCACCCGGAGTAAGAATGAGAGTTGCACTTTCAGGTCTTACTATGGCGGAATATTTTAGAGATAGAGAAAACAAGGATGTACTTTTATTTATTGATAATATCTTCCGATTTGTTCAGGCAGGCAGTGAGGTTTCGACGCTTCTCGGACGTATGCCTTCAGCAGTCGGTTATCAGCCTACACTTGCCGAGGAAATGGGTGCTTTGCAGGAGCGTATTACATCCACCCAAAACGGTTCGGTAACTTCTGTTCAGGCAGTTTATGTGCCTGCGGATGATTTAACAGATCCGGCTCCGGCAACAACCTTCTCACACCTTGATGCAACAACGGTTTTAAGCCGAAAGATTGCAGAACAAGGTATATATCCGGCTGTCGACCCTCTTGAATCCACATCAAGAATTCTGGAAGCAAGCATTGTAGGTGAAGAGCATTACAGCATAGCAAGACGTGTTCAGGAAACCTTGCAGAAATACAGTGAGCTTCAGGATATTATTGCAATTTTAGGTATGGAAGAACTAAGTGATGAAGATAAGCTTACAGTAGGACGTGCAAGAAGAATTCAGCGTTTCCTTGCTCAGCCTACACATGTTGCCGAAAAATTCACCGGCATCCCCGGAATTTATGTCCCACTTAAAGAAACCCTTCGAGGATTCAAAGCAATCGTTGATGGTGAAATGGATAGTTACCCTGAAGTGGCATTTTATAATGTGGGAACAATTGATGATGTGGTGAAAAAAGCTGAGCGGATAAAGGCCGGTGAGATATGATGAATACCTTTACACTTAATGTTCTTGCTGCTGAAAAGCCTTTTTTTGAGGGAGATTGCATATCGTTAGTAATTCCCACAAATGACGGTCAGTATGGAATTTTAGCAAAGCACAACAACATGATTGCGGCTATCGTCCCCGGTGTTTTGAAAATAACAACACCTGATGGCACAGAAACTGTTGCGGCTGTGTCCGAAGGGCTTGTAAAGGTTGAAAATAATCAGGTTCTTATATTGGTTGATACGGTAGAGCGCCCTGAGGAAATTGACGAAAACCGTGCAAGAAGATCTGCAGAACAGGCAAAGGAAGCTATCCTGCAGAAAAAGAGTATTCAGGATTATTATGCTGCACAGGCAAAAATGGCAAGAGCAATAGGCAGATTACGAGTAAAAAAATATGGAAAATAAACAAAAACTCTGCATAGGTCAAATTTCATGCAGAGTTTTTGCTAAATAATATCTTTTTAGTTACATCGCTATATTATTTACTATACTAGTTTTGCTTTAGTTGTGTATCTGTTTTTAACCTCGTTTTCCATAACAAGGACATTTTTACAATACATCATTTCTAATAATATCATCATATGTTTCTCGTTTAACGATAACTTTCTTTTCATTACCCTTAACTGCAACAATCGGCGGTCGGGGAATGCGGTTATAATTGCTTGCCATTGAGTAGTTATATGCACCTGTTGCTAAGATTGCAAGTGTGTCGCCAACTTTAATTTCAGGCATCATGATATTTTCCTGAATTAAATCTCCTGATTCACAGCATTTCCCGGCAATGGTTACGGGTGCAATCGGTTTTGCTCCTGCATTGTTTGCAACAACTGCCGAGTATTTTGCACCATAAAGGATATATCTTGGGTTATCGCCCATGCCTCCGTCTACGGAAACATAGGTTCTGACATTTTCAATTTCTTTTACACCGCCTACGGTATATAAAGTGATTCCGGCAGGTGCAACAATGCTGCGTCCCGGTTCAAATACCAAGTAGGGCAGGTCTATATTTCTTTCCATGGCAACCTTTTTTACTGCTTCAGCTGTCTTTTTGATATATTCTGCAGGAGTAAGAGGATCGTCAGTGGAATCGTATTTGATACCAAAGCCACCGCCGAGGTTTAATATTTTAATTTTCAAAGATAGCTTGGCCTTGAGGTCGGCTATAAAATTCATCATAACTTTTGCAGCTTCACAAAAAGGCTCAAATTCAAAAATCTGAGAACCTATGTGACAGTGAACACCATCAACCTGAATATTAGAAAGTGTTGTTGCATACTTATGAATTTCAAATGCTTCGCCGTTTTCTAAGGCAACACCGAATTTTGAGTCGATTTGCCCAGTCTTTACAAAGTCATGGGTGTGTGCGTCAATGCCCGGTTTGATTCTGAATAGAATTTTCTGAATAATGCCTTTTTCTTTTGCAATATCATTCAATAAGTCAAGCTCGTATTTGTTATCAACAACAATATGACCAACTCCGCAGTGTATAGCAAGTTCTATTTCACTTTGTGTTTTGTTGTTACCATGAAAGAATACCTTGTCCATCGGAAACGCGGCTTTATATAATGTGTAAAGCTCACCGCCGGAAACAACATCCGCACCTAATCCTTCACTTTCTGCAAGATTTGCCGTGTACATGGTACAAAGAGCCTTGCTCGCAAACAGGATAAGTCCGTTGCCGCTGTAATACTTGTCTATGGCTTCTTTATAATCACGGCAGTGTTTTCGCATTAAGTCTTCGTCAAGCACATACAGAGGAGTGCCGTATTCTTTTGCAAGCGCCACTGTGTCGTGAGTTCCAATGGTTAAGTGATTGTTTTCATTTATTGATAAATTATCTGAGTTAAACATGTATTTTCGTCCTTTTATGCGTAAGTTTTTATTATTTCCTCTGCGATTTCTTTTTTTGAAACACATCTGTCCATAGCCTGTTTTTCTATATAACGGTGTGCATCCGTTTCAGTCATTTTCAGTTCGGTAATAAGTAACCACTTTGCTCTGTTTACTATACGGATTTCCTGCATTTTTTCTTCAAGTGACAGAGTTTTCTTTTCAAGCTTTTTCAATCGTTCTCTCGTGGTAGCCATCCAGTCAAGAGCAGTGCTGACAATTGGCTTGGATGTTGGCTTTGACAAAAGATATACGCCGTGAGAAGATACTTTGTCATAAAAAGAATGATAAAGCTCGCTTCTGACCATAATCATAACAACAGATTTTTTGCTGTTGCAAACATCAATGGAAAATCGTATACCGTCCTCATCGGGAAGAGGAGAGTTTATAATTATAAAATCAAATTCCCGTTCTATCAATGCACGCTTTGCAGCACTGATACTCGCTGCAAAATGCACGGGATGGTATCTGTAATCGGGTAACAATTCTGAAACGGAGGTGTTGAATTTTTCAGCAGCAGATATAAATAGTACGCTGTATACTTGCTCTTTAAAATCCATTTAAATTACCTCCTTCACTAAAATTTCATGTTACTTGCAGTAGATGTTAATAATTGATTCCGGCAGATGCTTTTTTATAAACTCGCTTTTTTGTGCCAGTGCCTTTGCTTCTTCTAAGGTATCGGGAAGCTCCTTGTACTGTCTTGCGGTTGTTTTATCTGCTTTAAAGAAGTTTATTTCGGCAGCAGGTGGCAGGTCAAGTTTGTTTTCAATTCCGTATAGACCTGCATAAATAAGCAGTGCATATGCCAGGTAAGGATTAGTTGTCGGATCTGGTGAACGAAGCTCTGCACGTCTGTATTCACCGCTTGCTGCAGGAATACGGATTAGCTGCGAACGGTTTTCGCCCGACCACGAAATATATTTTGGCGCTTTGGATTGACCAAATCTCAAATAAGACTCCTTCACCGGATTTAAAAATACCGTAAGCTCCTGAATATACTCCATTATTCCGGCAAGCATCTGTGGCAACAAGATATGATTATTATCATTTTTAACTGACATATTTATGTGCAGTCCATTGCCGGCTTTATCGGCAATAGGTTTTGGAGAAAAGTCAGCATACAGTCCGTTTCTTCGTGCTATGGTTTTAACAATTACCTGAAAAGCCATAGCATCATCGGCAGCAGTCAGAGGATCGGAATAACGGAAATCAATTTCATTTTGGCCGGGTCCCTCCTCGTGATGTGAACTTTCCGGATGAATGCCCATCATTTTCATACCAAGACAGATTTCGCGGCGAATGTTTTCGCATCTGTCCTCCGGTACCATATCCATATAGCTTGCGTTGTCATATGGTTCCTTGGTTGGATTACCTTTTTCATCAAGCTTAAAAAGATAAAATTCAAGCTCTGAACCGAAGGAAAACTCAACACCTGATTTATTTGCATCTGCAATAGCTTTTTTTAATATATTTCGAGTGTCATATTCGCAAATTTCTCCGTTTGGTTTTGTAATGGTACAGAACATACGGATAGCACGACCATTTTCAGGACGCCACGGAATTTGTGCAAGTGTTTCGGGGTCTGGGCGTAGGAATAAATCCGAGTGCGCTTCATCACCGAATCCGCCGACGGAAGAAGCATCAAAAGCGATTCCATATTCAAAAGCACGAGAAAGCTCGCTGGGCATTATGGATATACTTTTTTGTCTGCCGTAGACATCGCAAAAGACAAGGCGTATAAAATTTATATCCTCCTCATTAACATATTGAATAACTTCTTGTGCTGAATACTTCATAACTCAACATTCCTTTCCTAATTCGCAACATACATCTGCTTATATGGATTTTTACTGTCAGGTGTAATGAGCGTAAAATCAGAATTTAAAATTTCGCTTTCGTCATATCCGAAATATTTGCAGAATTCTTTTATATATTCTTTGATATCCTGCAAATCCTCATCGGTAGCACATCGTGCGTGAACCTGGCTTGGGAACCTGATTCCGGTGCAGGAGGAGCGGAGAAACATTTTGCCGCCGTGCATTCCTGTTCCGGGAAAGTTGCTGACAATAGGTTTTTCATCATCGGTAAGACCGAGAACGATTATTGTGCCGCCTGCCTGATACTCGCCTAAAAAGCTTCCTGCTTTGCCGCCGATAACGAGTGCCGGTTGTTTTTCTTTATAAGCCTTCATATGAATTCCTGCACGGTATCCTGCGTTGCCTTTTACAAATATTTTTCCGCCACGCATTGCGTAGCCTGCGGCATCACCGATATTTCCGTGAACTATGATTTCACCGTCATTCATTGTATCACCGACTGCATCTTGTGCATTACCCATAACTTCAATGGTTGCACCGTTAAGATATGCACCGAGTGCATTTCCGGGGATGCCGTTTATGGTAATCTTTTTGTCTGACAATCCGGATGCAATGAATCGCTGACCGAGGCATGAAGAAATTTCGCACTCAGCTCCTGCTGATCGTAAAGCTTCATTTAAATTCTTAAAATCGACATTTTTTGCATTTATATTCATATTATATCACACCTCCGAGTTTTTTTCTACGGATTTCAGGAAAAAACATCGCAAGTGACGGATTTTTTTTGAGCATATCCATATTTATTGTGTCAAGTGACGTCTTTTCTCTTACAAGTGAAGTATATATTCCGGCACGATTTACATCACCGATAATAATATATCCGGTAAGAACTCCGTCCTTCATATACAGTCTCTTTATGCTGTTTTCGCCCTTTTCTTCATAAACGCTTCCGCCTTCTTTTTCTGTATAATAGCTTCCTGCTGTCATTGCGTGAAGTCCGAAGAAGCCGATAGAGTTCATTGGAATTGCATTGTAAAACAGCGAGCTGCCGCCTGCCATATTAGCACCGGCACAAAAGCCTTGCATATAAGCGTTGGGAAGGATAGCAAGAACCCTTTTCTGTCCAAGGGTAATATCGTTACCTTCGCTGCAATCGCCTGCGGCATAAATATCGACTATGTTAGTCTGCATCTTGTCGTTAATAATGATACCACGGTTTACATCGCCGCCTGCATCTTTAAAAATGTTTGTATTGGCTCTTACACCGACTGCAAGAACGAGAACATCAAAATCTACCGATGCACCGCTTTTCATTTTAGCTGTATTTATCTCAAAGCTTTCAGCTGTATCACCAAGCATAAATTTTATTCCATGCTCTTCCAGATGCTTTTGCATGATAGCTGCACATTCGTCATCCAAAATACTTGAAAGTATTCTGTCAGATAAATCACATACAGTTATTTTTGCAACCTTTTCCAAAATACCTTCTGCGCATTTAAGTCCTATAAGACCGGCACCTATAATCAGCACCTTTGACTCTTTTGTGATTGCTTTTTCAAGTGCGAGTGTATCGTCTATTGTCATAAACGAAAATTTATTTTGCACTGTTTCAAGTCCTGCAAAGGACGGAATGAACGGGGAGGAACCTGATGCAATACATAAAGAATCATATTTTATATTCGTAGCATCATCCAAGGTTACACTTTTGCCGTCTTTATCAATCTTTACAGCTTGCTTTCCATAAATGACATCACATTTATTTTTTTCATAAAAGTCTGCATCTCTGTAGCTCATTTTATCAAGTGTTGTTTTATTTTCAAGATAGTATGAAATAAGAGGTCTGCAATAAACAGGATGGTTTTCAGCAGATATTACTGTGATTTTTGTATCTTTATCAACGCTTCTGATGCCTTCAATACAGCCTGCGGCAGCAACACCGTTACCGATTATTACATAGCTTTTCATTCTGTCTCACCTCTTTCTTCGTACACAAGTGCTCTGTTGGGGCAGCCTGCAACACAAGCGGGAGAGCCGCAAGAGTTTTCAAGACAAAGCTCACACTTTTGTACTGCACCTTTTTCTCCTTGCATCAGTGCACCGTAAGGACATACCAAAATACAGGTAAGGCAGCCTATACATTTATCTTTGTTAATTTTAATTACACCGTCTTTTTTTGAAAGTGCACCCGAAATACAGCTCTTTACACAGAGAGGATCTTCACAATGTCTGCATGAAACCGCATAAGTGATTTTGCCGCTGTCCTCAACACATAGTCTTGGAAATATAGATTTATCTTTCAAGGCTTTTACCATATCGCTTTGCCCGGAATTGGCAAAGGCACAGTTATATTCGCATAAGTGGCAGCCAAGACACCATTCTTCGTTTACATAGATTTTCTTCATTTTATTTTGCCCCTTTGCTCTAATCTGAAATTCCTCTGAATGAATCAATACCCAGTTTCTTTATTGTGGGTATCAGTAACATTGAAATTATAACACCTACAATGCCCTGAATTGTATTTCCGGGGAGCGCTGCTGCAGCACCAATGCCATATCCCATAATGGTTGCTTCAAAGAGAAAATATCCGGCAACCATAATGATTTCCGAAATTATTTCGGAAATCATTATGGTTGGAAAAATCTTTGCGGATGGACGCTTGACGAATATGCCAACTACAACGGCCATTAAACTCTTTATAACAAATGTTGCAGGCGCATAGACAACATATCCTGAAAAAATATCAGCAAGGGAGGAGCCAATGCCGGCGGCAAGGCCACCATACAAGGGACCAAGAACAACACCCGACAAAAGCACAATACAATCTCCCAGATTGATGTATCCGCCCGTAGCTGTGATTGGAATTTTAATAATCATTGTAGCAACGCAA
>JAFTUP010000115.1 GCA_017466205.1 Clostridia bacterium
CAAATCTGATGAAATAAACTGTCATTCCTTGTGAAAAGTCAAAAAGAGTTGATAAGGGTATATAAAAATTCATCGGAACAACCATTACAAGTCCAATCATCAATGCTAAAGCATTTATAAAGGTTGCAATTTTCTTATCTTTCTGCAAATTCACAGAAAAAATTTCTTTGTAGTTTGCCGGCAAAGTCTTTAATACCTTCATATCCTTCACTCCACAGTTTTATTCTATTTATATTTTATCACAAACATACCAAAAAGCAACAAAAAAGAGAGTTCAAAACAAACTCTCTTTTAAAATTATAACACATAGATTGTAACGCCTCTGTCGCCCCACTGATAGCACTGCTCTGTGCTGTTCATATAAAGGTCACAAGTGAAGTATCCGTTTTTAACAAATCCGCCCGTATCAGCAGCAATTGCATATCCGTAAACAACACCATCGTTTGATACAATCCACATTTCTGTTCCGTAAGGAATCTGATTTGGATTAACTGCAATATAACCCGGCTTTACCGCTTTACCTGTTGATGTAGTACCACCGGGGATGCAATAAGCAGCCGCTCTGCCTGTAATTGTATATTTATAATCTGTCGGGACATTGTTTTCGCCAATTGTATATTCAGACGGAAGCTGAAGCTCTGAAATAGGCTTGCCATTCTTCTCAATCTTATTGTTACCTAATTTTGTTGTTGCTTCCTTTACAAGAGTACCAACCTTTGTAATTTCTGTCACAGGCTCCTTTGTCACAGCCTCACTGACAGTTTCTGTTGATTCAACAACACCGTTAACAACCTTGTCTTTATAAGTAACAGTCTTTACACCGTTAACACCCTTTTGGGTTACCTTTTCAACGCCCTTATTAAGTGCTGAAGAATTAACCTTTTCCGATGAGAACGGAATACTTTCATCAACATCACGTGTTACGTATTCAACACGAAGAACGTCAACAGTCAAATCATTTGAAAGAACTGTTTCAGCAGATGGAGATACTTCATCATCCTCATCAAGAACGATTCCCTGTTCGTCGAGAAGCTCACCTACTGTCTTGGCAGTTGTCTTAACTGATTTCTGTTCATCGTCAACGTTGATTAAAATGTCATAAGCGCTAATAATTTCAACCAGTAAATTGTTTGTCACAACAGCGTTTACGTTGACACTTGAGAATACAGTATCAGAAAGAGTAACTCCCTGGCTGTCAATAAGCTCAGCAACTGTTCCTGCAAAAATTGTGCTAATTGTTTTTCCGTTTGTGTGTACGAAAGTTACAAAACTTCCGCGATAAATTACAATTCTGCTGTCCTTACCGGGTTTAAAATCATCAAGTATAAGTTTATCATCTTCGGACAACTGAATTCCTGCTTCGGCAACAACCTTTTCTGCTACTGTTTCAGTAGTTTCGATTCGTGTTACCTGTGAGCCCTCATAAATATCTACGATATAAGTAGAAGCCTCACTTGTGGCTGCAAAAGCTGTTCCTGCACATAAAATGACAATTGCCATAATAATTGCAGTTACCCTGAAAGCTGTTTTTCGGGTTGCCTTTACCTGCCCTTTAATATTTTGATTCATCATTCTGCTCCTTTAATAAGCCGCGTTAACCCTTAGTTTAAATAAGGGGCTTGTTTCAATTCGATGCTTAGAAAAGCCGAATTAATCCACACCTAAAACAGCGACCGTTATTCTCGCTTTGTGACCTTTGAAATTATATTCATAGCAAGTAAAAAAGTCAAATTTTTCAAAAATCAATTTTTGTATATATTACACAAAAATCAAAGTCAATTTTTGACTCAATATCCAAAAACACCTCTCAAAACCACAATATATTGTGTTTTTTTGACTTTTGATTTTATTTTTTTTGTGAGAAAAGTAAAATTTTTTTAAAATATTACAAAATTGTTACAAAAAATTATAATTTTAAATGCCAAAAATATATTTTTCGTAAATATTTTATGCAAATATTCATAAAAATATTCACAAATTTCCTATACCATTATATATCTGGTGTTTTTGGGTATAAATGCACAAAAAAATTGACGAGGAATTAACCTCGTCAAACTTAAATTGTTTAAATTACACAAAAACATACTGTATAAGCACCATATAGAGAATTGTACCTGTTCCGATACTTAACAGATTGTTTCGCTTCCAGACATGAAGAACTACAACCACAAGGCCTGCAATTAATTCAGGCAAACCGAAAGGTGAAGATGTGACATCAACACTCTTGAAACAATATACGACAAGCATACCGATTACTGCTGGCGGTAAAACTTTACCGAGATACTGAACTGCTTTTGGGATTTCCTTGCCCTCAGGGAAAAGGATAAACGGAATTGCTCGCGTTGCAAGAGTTGTAACAGCAACTAATACTATTATAATAACAGAACGCCAGAAGCTTACAGGAAGGTCAGTCATCTGTCTTTACCTCCCCTGTTTTATTTTTCTTTTCTTCAATTCTATGACTTGAAAGAAGAACAATCATAATAATTATCATTGATGGCAAGATGAAACTATCTTTACCAAATACAAGAAGGCTGATTGCACTTGCAATTACACCAACAACAGCAGGAAATCGGTTTTTCTTTTCAAACCACTGCTCAACAAAAATTACAATAAACAATGCAGTCATGGCAAAATCAATTCCTGTTGAGTCAAATGGTATGAGTGAGCCTGCAACTGCACCAATCATTGAACCTATAATCCAATATGATTGATCAAGAGTTGCAAGTGCGAACAGGAACTTACCTTCATCCACATCAGGTGGTGTTTTTGTAAGGAAATACAAAGAATATGTTTCATCGGTCAACGAGAAAATCATATAAGGCTTTTTCTTGCCTGACACTTTGAATTTATCGAGCAATGAAAGTCCATAGAAAATATGACGGACATTAACCATAAATGTTAAAAACACCACTTGCAAAAGACTCACAGACGGGTCAAAGAAATTAACAGCAAGATATTGACCTGAACCTGCATACACAAGTAAGCTCATAAGTCCGGCCCAAAGGAAGTTATATCCTTTATCAGCAAACATAACACCAAAGGCTATACCTATAAAAAGATAGCCTGTCATTACGGGTATTGTGTGTGGGAACGCCGCCTTATAGGCAGCTTTATATGTGTTTTGCTTTTCCAAAATAATCACCGAGAATGATTTTACTACCTTAAAGCAATAAAGTCAATAAAAACATAATTATATTTTCAAAAAAATAAAAGGTCCTCTTATAAAAGAGAACCTTTTGTTGTAATTATGATGTTTTAATTATCCGAACCATTCTTCACCATCAGGGTCAGTAGTTCCGATTTCCGGATTAGTTGCTGATGCTGTAATTACATCTTCAATTTCGTAAATTGTTACATCAAAATCAGGTGTTATGTATTCTTTCATAATTGTGTCCTTTCTATAATTTTAAATGAATCATCTTCACACTTTCGGGAGACATCTTGTAGGGGCTGACGACTCGGCAGCCCGAACCAAGTGTACAGATAAACCAGGAACGGGACGCCGAGGTCGTCGTCCCCTACAAAGTTGTTGGTTGATATGTCGGTTTTCGGTGGGGTGCGGGTCTCCAGTGGAGACCTTTGAGCGAAAGCTCAAAAGCACCGACCGAACCGGCAGGTGAGAATTAGGTGGATTTTGCGTAGCAAAAGACGGAGGGAGAGAACATTCAAAAAGTCATATATATGAACAAATTTTGCAAAATCCGTCTCTCCCTCAGGGTCTTCGACCCAGCTCCCTCGTCAGAGGGAGCCATAAAACCAAATTAACTCTTATTACTCCCAACCGTATTTTTCGCAGGCAACAGGATAGTATGTTGAGTAAAGAGAATAGAAATCTGCTTCTGCTTGTGTATCCATAAAGTACCATTTTTCATTTCCGTTTTCGTCTTCAACGCAGATATATGCATAAGAAACGAGTGTATAATTGGTATCTGTACTTGGAATATTTTTCACAAGGCAAGTGAACATATAATATCCGTCAGCATCCTGAATATAGCTTACAGGTGCATCTATGTAGCCTGCAACTTCTCCACCCATTGCAACTGTTTTTGCATCTTCAGTTGAGAAAGCATCAGGGTTGATTGAGTAAACAAAGCCGACTTTTTTAATATTCTTTGCTGCTTCATCATTTGTTGAACCAACAAGAGATGTAAAATCTTCATCAGAAATCATTGCACGGGTTCTTACATCAAATTTATTTGCATAAGAACCGTCAGCATTTCTCTGGAAACGGATTTGTGATGATAAAGAACCAATAATATCTTTTACCTTGCCACAATCGGAACAAGTACCGTTTACAAAGTTGTGGTTAGTTGAATCAATTTCGCCATACTCGCCGTCGCAGATTTCGCAAACTGCTTTTGCTACACAGGTTGCTTCGCCGCCGCTGTGTGCTTCGGCTGCTTCTACAACAGCTCCGCAGCACTGATACGCTTTGACGTGGGTAGTGCCATCTGTGTTAGCGGTGTAAGTAAATTCTTCTTCATTTTCATGGGTACACACTGCCTTGACGGTGACGGTGCCGCCGGAGATCTCATAGTCTTCGGAGGTGAGCCGGAGCATCTTGTTGTCGCCCTGCCAGTATGCCATACCGTCGGCAAGCATAGTGTTGAGCCTTTTATAACCGGAAGCGCTGTACACTGTCAGACCATCAGGGAAGGTGACACCTTCGCCCAACGTGATAGTGGCATTTTTGTCGCAAATAACATCATATTCAGCACCGCTGATGCTGCTGTTGCCAAGGATTGTTATATTGCCGGTGCCTTCCGCCAGTATGCCAACATCCGCGGTAATCTTCACATTCTCCAGCGTCAGCGTACTCGCTGCCATCGCTGTATTCAGTTCCACGCCTATTACTTTGGCAGTACCGTAGCCTACATACACGCTCCGATAACCGTTGCTCGATTCGATCTTGCCGCCGGACACGGTGCTGATAATGGTTACGTTTGCGCCCTCCACGGCCGGGTCATAACATGTGAG
>JAFTUP010000116.1 GCA_017466205.1 Clostridia bacterium
GAAAATTCATAATCTATCTCAGACTCACTTCGCGGAACATTTTCAAATTGCTGTGAAAATACACTTCTTAATGCACTGTCAAATTCATTACGGCTTATTTGCATATTCCAAGCCCTCCTTTTCCGCCTGCTCCGTTAACAGCTTTTTACCTCTGACAAGCTGCTTTTTTACTGTTGATACTTTCCTGCTGAGGTAATCTGCTGTTTCTTTAGCTGTCATACCGAGAACAAAATGATAATATAAAACTTCTTTATATGTATCGCTCATATTCATCATTGTATCCAATAACTTATCATAAGTTATTTTATTGCACAATTCCGTTACAAATTCCTCTTCTGATAAATCTTTGCTTTTTTCAATGTGCAACTTACTTGTTTTTTCTGATGCAGCAAAATCACACCCGTTTTTCTTTTTCATATTCAATGCCGTGTTCTTTGTTGCCTTTAAAAGATAATTACGCAAATCCTCAGAATTTTCAATCGATTCAACTGTTGGCATATGTTTAACCGCTATCTTATAAAAGACATCTTGCACAACATCTTCAGCATCCGTATCATTATTCAATATTTTCCGTGCCAAAAAGAACATTTGCTTTCGGTATGAATGATATATATATTCAAAAAGTTTCTTTTGCACATCATTTTCTATTAAACTTAAATAAAAAAGCAAATCTCTTCCTCCCAAAAAAACACCTACATCCCATCAATACAACAATTAACAGATGGATGTAGGTGACATTTTTGCTCTGCGGTTCATTATCATTTCAACAATTTTGATATCATCGGGATATGTAACCTTACGTTATATCAAAATCAATTACTCAACTAAATTTGTAATATTAAATCCTGACGGCTTTTTGATTTTTGAATCATCAGCAGAGTTCTTTATAGCGGTAATTTCAGTTATTACAGACTCATTCTTATTGATTCTTTCAATTCTCACAAGAGTATCCTTTGAATCATAGTAATACTTGACTGTGTCGTTATCAACTGTATAAACATCACAAGTATATTTCTTACCATTAAGTGTCACAGTACCTGACTCAACAAACTTATAAGTGCCGATTTCACCACCGTCAAACGTACCTGATGCCAAATCCTCAATACTCATATCATCAACTATCATATATGAATTAAGTGACGGAATTTCGCAATATGTCACACCGTCTTTAATAACCATATTTGCCTTGATAACCTTGCCTTCCTCAAAAGGAACTGCTGTTTCAACATAAGCATTGTTACCGCTTCTGATATAGGTAAACGGATATTCGGTTGTTTCAGTTCCAACCTCTTTAACAGTTGCAGAGATTGTGAATTTATTTGTTGATAAAATTTTTCTGTATGCTTCAAGACGTTTTTCCGCCTTAGACTCAGCCGTTACAGGTGCTTCTGTCACAAGAGGTTCTTTAACAAGGTCGTCACTCATCTGAAGTCCGGAATTCTTATCAGCATCTTCCATAATTTTGTCAGGGTCAGTACCAACTTCACTGAGAATTGATTCAATTTCAGCATTTTCCTTATTCTGCTCAATCTGGTCAATTTTATTCTGGTCGTCAACTACAGAAGTGTTACCCTCTTCGTCAGTAACAACATATTTACCTTCATCATCCTTGATAACAGCCTGTGTGTTGCCCTCTTCATCAACCAAATATGATTCCGGCTCCTTTTCATTTTTACAAGAAGCAAATGACAAAACAACTACTGATAAAGCAAGTAAAACTGCTAAAACCTTTTTAATCATAGTAAACCTCCGACGGTGAAATGTTTTTCACATTATACAATATTTTTCTGCAATAAACAAGAGCAATTTAAAAAAGTTCAAAATTTGGAAACAATTCCATAAGTGAAAATGAAGGGTCTGCGACGCTGATTATAATCCGCTCCCTCCCTGATGGAAAGAAAATTAAACATCCCCGACAAATTATAATTTATATGGATTATGTATTTTACATTTACATAATCATCCTGTACACAATTTTGGCAATATTTATATTTTTTTAATGTTTTTTTGTTGCATAATAATTATATTTAACAAACTTCAATTTTCTTGCAAAATCGTGTTGACGAATATGCGGTTTTGTGTTAAAATTTTGAAAGTAAAATTAAGGAGTGAAAACAATGTCAAAGCAGATGCAAATGTGTATTTATAAACCATTGATTGCTGACAGTATTGTTATTTCTTCTTTGATTTGCAGCCACAGTATTCCTGTTTCAGGCGGTTGTGGTTCTTGTTTGATTTCATTATTTTGAGCGACGGTTTTCCCGTCGTTATTTTTTTGTATTTTTTGCGATTTTCTTATTGAACTGCTTAAAATAATATAGTATAATAATTAATTGACAATAAATGAAAGGCTGGTGTGAATTTTGAAAGCGTATTTAATGCTTGAGAACGGTGCTGTTTTCAGTGGACAGGCTGCCGGAAAATTCAAAGAAACTGTATTTGAAGCAATTTTTAACACATCAATGACCGGATATGTTGAAATGCTCTCTGACCCATCCAATAAGGATTTAGGTGTCATTATGACGTATCCTCTTATCGGTAACTATGGTGTTTGTTTTGAAGATATGGAAAGTGACAAGCTTTACCCTGCTGCACTTTTAGTTCACGAATTATGTGATACTCCATCTAATTTCAGAAATGAAATGACACTTGAGGAATTCCTCATAAAATATGATATTCCTTGTGTTACAGGACTCGACAATCGTGCAATCGTTATGAATATCCGCGAAAACGGTGCTATGAGAGCAATCATCACAGATGATATTTCAGATAAGGATGCGTTACTTGATAAAATCAAGTCATTTGAACTCAAGAATGATTATAAGGGCGTTGAAGAGGTTATTTCTGACGAAGGCGTAAAAATTGCATTTATCGACCTTGGTGCAAGAAAGAGCTTCGTAAAGGCTTTCAGTGAACGTGGGTTTGCCGTTACTAAATTCGGAGCACTCAATGCAGATGCAATCCTTGCAGGAGATTTCCAAGGTGTTGTAATTTCTAACGGTGTTGAGGACCACGATACTTTTGCTGATTTAATCCCTGAAATCAAGAAACTTATGGATAATAATATGCCAATTTTTGCAATCGGCTTAGGTCACCAGCTCGTTGCCCTTGCAAATGGCGGTAAGGTAGAAAAAATGCTTCACGGTCACAGAGGCTGCAACTACCCTGTAAGATTTAATGATAAAGACAAGACATATATCACAGCACATAACCACGGCTTCACAGTAACTGAAGCTCCTGCTAATGCAGATGTACTTTGTGCAAACGTAAATGACAACACAATTGAAGGCTTAAAATATCAGGACAAGCCCGTTATAACAGTTCAGTTTATTCCTGACACGGTTAAAGGCCCTAATACTGCTTTCTTGTTTGAAGAATTCAAAAACCTGATTAAGGAGGGCAAATAAAATGTTGGATAAAAGCATTAAAAAAGTAATGGTTATCGGCTCAGGTCCAATCATTATCGGTCAGGCTGCCGAATTTGACTATGCCGGTACTCAGGCTTGTCGCTCTCTTAAAGAAGAAGGTGTTGAGGTTGTTCTCGTAAACTCCAACCCTGCTACAATCATGACTGACGGTGATATTGCAGATAAGGTTTATATTGAGCCACTTACAATCCCTACACTTACAAAGATTATTGAAAAAGAAAAGCCGGACTCTCTTCTTCCGTCCCTTGGCGGACAAACAGGTCTTAACCTTGCTATGGAGCTTAATGAGTTAGGAATCTTGAAAGAAAATAATGTACGTTTGATTGGTATCAATGCAGAATCAATCAAAAAGGCTGAAGACAGACAGGAATTCAAGGACACAATGGAAGCAATCGGTGAGCCTTGTATTGAATCTCTTGTTGTTGAAACAGTTGAAGATGCTCTCGATTTCTCCGCAAAAATCGGATATCCTGTTATTGTACGTCCTGCATACACACTCGGTGGTACAGGCGGCGGTATTGCTTACGACGAAAAGCAGTTGTTTGAAATCGCATCAAATGGTATCCGTCTTTCCCGTGTAAATCAGGTTCTTATTGAAAAGTGTATTTCAGGTTGGAAAGAAATTGAATTTGAAACAATGCGTGACTCAAAGGGAAACTGCATTACAATCTGTTCAATGGAAAATATGGACCCTGTTGGTATCCATACAGGTGACTCTATCGTTGTTGCTCCTGCACAGACACTCATGGACAAGGAATATTCAATGCTTCGTAATGCTGCTCTTAACATTATTGATGCACTTGATATTCAGGGTGGTTGTAACGTTCAGTTTGCTCTTCATCCTACATCATTCAAATATGCTGTTATTGAGGTTAACCCTCGTGTTTCCCGTTCATCAGCACTGGCTTCAAAGGCTACAGGCTTCCCAATCGCGAGAGTTGCATCTAAAATTGCTCTTGGTTTAGGTCTTGATGAAATTCCAAATGCTGTTACAGGTAAAACTTATGCATCATTTGAACCCACAATCGACTATATCGTATGTAAGTTCCCTAAATGGCCATTCGACAAGTTTGTTACTGCAAAGAAAACACTTGGTACACAGATGAAGGCTACCGGTGAAGTAATGTCAATTGCAAGAACATTTGAAGCAGCTCTTCATAAGTCACTTCATTCTCTTGAAGAAAACAAAGAGTCACTCCTCCTTGATTCATTTATGGAAATGAGCACTGAAGAAGTTCATAAGGCTCTTTATAATGTTGACAATCTTCGTGTTTATGCAATTGCTGTTGCAATTTACAAGGGAATTGAGCTTGAAGAAATCCACGAGATTACAAAGATTGATATGTGGTTCTTGAATAAAATCAAGAACATTGTTGATATGGAAAAAGTTCTCAAATCAGGTAAATGCGACAAAGAAACTCTTTTCACTGCTAAGAAAATGGGCTTTACTGACAATGTTATTGCTAAAAATGTCGGTACAACAAAGAGTGCTGTTAAGCATCTGAGAAAGCTCTGGAACATTATGCCATCATTCTCAATTGTTGATACCTGTGCTGCTGAATTCAAAGCACAGACTCCATACTACTATTCAGATTACGGTATTGCTAATGAAGTTAATCCAAAGACTGATAAGAAAAAGATTATGGTATTGGGTTCAGGTCCTATCCGTATCGGTCAGGGTGTTGAATTTGACTACTGTTCAGTTCATTCAGTATGGGCACTTAAAAAAGCAGGTTGTGAAGCAATTATCGTAAACAACAACCCTGAAACAGTTTCAACTGACTTTGACGTTTCTGATAAGCTTTACTTTGAACCGCTTACTCCTGAATATGTTACAAGCATTGTTGAACTTGAAAATCCTGACGGTGCTATTGTTCAGTTCGGCGGACAGACTGCAATCAAGCTCACAAAGACACTTAATGATTTAGGCGTTAAGATTCTCGGTACTGATGCTGACCACGTTGACGCTGCTGAGGACAGAGAAAGATTTGATGAAATTCTTGAATTCTGTGATATAGCCCGTCCAAAGGGACAGACAGTATTTACAGCACAGGAAGCAATTGCTGCTGCTCACTCTCTCGGTTACCCTGTTCTTGTTCGTCCAAGCTATGTTCTTGGTGGTCAGGGTATGCAGATTGCAGCAAGTGATGAAGATATTATCGAATTTATGGATATTATCACAAGAACAATTCCTGACCTTTCAGAGCATCCTGTTCTTGTTGATAAATACCTTATGGGTCAGGAAGTTGAAGTTGATGCTATCTGCGACGGCAAAGATATTCTTATCCCCGGTATTATGGAACATATTGACCGTGCAGGTATTCACTCAGGTGACTCCATTTCAGTTTATCCTGCAGTGACCCTCTCACAGAAAGTACAGAAAACAATTGTTGACTACACAAAACGACTTGCATCAGCATTGCATGTTATCGGTATGATGAACATACAATTTATTGTACTTCGAGAAACAGTTTATATTATTGAGGTTAACCCACGTTCTTCAAGAACAGTTCCTTATATCAGTAAGGTTACAGGTATTCCTGCTATCAGCCTTGCAACAAGAGCAATGCTCGGTGAAAGAATTGCTGATATGGGCTACGGTACAGGACTTTACAAAAACAGCGGTTACTATGCTATCAAGCTTCCTGTATTCTCCTTTGAAAAGATTATCGGTGCTGATACTTCTCTCGGTCCTGAAATGAAATCAACAGGTGAAGTTCTCGGTATCTCAACTGACTATAACGAAGCACTTCTTAAAGCATTTGAGGGTGGCGGTGTTTCAATGCCTAAGGATGCAAAGATTGTTGTTACTGTCCGTGACAAGGATAAGAAAGAAGTTGGCGAGATGCTCAAGGAATTCAAGGATTCTGACTTTGAATTCTATGCAACTCCGGGTACCTGCAAGGTTCTTCGTGAAGCAGGAATTGAGTGTAAAGAAGTTAATCCTCTTACAGCAGAGTCACCTAACATTATGGATATGCTTCAGAACGGTGAGGTTTCACTTATCATCAATACACCAACTCACGGTCGTCTTGCTAACCGTGACGGTTTCAAGCTTCGTCGTCTTGCTGTTGAATCAGGTACATCCTGTCTTACATCTCTCGACGCAGCACTCAGCGTTATGAGAAGTACATTCGTTGTTCCTGAAGACCAGATGAGTCTTACTGATATAGCAGCTCTCAAGTTATAATTTATAAACTATAAAGAAGTCGGAATTGGGTGTAAAAATTCAATTTCGACATTCTATTTTTGAAGGAGTTGAATGTCATTGTCCGGAATCATAGATTATTCTCTTATGAATGCTCATAAGGATTTTAATGCTTTGCCTTTTTCAAAGGTTGACGGTTTGATTTTTGCTCAGCTTGCATATCTTGATTACAATGAGTTTGTTCCTGACAAGCAATTATTTACAAGAGGACTTACTTTTTCAAAAATTGCCGAGCAGAAGGATTTTGACAACCTTTTCCCTCTTGAAAGAACCGCAAGAAAAAATCTTTTACTGTTTAACTCAATGGCATACAGCAAAAGATACAATAAAGTAAGAATTAAATATCACGAAAACATTTTTGACCCTGAAAAAGCAATCCAATTTTCTGCAACAACATTTATTCTGCCTGACGGAAATGCCTGTGTATCATTCAGAGGCACAGACTCAACCATTACAGGTTGGCGTGAAAACTTTGATATGCTTTACAACGACACGGTTCCTGCACAACTTTTAAGTGTAAAGTATCTTAACAAGGTTGCAAGCAAAATCAAAGGCAAAATAACTGTTGTGGGGCATTCAAAAGGCGGAAATCTTGCCATTTATGCAAGTGTTATGTGTTTACCCAAAACCAAGGAAAAGATTATTGAGGTACAAAGCTTTGACAGTCCCGGGTTTACAGAGGATTTTGTTATATCACAAAATTACGTTGATATGGAAAGTAAGATTGCGAAGTTTGTTCCTGAAGAATCAATTATAGGTATGCTTCTCAGCAATACTGATTCATATAGAATTGTAAAAAGTGAGGGTGAAGGAATTCATCAGCATGACCCATTTTTATGGATTGTAGAAAACAATGACTTTGTTACAGGCGAAAAAATACATACCAGTGCAAAGCTTGTTACAAACACCTTCAAAGAATGGATGGGAAGCTACAGTCACCAACAGCGTGAGCTTTTTATCGACGGTATTTTCGATATAATCGAAGCGACTAACAAGCAAGGTGCTGAAAGCTTTTTTGAGTGGAGCGAGTATTTATGGGAAAACACATCAGTTTTCTTTGATACTATTAAGGATTTAGACCCTGAAATCAGAAGCTTTTTACTTAAATTCCTCGGGAGCATTTTCCCGTCAGCAAAGGATACACTTCTGACAACACCGAAAAAGCTTATTAAAAGCACTTTTGATAAAATCAAATCAATTAGGATTGATGCAGACGACACTTCTGCTAAATCATAAAAAATGTCAGTTCGAAACCATCCTGACGGAGAGTGACTATACTCGATACGAGTATAATCACTCTTAATCAAAACTATGGAGTGATAAAAATGAATAAAAGAAAAACGGTTTTTGTAGTACAATCGGCAGTTATAGCAGCACTTTATGCAGGGCTAACCTATGCGGCAAGTATGTTAAATGTTGCCTATGGCAGTATTCAGTTCAGATTTTCTGAAGCATTGACAATTTTAGGTGCCATATCCCCTGCCGCCATTCCCGGACTTACCATCGGTTGCTTTTTAGGTAACATTACAAGTCCTTATGAGATAATTGATATTATCTGTGGTACGCTGGCAACATTTATTGCTGCAACTTTAAGCTACTTTACAAGAAATGTTAAATTGAAAAACTTACCCTTGCTTTCATCATTTTTCCCTGTTATAACAAATGCTGTAATTGTGGGAATTGAAATTACTGTATTTATGCCTGAGGGATTTAAATTACAAGCATTTCTCATAAATGCATTACAGATTGCAATTGGTCAGCTTGTGATGTGCTATGGTCTGGGATTACCTTTATATAAAGTAATTAAAAATTCAAAACTTGATAAGATGATATAAAAATTGGCGAGGAGTAAAATCCTCGCCATTCGTTTTTTACAAAATAATTTATTCCATATCAGGGTCAGCTGTTGCATCATTCAATGCTTAAATGACAAGTCGGAGTTTGTCAGGATGAGTGCAGAGTGCAAAGTGCAGAACGCCTCCCTCTGACGAGGGAGGTGGCATTTTCGCAAGAAAATGACGGAGGGAGAGAAAAAATCAATGTTTTTACTACCCCTCAGTCAACTTCGTTGACAGCTCCCCTGACAAGGGGAGCCGAGAAAACATGCAATCAAACACATCGACAAATTATAATTTGCTGAACAAAACAATAAAGCGAGGTCTTACGACCTCGCCCTACATTAAATTTAATACTCGTAAATTATTGTTGTGCCGAAAAGGCCACGGAAAAAACCGCCGATCTTATCAAAGAAACCTGCTTTTGAACGCATTTCAATGCTGTATGTTGCAAGAAGCTTTCCTCTTTCATTATAAACTGATGCGGTAAATGTTGTGTATCCGTTATTCTTTGAAACAATTTCAAGGTCATTTCCTGAAGTTTCAGTGGTGAAATTATCGTTGCTCTGTGTCCAGACAAGGCTTGTACCTGTCGGGTCACCCTCAACATTTGCGTGAAGAATAATGCCGTCCTTATGACGGATTGTTATTCTTGACGGGTCCTGAATTGTTACCGTAACAACATCATCAGGTGCTGTCTTGCCACAAACGGTACAAACTCTGTTCTTGTACTTATGACCTGTTGCAGGTGTGATTTCCTCAACAAATTCACCGCAAGAGCAATTGTAGGTCTTATAACCTGTATTCTCACATGTAGGTGCTGAAATGAGATTTTCATTGCCTGCTTCGTGAATTACAAGAGAGCGTGATAAAATATTCGAATCAAGAGTTACATCAACGTCCTTTTCACCAGCAACCACATAAACCTCTTTAAACAGCATATACATTTCAGCACAGTTGTCAAGAATTCTGAATTTGACTGTAAAAAGCTTTGTTGCTTCATCTCTGATATAAGTTGTAGCTGTACCCACGAAACGAACCGTATTATTTAAATATGACGGATTCATTGTTTCAGCGTTAAATTCATATTCGGATGTCACTTCAACTACCTCATAAGCATCCGTATCATAAACAAGGTCTATAATAAGACCGCAAATTCTTGAATTAGCAGAAACATTTACATCAACTGAAATAACATCTCCAACCCCGGCAGCTGCACAACTTGGTGAAAGTGTAAATACAGGAATCTTTGCTGCACTTACCTGAAATGAAGATACAGGAATAATTGACATCATCAAAACAAGAGTAAGAACAACTGATATAATTTTATTGAACTTTTTCATAGACTTCATTCTCCTTTTTCGTTTTATATTACCACAAAAAAGCTCTCAATTCAAGACATTTAAATAAACACATATAAATACAGATTTATGAAATGAATTGTTGCACCGACTATCACCAGAACATGAAATACTGTATGAAAATACGGCTTTCTGGCACCGATTGCAAAAAGTGCAAGTGCTGATACATAAGCACCGTTTCCTGCTAACACGAGCTTTACTCCGATTGGCTCGACCTTATCACCAATTACAAATATTGATGAAAATGCACATAAACCGATTACAATATATAATATCATTCTTATGGCTTTTGTTTTGCTGAATGCCGTCAAAGTAAGAACAATTGAAATTACAGTTGCTACAAGACAGATTACAAATAATGTCCAACCTAATGTATAATTGATTTTTGCAACTGAAAGCAGCATATACGGTGTAATTGTTCCCATAAGCATCAGATAAATTGCAGTGTAGTCAATCATTCGCATTACTTTTTTTGCTCTGCAACGCGGCAACCCGTGATACACTGACGAGCAAACGAATACTGTCAGCATAGAAAGGCAATATACGAGTCCGATTATAAGCTCATCCGCTCTGCCAAGCGAATTCCCACGAATTACTGTCATTACAGTTGCAATAATTGCTAAAACTGCACCGATTATATGAGTTATCGTATTAAATTTTTCTTCTGTTTTTGTGTAATTTACAAATTCAATTAAATCTATTTCTTTCATAATCAATGGTGGTGATGGTGGTGATGATGTCCTTCATTTTCAAAATGAATGTGACAGTTTTCTTCATGACAATGCTCATTCTCTGACTCTAATTCAAGAGTTGCGTGACTTATTCCGTGTTCGCGAAGCTCTTCCCTTACGCTGTCTTTGATTTTATGTGCATCTCCATTTGAAACAAGATGCATTGTAGCGTAATTATAGTGGCCATCCATACTCCAGATATGAATATGATGAACATCCTTTACTCCGTCAATGTGAAGAATATGCTCCCTTATCTCATTAATATCAACATCATCAGGAATTTTTGCAAGAAACAAATCAAGAACCTCTTTTAAATTTCTGATTGAATTGATAAAAATGAAAACTGCAACACCCAATGACATAATCGGGTCAATAATCCTTATATCAGTAAATCGCATTATTACAGCTCCAATAAGGACTACAATCCAACCAAGAACATCCTCAAGCATGTGAAGATTAACTGCTTTTTGATTAATTGAATCACCTTCACGGGTAAAGTAAGCTGCAAGAAAATTCACGAGTGCACCTATAACCGCAAAGACAATCATTCCGTTGTAATTGATTTCAACAGGATTGAAAATTCTTACAATTGCATTGTAAATAACTGCAGCCGAACCAAAAAGAAGAATAAATGTTGTAATGACTCCGCCTAAAACCGAAAATCTCATATAACCATAGGTATATGTGTTGTCAGTCTGTTGCTTGCTTTTTCTTTCAAGAAAATAGGAAAATCCAATGCTGACCGCATCACCGATGTCGTGAACTGCATCAGAGAGAATCGCAACACTTCCTGTGAAAATTCCTCCCACAAACTCAAAAACTGAAAACGAGAGATTAAGAATAAATGCGATTAAAATATTTTTTTCTGTTTTCATACTTTCACACCCCATACTTATGATTGATATGACTGAGACCAACCTCAAAAATCTCTGAAATATGGTCATCATCCAGCGAATAATAAACTGTTTTGCCTTCTTTTCTGCACTTTACGAGTCCCACATCCTTCATTTTACTTAACTGATGTGAAATTGAGGATTTTGTCATTGAAAGCACATTTGCCAAATCACAGACACACATTTCGTTTTGCAAAAGAGCAAAAAGCAATTTACACCTTGTGGTGTCACCCATAATTTTAAAAAAGCCTGCAAGAGTTTCAAATGTATTATTTTCAGGCATTTTGGAAAGAGTATCATTTACCATTTCTTCATGTACCATATTACAGTCACAAATAAACTCATTTTTTGACATTTAGACCATCCTTTCAGTTGAATACGTGTTCAACTGTTATTATAGTTGAATAAATACTCAATTGTCAATACATAAATCAAGAAAATATCGGATTTTTTATATAAATCTTGTTTTAATGTTGTAATTTCTCTTAAGAAAATGATATTCTATATTTGGTGATGAATATGAAAGAGTACCTTAAAAGCATAGAAGTATTGCCCGATGAGAAAGAAAATATGGAATTTTGGGAACGCGAAAACAAAAAATCACATACATCCTATGAAAATGAAATACTATTTTTCTCCTGCATTATGCATGGTGATACTGATAGGCTTGGTGTTTCTCTGGATAACATGTTTAACAGTGGTATTGTAGCAGGAAAATTATCAGAGGATAATTTAAGGCAGATTAAATATTGGGCGGTCAGTTGTATCACCATTGCAACGCGATATGCTATTCAAGGCGGACTCCCTGAAATGGAGGCATACAATCTCAGTGACAAGTTCATTCGGGATATAGATGTGCTTGATGATGAAAATGTTATTATTGATTATCTGATAAAAGGTGCCAACATGCTTAAAAAACGATAGTTGTTTTCCTTTACACAACGTTCCGCAAGAACAACTAGACATTCTTTATCCACAAAAGGGAGAAGGCTACACATTTCCATCAAATCACCCTGATGTTCCAGCACAATATGATTTAATGTACCTTTTGGTAAAAACGGAGCCAACCCGCAGCACTCATTGATACGCAAATCTTTTTTCAACACATGAAACAAATCTATCAGAACTTCTTTCGACACAAATGGAGCCAGCGCAGATAATTTACCTGGGTTCTGTATAAAATCAGTTCGCATTGCCCATTCATCCAATACTTTTTGTTCAAGAAAGGGAGCTAACGCAATCAGTTGTTTCACTGTGATTTTTTCATTTTGATTGATTATTCTAGTTAAAGTTTCCTTTTTCAAAAAGGGAGCCAGTCCCAA